>JAYSQC010000618.1:0-26029 GCA_043721755.1 Schlesneria sp.
GGCAACGCGAACCGCCATGCGACGCTCGTGTTGAGCGAACAGCCTCGGCTGGAACTCTCGGTCACGGTCCTCGCGATGGGACCGGGCAGTCCGACGAAACAGCTTCTGGACAACATCAACCGTTGGCGCGGGCAACTCGATCTCCCGCACATCGCTGCCGACGACCTGCCGACTCGCACCGAGACTCTGAAGGCGGGCGAGCTGACAGTGACACTCATCAACATCGTCGGTAAGGCATCTCAACGACCAGCGATGCCGGGCGGGATGACGCTGCCGGGAATGGGACAGCCCAGTCCGCGCGAAGCGGCTCCGAAAGTCGAGCAGCCTGCCGGGAAGCCGAAGTCGGGCGAGTCGCCATTCAACAAGCCGGCCGAGTGGACGGAAGTCCCTCCCAAACAGTTCCAACTCGCGCGGTTCACGGTCGGCGAAGGAGAGCAGACCACCGAGATCGCGGTCTCACGTGCAGGAGGCGATCGCGCCGCGAACATCAACCGCTGGCGAGGCCAAGTCGGGCTGGAGCCACTCTCTGGCGAAGAACTCGACAAGACGAGCCAGCCGTTTGAAGTCGGCTCAAAGAAGGGTGAATTGGTCGAGATCATCGCTGACAACAAAACGATCCTCGGCGTGATGATTCCCGCTGAAGGGCAGACGTGGTTCGTGAAGCTGACTGGTCCGACGGCAGTCGCCAAAACGGAACGCTCCCGGTTTGAAGCGTTCGCCAAGTCATTGAAGCTGGAATGACGAGGACGAAACGCCGTCTTCGTTTAACCGCATGGGCAACGCCCCGCGCGTCGAGTGGTGAAGCCGCGTTCCACGTCGCTCGACGCGCGGGGCGTTGCCCACGCGGTTAAACGACGCGGCGTAGCCGCAGCCAAAGTAGCCTTCATCGCTCCGCGTGAAGGACGCCGATGGGGAGTTGATGCTGATGATGTCAAACGATGCTGGGATCGTACTCGGCTTCCTTCACGCGGAGCGATGAAGGCTACTTTGTGAAGGCGGAAATGCGCGCTGTACGACAGGATTTCGAGACCTAGTAGTACGACGCAGTTGCGAATTGGTGGGCACAGCCCACCCTACATTATTCAAGAGACGAGGCAGCACATGGCCATCGACATCCCGACCAATAATCTTGCTCTGAATGAACGACGGGAGCGGGCAACCGGTTCCGAGTTCTCTCTGTGGAACGGCGTGAAGACGGTCCTCGCGCCGGTCGCTTCTCTGAAGCTGACTGTCGTGCTGTTTGCCCTCTCCATCGTGTTGATTTTTGTCGGCACGCTGGCTCAGGTGGACAAGGACATCTGGGAGGTGATCGGTCTCTACTTCCGTTGCTGGATCGCGTGGGTGCCGGTTCAAGTTTTCGTGCCGCCGTCGTTCGTCATCGCCAATGAAGTGCGCGACGCCCAAGACAAATTGCTCGAACCGACATACTGGCTCATGGGCTTGATTCCGCTCGGCAGTTGGAAGGCGGACAACATTCCCGGCGGCTTCTGGTTCCCCGGTGGAGCCTTGATAGGCGTGTTGCTGGGCGCGAATTTGTTCTCGGCACATTTGATTCGGTTCAAGGCGGAGGCACGCGGCACGCGACTGCTCGCGGGACTCGCGGCCATCGCCGTCGGTGGTGCGGCGACGTGGTTCGTCATCGCGGCGGGGAGCAACTCGAAAGGGATTCAGGCTGAGCCGTTCATCCCATATAGCACGCTGTGGATTGGATTCGTGGGGTCACTCGCGTTGCTGGGCCTCGCGTCGGCATACGCGACCGTGCAGCAGTGGTCACGCCCGGTGAACGCTGCAAATCAGGCGAAGGGTTGGTTCGTGCGGGGTCTGTTGGCGGTCGTGACCGTGGGACTAGTGATACTTGTCGGTTGGCTCTTCTCGCAGGGAAATGCTGTTAGGCCGAGTGATTCGTCGCTTCGCATTCTGTGGCAGTTGACTCAGGCGACGTTCGCCGGTGCGGCACTTTTGGCGGGCTGCTGGGTTGTCTTCCAGAAGCGCGCCGGGATCGTTCTGCTGCACGCGGGAATCGGCTTGATGATGTACTACGAACTGCAAGTCTCGCTGACGGCGATCGAAACGCAGATGAACCTCGAAGAGGGTGAGACCTCCAGCTTCGTCCACGACATCCGCACGTTTGAGTTGGCGGTGATCGACAAGAGCGACCCGAAGTCCGATCGCGTCGTGGCGATTCCACGTTCGATCCTGCTCGATTCTGCCCCTGCTTCAGCAACGGAAGCTGCGAAACCGATTGACTTCCCCGAGCTGCCGTTCACGGTCGAGATCACGCGCTTTGAACCGAACTCGCACCTGCGCGCGGCCTCATCCAAGGACAAAAATCTGGCCACTGCGGGACTCGGCATCGAATGGTTTGCGGAATCAAAGCGGCCCGGTTCCGGAACCGATGCGGACAGCAAGGTCGATATGGCGACGGCCTATGTGACGCTTAAGTCACGCGACGGTGGAAAACCACTCGGCACATATCTCGTCGGGATGCTGCTGTCGATGAGCGGTGAGACCGACACCGTGACCGTCGGCGACAAGGTGTATGAACTCAGCCTGCGGGCGAAGCGGTACTACAAGGACTACCGCTTCACACTGAAGGATGTCCGCAAGGAAGACTACATCGGGACGAGTACGCCGCGCAACTATGCCTCGACCCACGCGATTGTCGATCCGACGCGGAACGTCGATGAAGAGAAGACGATTTGGATGAACAACCCGCTGCGGTTCGCCAACGAAACGTTCTATCAGAGCGGCTATCACAAAGGACAAGACGGCGCCGAACACACCACGTTGTCAGTTGTGGCGAACACGGGCTGGATGATGCCCTACGTCAGTTGCATGTTGGTGGCCATCGGGATGCTGGCTCATTTTCTGATTCTGCTGGTTCGCTTCCTGACACGCGGCGACGAGCCGGACGTTGCCGCCGCTCCCTCGACAGGTGCGATGAGCCTCAAGGAAAAACTGGGGATCAAGCCCGCGCAGGCTCCCCTCGTCTCGGTCTCTTCGGCCCTCGAATCGAAGCCCGCATCGCAATGGCTGTCGGTGGCTGTGACGGCGACGATCGTACTCGTGTGCGCGGGCTACATCGGATCGAAGGCCCGGCCGCCCAAGTCGTCTCCGCTGGAGTACGACCTCGCCGCGTTCGGTCGCATTCCCGTCGTGCAAGATGGCCGCGCAAAGCCGCTCGATTCCGCCGCCCGCTCCGCACTGTTGGAGATTTCGGGCAAGACCACCGTCACGGTCGGACACGGCAAAGACGTGAAATACGTCCCCGCGATCCAGTGGCTGCTCGACGTGATCGCCGAAAACGACACGGCCGAGAACTACGGCGTCTTCCGCATCGAGAACCTCGAACTGCACGAGACGATGGGTGTGAAGAAACGCGATGGGATGAGGTACTCGCGCAAAGAATTGCGGCCGCGCTTCAAGCTGACCGAGGAATCGCTCGCCCTGCTGCGCGACAAGGGTTTCCCATCGTCTTTTTTGGAAAAGGTCGAACCGCTCAAGGACCAGCGGTTGAGCAGCGATGACTTCCGCGACCAGCTCACCAAGCTGCTGTCGGAAACCGAATTCCAACAGCTCGGCGGCACACTGCTACGCGTTTCCGAGAGCGATGAGTTCCAGAAGCAAGTGGCCAACGCGCGCGAAGTGGCCAAGAAGGATCGTCGGTTGCTGAGCGTCTACCAACGCAAGGTGCTGCAACTGAGTGACAAGCTCTCGACGTTTGACAACATCCAGTTCGCGTTCGGCTTGCACCACCGCGTTCGAGGCGAGACGCCCGAAGAAGTGATCGAGTCGTTTCAGATGGTCTCGAAGTTCGAGAGGATGGTTTCCGAGCAGGGGCAGCCGATCATGGCTGTTGGCTCGACCGAAAAGGACCAGCCGTGGCGGACGCTGGCGGGCGCGTGGCTGGAAAACGTCATGGCGACGATTCGTCTGAAGCAGGATCCCAATCCGAACGTCACCGCGTGGGATGACATCCTGAAGGCGTACTCGAAAAACGAAAAGCAAGACTTCAACCGGGCGGTCGAAGCGCAACTGAGCCGTCTCACCAAGGAGCCGCCTCAAATGGTTCAGCCCGCCCGCATCCGGTTTGAAGCGTTCTTCAATCAATTCCAGCCGTTCTCAATCGCCGTCGTGTTCTACGTCTTCGCGTTCGTGCTGTCGGCGTGTGGCTGGCTCGGTTGGACGCGTGGCTTTAACCGTGCCAGCTTCTGGTTGTTGGTACTGACATTCGCGCTGCACACGTTCGCGCTGGTGGGCCGCATCTACATCTCGGGCCGTCCGCCGGTGACGAACCTCTATTCTTCGGCCATTTTCATCGGCTGGGCCAGCGTCGTATTGGGACTGGTTCTCGAACTGATCTATCGGATTGGGATCGGCAGTCTGATCGCGTCGGTCGCCGGTTACGCGACGCTGCTCATTGCCGACAGTCTGTCAGTCAGCGGCGACACGTTCACCGTGCTGCAAGCGGTCCTCGACACGCAGTTCTGGCTGGCGACGCATGTGACGTGCATCACGTTTGGATATGCGACGACGTACCTGGCCGGTCTGCTCGGCATCGTCTACGTCGTGCGCGGCGTCTTTACGCGGTCACTGACGCGCGACATCGGTCGCGATCTGAACCGGATGATCTATGGCACGCTCTGCTTCTCGATCTTCTTCAGCTTCGTGGGGACGGTCCTCGGCGGGCTGTGGGCCGACGATTCGTGGGGTCGCTTCTGGGGCTGGGATCCGAAAGAGAACGGAGCACTCATTATCGTCCTCTGGAACGCGCTGACTCTGCACGCGCGCTGGGGTGGCTTGGTGAAGGAACGCGGCTTGGCGGTCCTCGCCATCGCGGGCAACATCTTCGTCAGTTGGTCGTGGTGGGGCGTGAACGAACTCGGCGCGGGCCTGCATTCCTACGGCTTCACCGAGGGCACGATCCGCAATCTCGGCCTGTGCGCGATCGCCCATCTCGTCCTGATCGCCATCGGCTCGCTACCGAAGTCGTACTGGCGCAGCTCCCGCAACCCCGCGTAGTCCCGAAGTCCGGCTTAGCTTTGTCAGCCGGACTTCGTTTCGGGACGACGCACACCAGCCCCGAATGGGGCAGGCAACTCCCGCCACTCACCTTAAAGTCCGTCACTCATGGCCGTGCGCCGAACCGTCACATGCCTGACGAGCGAGTGGCGTTCGTACGAGAGCAGGTACAGGTGCAGCGTGTTTGAGTCGGCGATGTCGCGATGCAGAACCGGGCCGTCGATGGCGGTTTTGTGGTGGTCGATCCAACGGTCGTCGGGATCGAGCAACACGCTGAAGTAGGCTGACTGGTGGGGCGGGTTCGCAGCCAAGGCCACTTCCGTTTGAAAGAACGGAGGGACACCGATCCCCATCGGCAGGTACATCCCCTTCGCATAGTCGGCCACGGCGAGTTGCGGCAGGTCGTCCCAACGGAAGCCGCTGACGAAGAGGCGGCTGACGGTTCCTTCACGGCTGACGAATTGTAGTTCCAGCTCGTTGCGCGGCTTGCTGGTCGTGTTGTCGGCAGAGATCGCGTCGGCGGGGGACTCGATCTCGCGCAGTGTGACCGTCTTCAACGTGGCGAGGCGGTGGTACTCGTTCTTCCACGGATGCTGCACGCTGTAGCGGCCGGGTGGGATGAACGCGGCGAATTGAATTTCGGCAGCCTCGGGGGCACGGGCATCGGTGAAGTCGCCCCACGTCCGGAGATTGGGCGTCAGCAGCGTGCGGCGTTTGCGCAGTTGCTCGCCCCCGGCGATGATCTTCTCGGTCGGATCGAACTCGAATTGGGTGGCGACGGTCGCAGTGACGCGCCGCAGGTCGTCGAGCTTGACCACCGTTCCGGCCGGATCGAACCAGTGTTCGAGGTAGTGCCAGTGGTCGCCGTAACGCAGGCCGGTTCCACGCTCGAACTGCTCGCGGTACAGGCCGAGTGGAAACGTGAACCAGCCTTGGTAGTACAGTTCCTTGCCGTTGCTGCCGGGATGAAACAGCAGCACCTCCCACAGTCCGGCATTCAAGCAGTTCTTGGCCAGTTCCGCCGACGAGAGGTTCTCTCGCTCGAAGCCATCGCCACCGCTGACTTCAACTCTGTTGTTACCGCCCGGTTGACCTTCCACCGCGAACGCAACCTGCTGCCGGTTCCATTGTCGATCGGTGAGTGCGATGCGCGTGTTGCCGGGATCACGTTTGCACCACTCGGGCAACGACGGCGTCATCAGCGAGACATCGACATTGCGGAACGTGACCGTCGCGATGTGCGGTGTGTTGGTCGGCTCGACCGGCTCGACCACGACATCAAAATGGGTGTCGTCTTTCCGGATGAGCCGCACGCGCCGCCCTTGGTACTGGGCGTGGTGCGGACTCCGGTTGGCCGGATCTTCGGGGTACTCGGCGTTCGTGTGCTCTGTCAGTGGCACGATCATTTCGTTGGCGATTTGGTAGCGCGTCGATTGCCGCACAGCCAGCGCGCTTCCCGCCGCAACGAGGGCGAGTAACAGCGTCGCACCCAGCCACCGGCGCGACCGGCGTGAGTGAAACAAAGCCCACAGCGTCAGCAGACCAACTCCCCACGGCAGCCACTTCACCGCGGCTCCCGTCGCACCTGGCTGGCCGCTCAGCAGCACACCGAACAGGACGAGACACGCCGCACCGAGCAACATTCCGAAACGCTGGCCGATGCCGTGCCGGACAGGTGATGACGTTGGCGATCCCGGAACTCCTGTTGGCTTCAATTCAGTCACGCTCACTCCTCGTCATTGTCGCACGCCGCGTTTCGCCCACAGCCGGACGGGCAAGAGTGCCCATCCTACAGGGGCATTGTCAGAACTCACCCACCACTTCACCGCCCGCGCGAGTCACCATTTTGCGCAGGACTTGAACATCCATGCTGTCGCTCAAAAAGATCACGCGCCCGTCGGCCATCAGGACATGCGCCCCGCCGATGTGAAAGCTGAACAGTTCGTCGTTGGGACCACAGTTCATATCGATCCAAGCGCAACCGGGAGGTCCGCCCCACGGACTGCGATGGAAATTGGGCGTGTAGGAAACTCCGAAGGCATTGTCGGGCTCGGTCCATCGCCAGTGTGCCCGCTTGAAGCCGGGGTTGTAGGGATCGTCGTAGAGCGAGTTCATTCCGTCGTGCCGACCGACATCTTCGCCAATCAGCATGGTGTTGCTGGTGCCGTCGCTGATGTCGGCCATCCGCGAGCAATTCCACCCCAACGCCCCCAGTGCGGTCGAGGCCGAGCCGGGGATGCCCGTGGTCGGGTGGATGTTCGTGTGCAGCGTGACTCCGTAGTCGATCCCTCCGTACTTCAACGTATCGGCGTCGCCATTGCGCAATGCCGGCGACGGACACAGGTAAATCGGGATCGCGCGCTGGGCCACAAGCTTGTTCGCAGGCGACTCGTTGTACGCGAAGTTGAAGTCGTACTGACCGAACACGGCGGCTTGATCAATGAACGGCAGGATGTGAGTGAACGTCGATTGCTTGTCGAAGTACGGTGAGTATGAAGGCGGCGATCCCGTCAGGCCCTGGCCCGACGAGGGGAGGCGGCTGTGAGTCGATTCATAGTTGTGAATCGCCAGCCCGAGCTGCTTGAGATGGTTCTTGCACTGGTTCCGCCGGGCCGACTCGCGCGCCTGTTGGACAGCGGGCAACAGGAGTGCAATCAAGACCGCGATGATCGCGATCACCACCAGCAACTCAATCAATGTGAATGCTCGACGAACACGAGTACCGCCACGAATACAGGACATGACATCACCCTCCAAAATGAGACACGCGATTGCGTGAAAAAAACGCCGCTCGAAAGTTACACCGATTGTTGTGACGGTGCGACAGCTCGAAGCGGCAATCAAGAATGTTCAACAGTTCAGGTTGGCGGACGCACCCCGCCTGTGACTTCAGTCAACGGAGCGTTTGGCCGACGAGGACCATGTTTTCTTCGAGCGGCAGACGCAACATCTCGGTGAAGCGGTCGAACATGTTGGCGTCGCAGGTCAGGAAGATGATCTCGGCGACTTCGTTGTCCGAGAACAGCTTTCTCAACCCGGCCACGTCCTCATCGACGATGGTGTGCGGTGCCGAGGTCAGCTTGCGGGCGAACGCGAACGTCGCCCGCTCGGTCGGAGTGAATGCGTCCTCGCTCGCGCCGATCGCGAACAGTACGTCGTCGGTCACTCCCAGCGCGTTGAGCCGGGTGCGGGCGTGGGCCAGCGAATACCACGCGCGGTTCTCGCGCGTGACGACCCACGCGATCTGGGTCTTCAGTTTCGGATCGAGTTTCCCATCGCGGGCGATCGCCTGACGGTGCTTCCACAATCGCAGAGCGGAAGTCGGCGAGTACGCCGCCGCCTGAACCCATGCGGGCGGTGTCACTCCCGGAGTATCGGCGGCCAGCGCCTGTCGGGCCGCTTCGATGGAGGGCAGCTTCACCGACGGAGTACGATTGCGACAGGCCGCCATCGCCGCTTCGGCCTCGGCCCGCGATTCCCAGGCGGCGCGCGGCTGGTAGTCGAACGGGGCGACCTGCGTTTCCATCTTCGAGAACTCGTCGGATGTCGGCGTGTCGAGCTGGCTTGGTTCTTCACTGCCGAACGACTGGTCCTGCGGGATACCGGTCGAAGAGGTCCAGCGATTTATGGAGTTGTAACCGGCAATCGTCTGCAGGAGGTCCACAAACTGTTCGTCGGTGAAGTGCTGCTTCATCGGGGCGATGTCTTCGTTCGTGACGAGATGCGGCGTCAGCGTGACCTTGCGAGTGAATCGCATCGCGGCCTGTTCGTTGGCCGGAAACGCGGTCCACTTGCAGTCGAGCGACGCGATTTGGTCTTCGGTCATTCCCACGCGGTGCAGTTTCAGTTCCTGATGACCCAGACAGTACTGGCAGTCATTCGTGCGCGACACAATCCAGAACAGCCGCGTCTTGAAACCGTAATCGGGTGCCTGCTGCATCTGGTTCAGCAACTGACTCAGCCGCTGAGACTCGGTCTGCGGTTGCGCCTGTCCGGGTGAAGTCCGGCTCGAAGACCGCATGGAAAAGTTCGACGATTGCCACGATTCGGGAAGGTAGATCGAGCGGAGACGGGCGTTGTTGACCGAGCGTCGTCCCGCCGCGATCTCTGCGGGCGTCAGAGTCGGCAGCGGGATGCGGGCTTCACGCCCCTTGAGCGCTTCAATCTTTCGCTTCATCTCGGGGCGAGTCTTCGTGAGTCCAGTTCCAATTTCGGCGGCCCAACTGCTCGCACACGCAGCCGCCACGCACAAAACGCCGCTCCACCAACAGAGTTGTCGCATGAGTTCTCTCCCAGTCGAATGAGTTGAATATCCATTGAGGCCATCTTGACCTGCTCGCACGGGCGAGTGACCACTGATATTCCTGCGGGAAGCCCCAGCTATCCGGTTCATCGGGCGAATGCGTGCTGAGGACCTGTCGCCCTCCGGGCTGAAAACACGAACGCTCAGCACGCATGACTCGGAAGCCCAGCTATTCCTGCGGGAAGATGGTGATGACCGGAGACGTGCCGACGATGTAGATCGTTTCCGATGTCGAGACCTTGCCTCCGGCGTCTCGCAACGTGCGAACCACTGGAATGCAGAGATTCGTCCCGTCCGAGCGTCCTCCCTCCTTCTTGATTTCGTATGAGACCAGAGTGGTTCCAGCCTCCCAAGAGGCATCGCCGATCGTGATTTCTGGCTTAAGATCAGATGGCTTTTTGCCGTCTACCCAAGCCTTCATTGCCTTCTCAAGAGAGGTGCCAGCCAAGTCGGTATTCAGTTTGAGATTGCGGGCGGAGGTGCCACCCCCCCAGAGGCTCAAAGGCAGAACGATCACGCAGACCATTAGCATTCGCGAACGAAACATCGAAAGAATCCTGGCTGAGAAATACGCGCCATCCGCACCGCTGGATCCCAGTGGCGGAGGCACGCGAAGAAGCGGAAGCCCCGGCGGCGATGATCCGCCGGGCACACAACCAGCACGGTCAACCTTAGAATTCACCGACGGTCTCACCGCCATTGATGCTGCCGAGTTTCCGCCACGTTCCGAGATCGAGATTGTTGGAAACAAATCGCACTGCCCCATCGCAGAGGAGTATGTGGACTCCGCCGGTGTGATTACTGTTGGCGGTCGTCGAGATCCGGCCCGGAGGATACATGCAGGACAAACCATTCGGCGGCAAGACGTGGTTGTACTGGTTCGTCGAGTGATACTGCTGCAACCACGGGGCACCCACGTTCGAGTAGCCTTGTTTCGTCAGATCGCCGGTGTTCGTGGCGTTGCACTGCTGCAACGCTTCGTCGGCAGTGTTCGGGTAGGTTCCCGGCCGGAAGGTGTCGGTCCGCGGAGATGAAATACCATTTGAACCGTCACCGGTCAGCTTTTCGGCCATCGCTGCGGTATTGCTCAGGCCATCAACGACATCACTGAATCTGAACAGGCGCGTGTGATAGATCACGCCGTTGGCAGCCGGCTGTCCGGTCAATCCCGAGTCGTACATGACGACTCCGTTGCCCGCGTTCCAATAGTAGTTGTTCCGTCCGCCGAGCGTTCCGGGCAGTGCGTCAACATTCGACGGACACCGAAACACCGCCACTTGGGTCATCATCGCGACAGTGTTATTCACGTGGTTGTAGGCCACATTGAAATCGACCTGGCTGAACAGGGGAGACTGATCGAGGTATGGCAACAAACGGGCATGGGCCGAAATCGGCGTCACCGCCCCGTTCACATCCGCGATCGGGATGCAGTTAAAAACGTCGTGGTAATTGTGAATCGCAAGGCCGAGTTGCTTGAGGCCGTTCTTGCACTGCGACCGCCGTGCGGCCTCACGCGCCTGCTGTACGGCTGGCAGCAACAACGCGATCAGCACCGCGATGATCGCGATGACAACCAAGAGTTCGATCAAAGTGAACGCTCGACGAGAAAGAGACCATTTCTTCATGACAACACCTTTCAAAAGGAACGCGCGACGGCGCGAAATGAAAACCCAAATAGAATGAACTAACACCGAATGCCGTGAGTGGGCGAAGTTCGCCCGGAACAACGGGATGGCTGGCGTGGGCTGAGCCATGATCTGTGAAATCGTGGTCGGAGAGCGGTCGCTTGAGGCGGCTCACGCACGGAATGCGACGCGCCGGAACGGACTGACCACGGAGCGTGTTCGTGCGGAGAAAATCATCCGCGCGAGGGCGACACGGTTTCGTCGTGACAACGCGACGGATGTGGAAGCTGCTCAATACAACCCATCACATCCGCAAGGGCATTGGCGCAGACGTACGACACTCTTTGAAAAACGAAGAGCATCGACTTGCAAACGCTGTCGCCAACGTAGCCTCAGCAGGTGCGAGGCGGGCGGAAGATGCGACCAGCAAGACCAGAAACGTCATGGTCTGCGATCACAAGCAAAGGCAACACACCGACATCATCGGCGCAGAGCCGAGCGATGACACAGAGCACGGCGTCGTTGGACTGAGGAACTTCCACCTGTCGGGAAGGAGCTGCCGGAGCGGGCTGTTGACGCTGATGGCATTGTGGTCCTGAGCAGGTCGGTCGCTGCTGTGAACTGCTTGAAGGTTGGCCTCCCAGATCGCTGAGGCCCGCCGATTGATGGCCGCTCATCGCATGACCACCATGACCGGCCAAATAATCGCCACAGGTTGCCCAAGCAGAGCGAGTGTCCAACACGAGCAGCAGCACGAAGCAGAGCGACAGACAACTGCCCCTGAGCCAGCACTGCTTCAGCGATTGGAGACCTTGCCACCACATCTTGAACACCTAGAACCAAACCACCAACCATCGAGAACCAACTACATCGTGCGGACTACGCTCGTCACGCATCAACCGTTGGAATCCTCTTCGGCTATCTCGACCAAAATCTTGCGTACCAGCGAGGAGGAAGGCTAACCAAGCATCGGGAAGAGTTGCAAGCGGCAAATTTGAAGGGTGGACCAGCCATTCAAACCTGCCCGATTGTGCAACTCGCTTCCGTGCGATGACTGCCGCCGCGCGATCACGTGCTGGCGATGAGGCGACCGGCCAGAAATGGTTGACCCTTAGACACCAACCCGAAGTGTGAACGAGGACATCGATCGACTTCGCCCTCGTTCACACTTCGGATTGGTGTGGGTGAGTCAGGTCTTGCCGATCGCCTTACTTGCCGCCACCGAACATGCCGCCGAGTCCCTTCATCACGCTCCCCATCACATCATCGCTGCCGCCAGTTCCCCTGCCGCCCAGCAAGGCATTCAACTGATCGGCAATCGGCTTGGGCAACTGCGTCTTGAGTTGGCTCAAGACGACAGCGACGGCCTGTTTGGCGATCTCATTCGACAACCCAGTCTGCTGCATGACGGCCTCGATGACCTCTTCCATTCGTCGGTCCTTCCAATTCGAGGGGTGCCTGATGTGCCTCAGCGGCGAACATGTTGAGAACCACGCCCGTTCGCCTCAAAGCGCAAACCAGATGCTCTTGTTTCTCGAATCGACCACACAGCGCGGCCCGCGTTCTTGGCAAGATTCCGGCGGAAACCTATTTCCGAAGGAATGCCATCGCAACCAACTGCGTCGTGAGCGAACTGTGAGAACCCATTTTTAAAACCGGTATTTGCCTCGACAAACCAGTCCGACGCGCACGTTTTGAAGTTGCGCTGTTTTGGATTTCCGCCCCAACGGGGCAGCCCTAAGTCAGCCCAGTGCCGCCCCTTCAGGGCTTAGTTTTCTCGGTCATCCGCCAACCCAAGGCGTTGCCTTGAGCTGGCATAGCACCGACCCTTCGGGGCTGAAATCCGAGAACTCGCAACTTCAAAACGCGCAAGCGATGGCTGGATATTCAATGACGTGAAGCCCTCGCTTGCGCGTCGGGCTAGTTTGGAAATGAACGGCTACCAGAGTGGTCTCAGCCCGTGCGACAGATCGCGTTCGAGATCGGCGGCGTCTTCCAGGCCGATCGACAGACGGACGAGGCCGTCGCCGATGCCGTAGTCGGTGCGTTCGGCGGCGGTCATGAATTTGTGTGACGTTCCGGCCGGATACGACATCGTGGTGCGCGCGTCGGCCAGCGTGGGGGAGAACGGGATCACGCCGGCCAGCGCGCGGAAGAGGGCATCGACGGCCGAGCGGCCTCCCACCAGATCGAACGCCAGCATCCCGCCGCATCCGCGCGGCAATAGCTTCTGTGCGAGAGCGTGATCCGGATGCGAGGCCAAGCCGGGATAAAAGACCTTGCTCACATGTGGATGCTGTTCGAGGAACCGCGCGACGGTGAGTGCTGTTCGCGAGACACGCTCCATGCGCAGTGGCAACGTCCGCAAACCGCGCGAGGCGAGCCAACTCTCAAACGGATTCGCGTTCACGCCGTAGAGGCTCGACATCGCGCGAATCTTGCGGATGAGGCTGGTCGAACCAACGACGACGCCCGCCATCACGTCGCCGTGTCCATTCAGGTATTTCGAGACGCTGTGCCAGACGAGTGCCGCGCCGTATTCGAGCGGTCGAATGAGACACGGCGTGCCGAACGTGCTGTCTACCAGCAGTGGAACGGCTCCCAGCGCGGAGACAAGGCGCGGCAGATCGGCCACCTCCAACAGCGGGTTCGAGATCGACTCGACAATGCACAGCTTGGTTTCGAGCGTGATGAGACTCGGCAACGACGCGAGGTCGGCGACATCGAAGTACGTCACCTTCAAACCGAACGACGCGGCGAGGTGATTGAGCAACTGGCCCGTTCGTCCGTAGAGCACGCGCGCGGCGAGTACGTGGTCACCCGACTTGACCAGCGCCATCAACACGGCCGTCAACGCACCCATCCCCGACGCCGTGACGACGCCCGCCTCGGCCCGCTCCAACCGAGCGACATCGCTGGCGAAGGCTTCGTGATTGGGATTGCCGTCGCGTGTGTAGATGTATCCCTTCTCGCGCCCGCCCGTGACCGCATCGAGCTGATCGAGCGAATGCAGATCGAACGCGGTCGTCATGTAGACGGGCGGCGAACTGGTGCGCGTCGTGAAGTCCTCGGCCCAGCCGCCGCGCGCGGCGAGGGTTGAGTCGGAAGGGGCGTTTGATACGTCGTGGGGCTGAGGCATGGTGCAGGCTTTGAATGTGGGTTTCGGTCGTTTAACCGCGTGGGCAACGCCCCGCGCGTCGAGCGACGCGAGAGTCTGTTTTCCCATCGCCGCGCGGGGCGCTGCCCACGCGGTTAAACGATTTCGGATTGGACGCGCCAAACATCAACGAAGTTATCGCGGTAATTGAGCCTCATTCAGTCACTCAGGAACGGGGCTGCGATAACTTCCCGATCTGCTCGGTTTTCCTCCCTCCCCTCGGCGGGGAGGGAACAAGATGGGAACTCGGGAAGTGATTGCGCCCCCCGTCACTCAGCGGTCGATGACTTCGGCGTCTTCGAGAAAATAAAGGCCGAACGGTTTGTCGTCGGCGGCGACCATTTCCAACTTGAGGCGACCGACGACATCGAAGGCGCGCGTGGCGGGGATGTAGCGCGTCGTCTTGCCCGCTTTCAGATCGATCTGCACGAGATCGTAGACCTTGGGATCGCGGCCGAAGCAGCAGATTTGGTTGTCGCGAGCCAACACGAAACGCTCGATCCCTTCGGTCTCAAACGTCGGGAACATGTAGCCGCGAATCTTGATTCGCTGGCCGTTCAGCCCCTTCAGCCACGACGGCATGTGCTCGATGGCGTCGATCGTGACCGGCTCCATGTTGAGGACTTTCAACAGGTCGAGGTCGTCGTAGGAGACCCGCAATGCTTTGGAGGCTCCGTCGGTACGAAAGGTTTTTTCGGGGATCAGCACTTCGACCTTGCGCGGCGCGGCAGTTGGTTCCGTGAATGTCGCCTTCATCAGCGCCGCGATGCTCGCACCATCGACGACATTCACCGGGCCGAGGGCTGAGACGGGAAGCTGCGCTTCATCGTCGGGCCTGGTCGCGAACGAGTCGGTTGGCGCGATGGTCTCCATGTTGTCTGCGGTGTCGTTGACGACAGCCTTCGTGGGCGAGGCATCACCATTCTTGATCGCCGTTTTTTTGGAAGCGGCCGACTTTTCGAGTGGTCGGTAACTGCTGAGGTCCGCGCCGGAACAGCCTGCGATCACCACGGCCCACACCGCGAGAGTGATCGTGGGAATCGTGCGGCAGGTGGAGGACGAGTGGGATGTCATCAAAGCCCTCGAACGGGAGAACGTAGGGTCAGCGTCTCGCTTGCCCTGCTTTGTCTTGAGAAAACGATTTCGTCTTGAGAAAACGGGCAAGCGAGACGCTGACCCTACGTTTTTCCATTGGCGGGTCAGTACAGCGTCTTGGCTTTACCAAAAAACTCGCAATCGAGTTGGTAGACCGGTCGCAAGCCGGTTTCATCGACGGTGGGTTCCGCTTTGAAGATGCCCGAGACGGCGACCATGACTTTGTTGTCGTGGAAGTTGACGGTCTTGTCGCCGTTCATCTTCACCAGAATCATATCGGTCGTTTTGGGCTGTCCGCCGAAGCAGCAGTCGCCGTTGTCGCGACAGAGGACAAAGGACTTGATCCCGGTCATCTGCTTCGTCGGGTACATGTAGCCTTTGATCATGACCTTTTCACCGACCAGCTTCTGCACGTCGGGATGAATGCCGACTTGGCCATTCTCGATGCTGAAACCTTTCTTTGAGATGTCGTTGGTGAAGTTGGTTCGCTCGTATCCGGTCGGGACTTCCGTCGCGTAGCTGTGAACGTGCATTGAGGCGAACCCGACGAGCATCAACGCCTGCAAGACCAACGTCACGCAGGCCAGTCTGCCGCCGCTCAGCGTTCCCTGCGACTGTCGGATTTGCCGCCACGCAATGACGGACAGAATCATGCCCGCCAGCGGAACGATCAGCAACACGTCCCAGATGCTCGCCACCAGCGAGATCACCACGAAGGCCATGCTGACGGGAACCAGCGCCGGGATAGGACGGTACAAGAACTCTTGGTCATCAAGGGCCGAGTGACGGGGTGTATCCAAAGTCATCTGATCTGCTACCGACATGATGAATTGCCTTGAAAAATAGCGCGGTTCGCCGGTGGATCGTGTTCGCGAGTGCCAGCCTAGCCGCAACGAGGTGACATCGTGATGAAGCGAGCGGCCCAAGTCCAGACGGTGGGGTTCAGAGACACGTAGGATGGGCACTTCTGCCCGTCCGTTCTTTCAACACCAAATCCGGACAGGCAGAAGTGCCCATCCTACGGGTTACTGGCGGATTACGCCGAAGTCGGCGGTCACGTTGGTTCAGGGCGAGTCTTTCTGGGGGCGGCTTGAATAGAAACAGCCTTCAAAACGGGGTTATTCCGTGAAACAGGACGTTCTCCCCGCAGGTTTTGCCGGACTCAAACGGCTTTCCAGAAAATCGCAACTTGCTGAACAGAATGGGCGTTGAGTCATCTTGACCCTTATTTGCGATTTTCACTATCACTCGCCCCGCCTCTCGTTGAACCCGTCCAAGTCTCACGTCATTGCTCCCTTCGCACCCGGACAACCGAGCCACTGAATCGCAGTGCTTGGCTAGTCTCCGTTGGGAGTCGCGGTCATCAGGAAATCGGTGCTGAGCAGACCCCTCACTCTAACCCTCTCCCCACAAAGCGGGGGCGAGGGGACCAGCGAGGCCAGTCGCAACTCAAACCGAATCCTGACTTCAAACCGACCGCAACTTGAACTCTGTCGAACAACGCGAGTCATCCAGAAATCACGTCATCAAAGAATCATGTCCTTGGGAAATCGGAGCCGCCATTCGGTGGCTCCTGTCCATATCACTAGTCCGAATACCAGCGACCCCACCGGGCTTGCCCCGGTGGCTCGCGGGTCTTGGCACTACCCGCTTCACAAATTCGAGTGCAGGCAAAAGTAGTGCAAAGACCTGAATCCACCGGGACAAGCCCGGTGGGGCTTGCTGGTCTGAGGCTAAGTGGTCAACAGACGGATGGTGTTCACGGATGAGCATCACACCGTCGCCGGCATTCGCCGGGCACAAAGGTCGACGCATCGTCATCGCCGGACCTGTAGGAGGGAATCTACCTTGGGTAGGATCGTTGGACTCATCACCTGTTCGTGTTTGGTCATCGTCGCCATGCGGCTGACCAATCTTCAACACACCGACCACACCTTAAAGGGTGGCGAGGACCGGGCTAGTGCCCGCGCGAAGTTGTCTCCGCGCGAACACTTCAAGCACGGCAAGGACTCGTTCCTACGAGGCCGATATCAAGACGCCGTACAGCATCTCGAAGCTGTCACGGCGGTCGGCACCGGACTCAGTGGAACCGAGCGCCGTCAGGCCGAAGACTACCTGACTCGGGCACGCAGCCGAGTGCAGGCGGCTGCCGACGGAACGGTGGTCCGTGCTCAGTCCGATCCGTTCTGGGTCGAAGAGGACGCCGACGAGCCTCCCGCTCGTGAACCTGCCAGTTCACTGAAAGACGCCACGCGAGTGCGCGTTGATCGGCTGATGACTACGGCGCAAGCCGCGCTCAAACGAGGTGATGTTCTTGAGGCGAAGAAGCTGTCTCAACAGGCGACTCAATTGTCGAAGGACGCCAAGCTGACATTCGGCAAAGGCGAGACTTCTCCTGCCAGCTTCCTCGCGAAGTTGTCCGGCGGCGCGACGACTGCGGCTTGGACGGATAACGAATTCGCAGATCAGCCTGTTTCCAAGGGCAAAACCTCGAAGACGGACATCCGTCAGGTCGCAGCTCAACGAGAGCCAACCGGCTTTGACGAAGCCGCCCCGTCGAGCGAAGTCTCGTTCGCTCCCAGCCGGACGGTGCCTTCCTCCGGGCCAGCAGCTTCCGACAAGAAGATCGCTGATACGTTGATTGCCCAAGCTCGCGAAGACCTCAAGGCGGGTCGCTTTGACGAAGCACGCCGCAAGGCTTTGCAGGCCGATGAACTCGACCTGACCTACGACCTGTTTGAAGATCGCCCCGAACTGTTGTTGGCCGATGTGGATCGCCACTCGTCCACGATGACGATTGCTCGCCCGAACAGTTCTTCACCGAAGGCCGCTTCGCCCGCCGTCGCGCTGGACAATGGGAACGCTCGCAATGCGAAGGGTTCGACCACGCGGACGGCTTCCGCCAGTGCCAGCACCTCGAATGAATCGCAGAAGCAGCAGGCTCTGAAGCTGTTGGAACTCGCTCGCCAGGACATGAACAACGGAAACCTCGACGGTGCTCAGGCAAAGGCCGAGCAGGCTGGACAGCTCAACGTCGCGTACAAGTTGTTCGAGGACATGCCCGAGCTGGTCTTGAACGAAGTCGCCGCACGACGAGTCACCGAAGGGCTGGCTCAGAACGCGGTCGTTCCCAACAAGGGAGCGTCTCCCGCCGCACGACCCCAGGCCAAAGCGTTGCTCGCGAAAGCCCGGAGCGCGATGGGCGATGGTCGTATCGACGAAGCGCGCCAACTGGTGATCGAAGCCGATCGTTTGAAGGCTCCGTATGATTTGTTTGACGACCGACCGGACATCGTGCTGGCCGACATCGCCCGCGCTGCAAAGCGTGGACCCGGTGTTCCCGCTGCCGGCAAGTTTGCGGATGACATCAAGACCACGAACGTGACGCCCGTTAGCAACGACGATCCGTTTGCGGAACCGACCGCCGTAGAACCGTCCTCGGCGAACGTCGCTGCGAACTCGCCCGCGAATGCCCGTAAGAATGTTTCTCCCGCACAAGCGGAAGCACTGGAGAAACTGAGACAAGCCCGACAACTGATGACCGCGGGCCGCTTTGATGAAGCGCGTGCCAAGGCTGAAGAGGCCGAAGCGATGAACGTCACGTTCCCCGTGTTCGCCGATCGTCCTGACTTGGTCGTCGCCGACCTGAACAAGAAAATGAGCGGCGGCAACGTCGCCTCACGCAAGCCGGTTCGTGACAGCGGTGTCACTACTGCGGATGCTTCCAACGAACTGGTAACGGATGGGGATGTGAACCCGTTCGCTCCCAACACACGTTCCTCGAATGCACGCAACGGCATCACCACGGCTTCGAGTTCGACGGGGCGTCCTCCGAGTAACGTGATGGCCGCCGATGCCACGACGGAGACCGAGCTCTCCGGTTCCTCGGCCGGTGACCTCTACAACCGAGGCATGGCCGAACTGAATCGCGGCAATCGAGCCGGTGCGTACAGTGCGTTCCTCGCCGCTTATCAAAGCGGACAGCAACTCGACCGCGTGCGGACTCAGCGGATGCAGGACTACCTGCGTGAGTTGGCTCCGAAAGCCAATCGCAAAGGCAATGGCATTCAACTGGCGAACAACCAAGTCGATGACAACGATGTGGCCCAGATCCCCGCTGATGGTGCTCCGGCTGCACTCGAAGCGCCATCGGTCTTGGATGCGGCTCAACAGGAGCAGATGGTCAAGTTCGATCGCCTGCGAAGTGATGTCCTCAACGCGGTCTTCAAGGCCGAACGCTTGAAAGACACCGATCCAGAAGCGGCCTTGACGCTGATCGATCAGACGCTGGCCAAAGTCGAAGGGGCCGAATTGCCCGAGCAAGCGGCGGTTTCCCTGTCGAGACAACTCAACAAGACGCGTTCATCGCTCCAGTCCGAGATCGTGCGTCAGCAGCCGAACCTCGAATTGAAGAAACGCAATGAAGAGGTCAAGCGATCGCTGACCACCACCGTGGAAACGAACATCCGCGTCGAACAGGAATACGCCAAGCTGGTCGAGGAGTTCAACGAACTCTTCAAGCAGCAGCGGTTCGCCGAAGCGGAGATCGTGGCCAAGAAGGCCAAGGAAATGAACCCGAAGGATCCTACGGCGGAAACGCTGTTCTGGAAGGCCAAGTTCGGTCGGCGCGTCGCCAACAACGAGAAGCTGAAGAATGACAAGGAAGAGTCGTTCATGGGGCAACTCGACGATGTCGAGCAGGCGGTGATCGTCAAGGTCAACGACAAGCACCCGATCGACTTCGGCGACAACTTCAAGGACATCACGAACCGTCGCAACGGGAAGTACCGCACGGACAATCGGACTCGTGATGAGGACGACATCCGCATCGAGCAAAGCCTGTCGAAGGTGATCTCGCTGCACGAAGAACAGTCGCCGCTGAGTGATGTGATTGCGAAGATTGCGGCTGTTGCCGACATCAACATTGTGACCGACCAGCTCGGGCTGGAAGAGGAAGGTGTCAGCACCAACACGCCAGTGACGATCAGCGTGGAAGGGATCAAGGTGAAGAGTGCTCTGAATCTGATCCTCGGTCGGCACAACCTCGGCTACCACATCCACAACCAAGTTTTGAACATCACCAGCCGCATCCGTCAGCAGGGTGAGTTGGTGGTGGCGACGTACTCCGTGGCCGACCTCGTGATTCCGATCACGAACTTCGGTCAGTCGAACGGCACACCTTACGCGCCGAGTCCGTACTTATCCGGAATGCCGAACCTCGGTGGTGGTCAGATGAGTGTTCCGCCGAGCGGGTTCCCCGGCATGGGTCAAGTGGGTCCCAATGGCCCCAACCCGCTGACGGGTGAGCCGACAGATGGCCGCTCGGGATCACGGCCGCAAGCTCCCGACTTCAATTCTCTGACGGAACTGCTCACGTCCACGATCGCTCCGGATAGCTGGGACTCGGTCGGCGGACAGGCTTCGGTGCGTCAATTCGAAACGACCTTGAGCCTCGTCATCCGACAGACTCAGAAGGTGCATGAAGAGATCGCCGACTTGCTCGATCAGTTGCGACGCCTGCAAGACTTGCAAGTGACGATCGAAGTGCGGTTCGTCACGGTGACGGATCGGTTCTTCGAGCGAATCGGAATCGACTTCGACTTCGGTCTGCAAAGCACGCTGCCCGATCCCAGCCACGACAACACGGGCTTGCCAATCCAACCGTTTGGCTCGATTCAGCAGCCTCAGTTCGGCTTGTCGGGGGCTGTGGCGCAGCAGGGCCAGGGTGGTCAAGGTGGTCAGGGTGGTCAACAACAGGGCCAGGCCGCCTCGTTGGGGAACTTCTTCAGGCCAGGCCCGACCCGACAGATGTCCAATCGTTCAAAATACCCCGGCGGTACGGTGCTCGGGATGTCCGCCCCCGGTCAGTTCACCTCGACCACAGACGTTCCGTTCCAGCAGGGATCGTTTGAAGTGGGAGTGCCGACGTTCGGTGGTTTCAATCCGAAGGCCGGTGTGGAAATGGGGATCGCCATCCTGAGCGATGTGGAAGCGTTCTTCTTCATCCAGGCGGCTCAGGGCGATCAACGGTCCAACCTGATGTTTGCTCCGAAAGTCACGCTGTTCAACGGGCAGTTGGGGCATGTCGAAAGTGGTGTGGCCCGGCCGTTCGTGATCAGCCTGATCCCGACCGTCGGCTTCTTCTCCACCGGCTTCCAGCCCGTCATTCAAACCTTTTTCGAAGGGATCACGCTTGACGTGACCGCCGTGGTCTCGGCCGATCGCCGGTTCGTGCGACTGACGGTGTCGCCACAGTTCACGAACATCACGGACGTGTTCACGTTCTCGTTCGTCGGTGGCTCGACGGGCGGCGGCGGACAGCAGGGACAGGGCGGCCAACAAGGTCAGGGTCAAGGTGGCGGACAAGGTCAGAATGGTGGCCAGTTCGGGATCGGTGGTGGTGTCGGCACGATGCAGATCATGTCGGCCCTGTTCACACAGCAGCAACAAGGTCAGGGTGGTCAGGGTGGTCAGGGTGGTCAGAACACCGCCGGTGCCGGCCTGACCGTGACCGTTCAACAGCCCGTGCAAGAACGAGTCGTCGTCCAAACGACGGTCAGTGTTCCGGACGGCGGCACGGTGCTGCTCGGCGGTGTGAAGCGACTCCGCGAAGGACGCAACATGTCCGGTGTGCCAATCCTCAACAAGATTCCCTACGTCAGCCGCCTCTTCAAGAACACGGGTGTTGGTCGTGAAACGGAAAGCTTGATGCTGATGGTCACGCCGCGAATCATCATCCAGGAAGAAGAAGAGGAACTGCTCGGGATTCCGAAAACATAACGGGTGCTCCCCAATCCGAGGCTCTGTCGCAAGTCCTCGGCCGCCGCGATCGCACGGGCAGATCGCGGCGGTTTTTTCGTTTGTCTGTCTTGAGCGGTTGAGTCTGACATTCCATCGCAGGGTTCCTGCCCCGACCGGATTGCAGGCGCGGTCCTCAGACCCCATCTCGCTTGTCTCGGTGGTCTCGACACAATTCAGGATCAGCCATTCCATCGTCCGAGATTTGCGGCCCTTTCGCCAAAACAAGAATGGCAGAACGATGGGGGCAGGACGATGAAGTCCAGATTCACACAGCAATTCCTGTCTTCCATCGTTCTGCCCCCATCGTTCTGCCACTCTCGCCGGAGTACCGGGCTGAGAATTGTGTCGAGACCAATGAGCCTGTCTGGATGGTGAGTCAGTTGATCCGGCCTCAATGTCGTTCGCGGCGTCCCATCTGCTTCACCATCCGCACGAGGCGGATAGGGTCGTCTACCGAAAGACGTGGCCTTCGTCTCGTTCACCATCCAGACAAGCTGGATGGGGTCTGAATCCAATACCTGACGTGTCCGACAAAAGTAGTAGGCACACTCCGTGTGCCGTCCGCGAGACCGTGATTCGCCGAGGAATTCGGTGAACGGCACAGGGGATGTGCCTACGACTTTGACTTCTGTCGGACACGTCATACCTACAATCCGATCGCGTCAGGAGCTTTTGAACTGCGAAGAGACTCTCGAAACGTTCGTCCTCGCTCACGCTGCGGGTGGGTGTGGCGATTCGCTCATGCGCGGTGGGACGCCCAGCGACTTGCCGCCGTCGATGGCGAGGCACGTTCCCGTCACCATCGCGGCAGCATCGCTGGCGAGATAGACGATGGCCTGAGCCACCTCATCGGGTGAGATCATACGGCCCGAGGCTTGGGCGAGCGGACTGGCACTGATGAACTGCCGTTTGGTCGCTTCGACATCAGCGGCCTTGGCCAAGTCGGCGTTCATCATGCCGGTCTCTGCGACGGGACCGGGGCAGACGGCGTTGATGCGGATGCCGTCCTTGGAATGACACAGCGCGAGGCTCTTCGTCAGGCCGACCAGCGCCAGTTTGCTGATCGAGTAGACGGGATCGTGAGCGCGCGGGAGCAGCCCCGCGTTACTCGCCGTGTTGATGATCGAGCCGCCTCCCACACGACGCAGATGCGGGATCGCGAACTTGCAGCCAAAGAACGCCGCTTTGAAATTCGTGTCCAGACACGCATCCCAATCGGCTTCGGAAACCTCGTCGATCTGCTTCGTCATCCCGATCCCGGCGTTGTTGACCAGAATGTCGAGCCGCCCCGCCCGCTCCGCCGCCGAGTCGATCAGCGTTTGCAGGTCGCTCACGGATCGAACGTCACACCGGCGCGAGTCGATCCCCAGTCGAGCGAACTCGTCCCGGTTCTCGTCGTGCAGCGTGATGTCACCGACGAAGACCTTCGCGCCGAGAGCGGCCAGCCGTAATGCCGTGGCCCGGCCGATGCCGCTTTCGCCACCAGTCACAACGGCGACGCGGTTGAAGAAGGGGTTGTTGGTGTTGGTGCTGATGAGCATGAGTTGGCTTTCTGTGGGGGCAATCAAGTTGGACCGGGTGTTCGTTTAACCGCGTGGGCAACGCCCCGCGCGTCGATGAACGAAACAGGCTGCAACGTCACTCGACGCGCGGGGCGTTGCCCGCGCGGTTAAACGACGCGGCGTAGCCGCAGCTAAAGTCGCCTTCATCGCTCCGCGTGAAGGAAGCCGATAGAGAGTAGATCGATGACTTTGCCAATCCCTGTCAAACTCGCGCTCGGCTTCCTTCACGCGGAGCGATGAAGGCTACTTTCAGGCAACCCGAATGCGCGCAGCCCGACAACATTTTGAGACCTAGTAGTACGACGCACCCATCCGCGAACGCCTCAGATGATCCCGTGCAGCGGGCCGCCTCGCGCGGCGAGTTGATCGACGCGACGAGTCACCGCCGGGTCTTCGATCAGCGGGGGAGCGTGATGCGGTTTGATGCGAGCGTCGATCACGAGCGGTCCCGTGCAGCCCCAGTGCTTCTGGCCGGTGAAGGCTCCGATCCCGTCGATGTCGGCGGCGGGGTTCGAGCGTGTGAACGTCACCCAGAGCCAGTTGTTGAGCGTCCGCGCGGCGAACTCAGCGTCATCGACGACGACGAGGAGAGGGAATGGGTCGAGGGTCGAGGGTTGAGGGTTGAGGGACAAGCGTTCGCACAACGCGGCCACTTCTGACTTCTGACTTCTGACTTCTGACTCCTGCTTTCCACCACCATCACTCCCGGCAGCGCGACGCGCGGGTTGCGGAAGACATCGGGGAGCGAGAGGTCTGA
The DNA here is from genome assembly GCA_043721755.1 of Schlesneria sp. Lineage (GTDB taxonomy): Bacteria > Planctomycetota > Planctomycetia > Planctomycetales > Planctomycetaceae > Schlesneria. The sequence goes on from JAYSQC010000618.1 coordinate 24,323, forward strand.
GGGGAGAGTGGTCCCGAGTTCTCGTCGCTTTGGCCCGGCGGCGGCGATCACGACCTTCGAGCCTTGGTTGAAACCGCTCCCCGAGTAATCGAGCGTGTCGATCGTCGTGCGCGTTTGGAAATGGAGGTCGTTGCGCCAATCGACTCGTTCCAAGACGTGACGGAAGAACCCGGCGATGTCGTGGATGTCGAGACTGCGGTCGTCCTCACCCGCCACGATGAACAGGTACTTGGCCAGCGAAAGTTGCCCTTGTCCGAGGATCGCGTTGGCCGTTGTCAGCAACTCCTGCGGCGAGCGTGTCGTCGCATACGGAACATACCGTTCGCTGCCAATCGCGAGGAGCAGCGGGTGAACTCCCGAGGCATCGACGGCATTGATTGCCTTCACTCCGGCAATGACCGTCGGGATGATCGGCCCGGTGATCTCGTGAATGATCGCACCGAACGACGTGTCTTCTTGCGGCGGTCTTCCCACAACTGTGAACGGCCAGATCGCGTCGCGGCGATGGTAGACGCGATCAACCGTCATCACGGGAAATTCATGCTGCAAGCTGTAATAACCGAGGTGATCGCCGAACGGTCCCTCGGGCTTGGTGCGGCTCGGATCGATGGTGCCGCTGATGCAGAAGTCGGCATCGGCATAGATCGGCAACCCGTAGGATGGACGCCCTCGTCCGTCCGTCTTCTCTTTCCGAACAATCATCCTCACCGCCCGCCGTCCCAACGCCGCCCCGAACAACAACTCCGATAACCCCTCCGGCAAAGGCATCACCGCCGCGAGTGTCATCGCGGGCGGACCGCCCACGAAAATGTTGACCTTCAGCTTCTCGCCGCGCTGAATCGCGGCGGCATGATGAACGCCAATGCTGCGGTGAATCTGATAGTGCAGCCCGATCTCGCGGTTCGGCACGTAGTCGTTGCCGCTCAGTTGAACGCGGTACATGCCGAGGTTCGAGTTCTTGAAACCGGGTTTGTCGGGATGTTCGGTGTAGACCTGCGGCAGTGTGATGAAGGCTCCGCCGTCGTTCGGCCAACTCTGGAGCTGTGGCAACTGGTCGAGCGTCGTCTCGCAGGCCATGACCGGCCCCGACCGCACGCGCCGCGTCCACATCGACCACAGCGTGCGCGGCACGTCGAGGTATCGAAACGGTCGCTGCGCCAGTTGACTCGGGTCGATCTTCAGTTCCACCAGATGGCGCACCGCTTCGAGGGCATCTCGAAACATGAACCGCGTCCGGTCGAGTGTGCCGAACAGATTCGAGACCATCGGAAACCGACAGCCCTTCACGTTGGCAAACAACAGCGCCGGGCCACCCGCCGCGTAGACGCGCCGTTGAATCTCGGCCGCCTCCAGACACGGATCGATCTCCGCGTTGATGCGGATGAGTTGTTGGTGTCGCTCCAAATCGGCGACACATTCTTGGAGACTGCGGTAACCCATGAGCAGTGGGATCAGTGCAAAGTGAGAAGTGAGAAGTGCCAAGTGCCAAGTGGAAGACGCATCACAGCGATGCCGCATCTCACTTGGCACTTCTCACTTCTCACTTCTCACTTCTCACTGCCTTTCAAATCGCGAACTTTACCTCGCACGGTCGGTGATGAGACCTCTGAGCGGGGCGGCGTCAGCCCAATGGCACTCACTTTGCCCGCAAAGTAGCAGGCACATTCCATGTGCCGTCCGCGTGTCGCCGGTTACGGCACATGGAAT
>JAYSQC010000619.1:0-2914 GCA_043721755.1 Schlesneria sp.
CGTAAGCCCCCCGGTTCTTCTGCAGAGGGCTTACGCCCAAGAACCGGGGGGCTTACGCCGCCCCGCTCAGATGTCTCATCACAGACCGCGCGAGGTATACGCCCTAACTCTCCACTACCCATTCCCCCTCACCGTCTCGGTGTCGCTTCGCCGGGGAAGAGCCGCTGGCCGCGCCATTCCTGCAGCTCATCGCGGAACGGGCTGTAGGGGCGCAGTTGGACGAAGGGGTCCGAGGCTTCAAACACTCCGGCTGTTGGCAGCTTGAGCTTGGCCATCGCGAGAGCGCTGGGGGCAATGTCGAAGTCGCGTTCAGGATGAAAGCGGCGGAAGGGCAACTTGACGGTGGTTCCTGCGGCGTCGAAGTCGATCGCCCGGATCGGGACTGACCAACGTTCGGGGACGCTGAAGGTGTTGTCGTCGCGCACATTGGACCGGCCTCCTTTGGCCAGCTTCGTTTCCGTGGCCAGTTGCACATCGACGATGCCATCGACCGGGACAACCACACCGAAGCCGTCGAGCGGTTGCACGTGCAGCAGCAGGCCATCGATCTCGGCGTCGCGGTCCCAGTTGGCGACGGTCGCTCGGATATTGAGTGATCTCACCGCGCGACGGTGATCGAGCGGCACCAGCTCGGGGAGAACATCGACGGTCGCGAACTCAGTTGCCTCGAAGGGGAGCCGCCCCACGTTCGAGGGAGCAGTCTGCCCCTGAAGCAGCGTCGCCTCGGGAAGCAGCGGTGCGGGAGGGAGGATGTTGTCGAAGACTCGTCCGGCGGGAGACTCTTCGTTGTCGGGGGCATTGTCGCCAGCAGGATCAGCGATCGAGGCTTCCTCGTCCGGAACCGGATCGGCGGGACGTGGCAAGGGTTTTGTGTTGGTGAACGAAAGCGGATCGACGGCCTGCACGAGTCGCCACGCGAACCGGCTTTCAATCGCGATGCCGGGGACTTCGGTGGTCAGGACGAGTGCGTCGTCACTCGATTTGGGAGAGAGGACGCCGCGCGGCGTGCGACCATCGGTGAGCGTCACCATCACCTGCTTGCTCAGCAGCGCAGCGCAGTCTCGGAAAGACGCGGCCAGTGCCGGAACAGGGCAGGCGAACAGGGTGCAAGCGAACAAGAGGCAAGCCGCCGTGAAGCAGCAGAACGAAGGAAGTCGCATGGTGGCACTCGCGGCGTGAGGATCGAACTCCTCGCGAGCGAAGCAACCGGGATACCGGAACCGGTGTGAGCGTGCTGGAAACGTTCATCTCAGGCCCGTGCTGAGACTTCGGTCAGACGCACGACACGCGGCTCGATGCAGGTGATGGCGACGATGTTGATGAATCGCAACGTCGCGTTGACGAAGGGCCACGTGCGGCACGCAGCACCGAGTTCACGGCAGGGCGGAGCGGGTCCAGGTGCCGGGAACGATCTGCATCGTGCTGCCGGCGGCGAAGCCCGGTGGGGGATAGTGAATGTGCGTGGGGCGGTAACTGAACGTCACATCACCCAAGCTGTCCGCCTGAAACGTGGTGCAGACCACGGAGCCGTCGAAGAGCGGTTCAATTCCCACCGCGCCGGGAACTCGCAGTTGGCCCGAGACATAAACCAATCCCTTGATCTTGGACGGGTACGTGTCGCCATCGGTGTCGGTGTCGTCGAACGTGCCGTTGTACGGTGCGCCTGGCGGATTGAAGTTGGTCGCCAGCAGGGACTCGTTCAAATCCAACTGTGACATCTGGAACTGCGCATTGCCGCGCACCATGAGCGCCGGGTAGTTCGGGCTGACGGGGGACCAGTGATTTGACCCTTGGATGCGGCACGTTATTCCGGGGTTGAGGATCACCAGCGTCCCCATCACGCGCGTGTTCTCGATGATCAGGTTCTGACCCTGGCAGTCGATCACGTAGATGCCCTCCGCGTTGCCGGACGGGCCAAACAGATTGACGGAGGGGGCGAGGACATTCTTGAAGAGTTGGCGAGTTCCACTCGTGAGCGGGATGCTGGCGATGTCGATCCAGGTGCCATTGGCGAGGTAGTAGTCGAAGACGGTGTTGCCCGGCATTTGGCGCGGCGCGATGCCGGTCGTCTTGGTGCGCGTGACGTTTCCCGCAATGCTGCCCACCGCCTGAGCACTGCCGGTGATGATCGAGGGTGTGGCGGTGGCCGAGATCGAACCGTTCGAGCTGACGAACTGATTGGTCGTGATGTTGCAGAATGAGTTGAGGGTGATGCTGCCGCCGCAATGAAACGAGGCTTCCAAACAGGTCAATCCGGCATCAGTCGGTTGCAGCAAAACGTTCTCGACGAACGTCGCTCCGCCCGCGCGACCGATCCCGTAGATGCGCACGCCGTCCGCCGGGTTGTTGTTGAGATTGCCATCGAGATCGACGAACCGCCACGCGATCGTGCCGCCATTCATCGCCAGCGGTGTCGCCGGGTATTCGGTGTTGTTGGCATAGGTGGTGCGCCAGGCGGTAGTCGCGCGAATCTGTCGCACGCCCTCTTCGACGGCGGACCGCGCGAGCAGCGCGGCGGTCTCGGTGTTGCGCGTGTTCTGCGCGGCGCGGACTCCCAAGTGCGCGACCGACAATCCGCTGAGTCCCACCAAACACACAATCGTGGCGGTCGTCATGACGCCGACGTACAGCGTGCCTCGACGCGGATGAGGTCGGGCGAGGCGAGCGAGGGCGGGTGGCGGTGAATTGCGGCGCATCATTGATGTTCATCCGACCTTTGGGGGGATTCATTGGGAGAGTGATGGACGCCGACGACCGGTCTTCATCCTGAAGGGATGTCAGCCATTAGCCGGGGGTTGAGCGAAGCGACACCCCCGGAAGCGGTGAAACAAATGGCTGTGGCATCCTGAAGGGATGCCAGCCTCGCGAAACGGGGAGATATTCTGAGCGTGCCAGCATCCCTTCAGGATGCAAA
>JAYSQC010000620.1:0-2097 GCA_043721755.1 Schlesneria sp.
GCGCCGGCCCACCAAGAAAAGTCTCTGTGTTTGATGGTGGGCCGGCGCGGCGAAGCGCCGCTGGTCCCACCCTACGGTCCTTTTTCAACAGGCTGTTAAGCATCAGGTGGCACCGATGACGTGCCTGTCGAGTGTCTTTCGTTTTCAACGGTCGCTTCTACAATGAGCCGCTCGTCGCAGGAGTCAGTGGGCGGGAGTCAGAAATCGGAAAGACCAGCCGTAAGCGGCGTCGCCTGATCCCTGACTCCCGCCCCCTGACTCCTCCCCTTTCCTTCTGTCATGCCGGGAGTTATCCGCGTCCATGGGCGAACATTACATCTACACGATTGAGGATCTCCACAAGGCTCACGACAAGAAGGAGATCCTGAAGGGGATCTGGCTGTCGTTTTATCCGGGAGCCAAGATCGGCGTGCTGGGACCGAACGGCGCGGGAAAATCGACACTGCTCAAGATCATGGCGGGCCAAGACAAAGAGTTCATGGGGACGGCCAAGCTGAGTGCGGGCTACGACTGTATTTACGTCCCGCAGGAACCGGTCCTCGATCCCGAGCACACGGTGATGGACGAACTGAACGAGTCGGTCGCTTCCAAGCGGAAGCTCCTGGCGCGGTACGACGAGATCAACGAACTCTTCGCCGACCCGACTTCCGACATGGACAAGCTGATCGCGGAACAGGGCAAGGTTCAGGAACTCATCGACCATCAGAATCTTTGGGAATTGGATCGCGAACTGGAGATCGCCGCCGATGCGATGCGACTCCCGCCGCTGGAAGCCAAGATCGGCCTGCTGTCTGGCGGTGAGAAACGCCGGATCGCCCTGTGCAAAGCGCTGATGCAGCAGCCCGACCTGCTGCTGCTCGATGAACCGACGAACCATCTCGACGCCGAGTCGGTGGCGTGGCTCGAACGCCATCTCCACGACTACAAGGGAACCGTCGTCGCCGTCACCCACGATCGCTACTTCCTCGACAAGAGCTGCCAGTGGATTTTGGAACTCGATCAAGGACGCGGCATCCCGTGGGAAGGCAACTACTCGTCGTGGCTCGAACAAAAGCAGGAGCGAATCCGCAAAGAACAAAAGGCGTCCTCGGTGCGCGACCGGACGCTGGAGAAGGAACTCGAATGGGTCCGCAGCTCCCCGAAGGCACGTCAGGCGAAGAGCAAGGCGCGGCTGGCCGCTTACGAGCAGCTTGTGAAAGAAGAGCAGGAATCGCGCGACGAAACGATCGAACTGCAAATCCCGCCCGGCCCGCGTCTGGGTGAGAACGTCGTGATTTTCGACAAAGTGACGAAGGGCTTCGGCGACAAGTGCCTCGTTGAGAACCTGACGTTCCGCTTGCCGCCCGCCGGGATCGTCGGGGTCATCGGCCCGAACGGCGCGGGAAAGACAACCCTCTTCAAAATGATTATGGGACTGGAGCAACCCGATTCGGGAACCGTGACCGTCGGTGAGACGGTCAAGATCGCGTACATCGAACAGAACCGGGCGTCGCTCGATGGCGAGAAGTCGGTCTACGACAACATCTCCAACGGAGCCGACTATCTGACGTTCGGCAAGATTCGGATCAATACCCGCGCGTACTGCGGCAAGTTCAAGTTCAAGGGCGAAGACCAGCAGAAGCCGGTCAAGCTCCTCTCGGGCGGTGAACGCAACCGCTTGTTGCTCGCCCAGACGCTGACCGTCGGCGGCAACCTGCTCCTGCTGGACGAACCGACAAACGACCTCGACATCGAAACGCTGCGGTCTCTCGAAGAGGGGCTGCTCCACTTCAGCGGCTGTGCCGTCGTCATCAGCCACGATCGCTGGTTCCTCGATCGCGTGGCGACTCACATCCTCGCGTTTGAAGGGGACAGTGAAGTCGTCTGGCACGAAGGGAACTTCGAGAGCTACGAAATCCTGCGTCATCAACGTCTCGGTGCCGAAGCCGACCAGCCGCACCGCATCAAGTACAAGCGGCTGTCGCAGTGACCGGGCCAACTGCCGCACAACGCCGTTCACTTTCTCGAAGTCCGGCAATACCTCACGCGGTCTTCGATGAGACATTCATGGTGAGCCGGGCGGCGTCAGCCCCCGGACTCCTGTCGTGAAGAGTCCGG
>JAYSQC010000621.1:0-6460 GCA_043721755.1 Schlesneria sp.
AACCCGCAGCGTAAGCGAGGGAAACAAAGGGAAACGCCTCTTGTCATCGCCCTCGCTTACGCTGCGGGTTAGTAAAGTCAGTGCCATTGGGCGCTAGCCGCCGGTCATGCAGGAAATCACCGGCGGCTAGTGGTCGGACAACTTAAGATTGCGGGGTTGTTCAACAACAAGCCCGCCGCGCCAGCGAGGGCAAACCGTTGTCGAAAGTGAAGCCCTCGCTGGCGCGGCGGGCTAGTGATGAACCCCTCAAGACAAAGTTGTTCGACCACTAGCGCCTTGCCGCTCACGTCGTACAACTTTCAACAAGAATGGCGGAGAGCCCAAAAGAGTTGACGGCGCGGGATGTCTCTGTGGCTGCGATCCGTGCGATAGACCTGTTGTGTCGCCGTCCGCAGTTGCATCGTGGTTGCTCCCCAGCCACACTGCGAACGGCCTGTTTTTCATCACGGAGAGCGACGATGTCCGAACTGCTGACGCAACGATTGTGTGACGAACTGACAAAGTTGGTGCTGATTGATCCGCATACTCACATCAACCCGCACTCGGCGGCATCGACGACGTTGGCCGACATCATGGGCTACCACTACTACACGGAACTGGCTCATTCGGCGGGGATGTCGAAGTGGAAGATCGAAGAGCCGGGATTGGCACCAAAGGAAAAGGTCGGGCGACTCGTTGAATACCTCTGCCATCTCGATAACACGATCCAAGTGAACTGGCTCGTCGAGCTGTGCCGCAAGTTTTTTGAGTTCACGGACGACCGGATCACGCCCGCGAATTGGGAGGCTTTGTACGACCAGTCCGCCGCGAAGATGGCCGAGCCGGATTGGGAAGATCAGTGCCTGAAGCAGTCGGGGATCGAACGAGTCTTCCTGACGAACGACTTCGACGACCCGCTGACCGGCTTCGACACGCAGCGCTACATCCCGTGCCTGCGGACGGATGACCTTGTGTTCCATCTGACGAAGCCCGAAGTTCGCGCCCGCTTGAATAAGTCGAGTCACGTCGAGTTCAACGACGCGGCGAGCCTTCGCAAGGCGATCGGCAACCTGTTCGATCACTTCTCGAAACACGGAGTGCGAGCCTGCGCGATCTCGCTCCCGCCCTCGTTTGAGCCGAAACAAGTCGACTCCGACGAGCATGTCAACCGCGTCTTGCGCGGCATCTTCGCCGGACGCGAATCCAACTCCGAAGAACAAACAATTCTCAGCCGCTTCGTGTTTTGGACGCTCGCCGAGTACTGCGCCGAGTTCAAGCTGCCGTTCGATTTGATGATCGGCGTGAATCGGCGCGTCTACCCGGAAGGTGTCTTCCAAGGACAAGACCTCTTCGACCAACGCGTCTCGCTGATCCAATACAAACAACTCTTCAACGACTTCCCGCAGGTGACGTTCCCCGTCTCGGTGCTGGCCGCTGCCAGCAACCACGAGCTGGTCAGCTACAGTTGGATCTTTCCGAACGTCGTTACCAACGCTCACTGGTGGTACTCGAACACGCCGCCGTACATCGAACTCGATACGCGGGCACGTCTCACCGCCGTCCCGCGCAACAAACAGATCGGCTACTACAGCGACATGTACAAGCTGGAGTTCGCCTGGCCGAAGTTCAGCATGTACCGCGAATGCCTCTCGCGCGTGCTGGCCCAAGACTTCGTGGTCGCTCGCAAATGGACCGAAGACCAAGCCCTGTCCCTCGGTCGCCAAGTCCTGCGCGGCAACGTCGAGACGATCTTCGGGGTGTGAGTGTTCGACATGTTTTCAGTGCGGATGGAACGGAGTCGTTTAACCGCGTGGGCAACGCCCCGCGCGTCGATGTCAAAACCGACCTGACCGTAGCTCGACGCGCGGGGCGTTGCCCACGCGGTTAAACGACGCGGCGAAGCCGCAGCCAAAGTAGCCTTCATCGCTCCGCGTGAAGGAAGCCGATTGCAAGATGACCACCGTTTCAACCAAAGACTCCGAACTCGCTCACGGCTTCCTTCACGCGGAGCGATGAAGGCTACTTTCAGGCAACGAGAATGCGTGCAGCCCGACTACAGCTAGAGACCTCGTAGTACGACACCATCATCGCGTTCACTTTCTCGCAGGTTATCACCGCACTCAGGACTCACTCGCACATGACTCAGCCGTTTCAGAACACTCCCTTCGATCTCACTCAGCGTGCCGCACTCATCACGGGGGCGGGGGTTGGGATTGGGCGAGCGACCGCCATTGCGTTGGCTCAGGCGGGAGCGGTCGTGGGGATTCACTTTCACACCAGTGTTGAGGCCGCGCGCGAGACACTCGCCATCATCGAACGAGCGGGGGGCCGCGGGGTGTTGCTCGGTGGCGATCTGACCAGCGAGGACGATGCCAATCGCATCGTGGACGACTTCGTCGCGTTTGCCGGGCGGATCGACATCCTGTTCAACAATGCGGGCGATCCGCTCCAGCGAGCGTCGATTGAGAACTGTTCGTTCGAGTTGTGGAAGCGGGCGTTCGACGTGAACGTTCACAGCGCGTTCCTCGTCACGCGGCGAGCCATTCCGCATCTGCGGGCGACTGGTCACGGGAGCATCATCAACAACCTGTCGCTCTCGGTGCAGACCGGCGGTTCGGGCGGAGCTGGTCCCTACGCAGCAGCCAAAGGCGCGATGCAGGTCTTCACGCGCACGCTCTCGCGCGAACTGGCCCCTCACGTCCGAGCCAACGCGATCATGCCGGGCGTGGTCGAAACGCGGCATCACGAAATTTTCACGACGGCCGAAAAGATGGAGGACTACCGCCGTCAAACGCCTCTCGCACGGAACTCACAACCGGACGAGATCGCTCAGACGGTGCTGTATCTCGCCAGCGATGCGTCGAGTTTCGTGACCGGTGCCGTGATCGACCTCAACGGCGGCCGCTTCCTGAGGTGAGCAGTGATCACGAACGTGGCGGGATATATGTGTTCGTCAGCTTGGCGTAGTCCTCGCGCACCGGACTGAAGACATCCAGCACGACGGCCGGGCCACCGACCGCGACCGCTCGATGCGGGACATTCGGCGGGATCAAAAACATCGACCCCGCCTCGCAGAGACGCGTCTCGTCACCGATCGTCAGTTCGACTCGCCCGCGAATCAACATCCCGCCCTGCTCGTGCGGGTGCGAGTGCAGCGGCACCTCGGCCCCGTCGTCCATTTCGAGGTACGACAGCATCAGGTTCTGACCAAACGGCGTGCGCATCCGACAACCGGGCACGGGCGAGATCGGTTCGATGTCGTCGATATTGATGAAAGGCATGGGAACTCCTGCGAAAGTCGTAGCTTGGACGCCCTCGTCCGAGCGGTTTGCAGTGACTAACGGACGGACGAGGGCGTCCATCCTACCGTTCTTCAATCGGCTGTCTTTTGAGTGTACTTCTCTTAACTGCCTGTTGAAAATCGTAGGATGGACGCCCTCGTCCGTCCGCTTCCAACTAGAAAAGACTCGGACGAGGGCGTCCAAGTTACGTTTTCAACAGGCTCTTAAGGCCCGAGTACCCGGTCGAACAGTTCATACGCCCGCTGCCGCATCTCGGGCGGGAAGTCGTGTTCGCAGTCGGGGTGTTCGATTAGCAGCCGCTCCTCGTGCCCATACAGCTTGAAAACCGGGCGTGATGCAGTGGCGATGCGGCGGGACAAAAATGAAGAACTCGCTGGCGTCGCAGTCAACAAAGCCGTCCCGTCGGCGGAGCGCCGGGACTACGGTAACGCCCCTCGTTTCCATTTCACTTCCCCTTCTTCCCAAGGCAGTACAGCCACTCCTGACGCTGGCCTTCCGCCTGCGTGGCGACGCGATGATAGATGCGGCTGCCGCAGATCGTTGGCGTGGCGAAGACGATGTTGCCGAGTTGGTTCTCGCCCACGAGTTCAAACGCGGTCGGATCGGCTTTGAAGACGAACGTCTTGCCCTCTTCGTTCGTCGCGAAGATGTGTTCGCCGACCAGCACCGGTGACGAACTGAAGGTTCCGCCGAGACGGTTCTTCCACTTCTCGTCGCCGGTGTCACTCTTCCAGCACATGGCGACCCCCGCGTCGAGCGTCGCGAACAGGAACCCATCGCGGACCAGCATTGAAGGAACGTAGATTCGCGAACTATTCTCCCACGCGACCTTGCCCGACCCGTCGGCCTTCACCGCCGCGAGGTGATTCTTCGGATAGCCGCCGCTGGTGTAGATGTGCGTCCCGTCAGTGACGGTCGAGGTCACGCATTCCTCGGTCGAGCCTTTGGTCTCCCACAGAATCTTGCCTGTCAAAGGCTCAAGGCTCGTCACCAAGTCGCAGCCCGTCACGAAGACCTGATCCTTCCCGGCGATCTTCAAAATGATGGGCGACGGATAGTTGGGGAGCTTCGGCCGCATCTGCTTCCAGACGAGCTTGCCCGTCGCCCGTTCGAGTCCCGCGATCGCTCCCATGCCGCCCTTGTTGTCGGCCGACACGATCACCAGCGGACCATAGAGCGCGGGAGACGAACTGAATCCCTGATGCAGCACGTAGTCGGTGATCTTCTCCTGCCAGACTTTTTTCCCCGCGCGAGTCAGTGCGGTCGTGTAGATCGCCCCGCTGTTCAAGAAGTTCACATACACCCGCTCGCCGTCGCAGGCGGGAGTCGAATTGGCCATCGTGCTTTTCTCATTCCCCTTCACGTCGAAGCCGCCCGTGTGGACATCGGTCTGCCACAGTTTTTTTCCCGTCGCGCGATCGAAGCATAAGACCGACTGAGCATCACGGTCCGGCTCGGCCGTCTGGAGATAGACCTGCTCACCGACGACGATCACCGAACCATGCCCCTTCCCCGGCACGGGCGTCTTCCACACGACGTTCTCGGTCTCACTCCAACTGAGCGGCGGCTTCTGATCGGCGGCGGCGATCCCGTTCCGATTCGGCCCGCGCCACCACGGCCAATCGGCGGGAGCGATGGCGACGAGTTCTTCATCCGCGCGAACCGTCGTTGGAGGGAGCAGGCACAGACACGCAAAGAGGCACAAACCGATGAGTGAGATTGAAAACGGCAGGCGAATCATGGAGACGGGTCTCTCGTTAAGGTTTTGAAGCAGGAAGCGACACGAGCGGTAGGAGCATCGGCATGTAGGATGGGCACTCCTGCCCGTCCGGTTCTAAGGATTCGGTGCGAAACAACTTCCCGCTTTCCTCCCTCCCCTCGGCGGGGAGGGCCGGGGAGGGGGGAGGATTGGCAGAAAGACTGTCCCTCGCTCATCGGCCCCCCTCCCTAACTGCCGGTTGAAAAACGTAGGGTAAGCGTCTCGCTTGCCCGTAAATGCAGTTGAAAAATGGGCAAGCCGGAGGCTTACCCTACGTTTTTCAACAGGCTGCTAACCCTCCCCGCCGAGGGGAGGGAACCAGCAGGGAACTCGGGAAGTTGTTTTGAGCCAATTCCTAAGGCGCAAAGCCGGACGGGCAAGAGTGCCCATCCTACATCAAGGTCAATGACACATGTCTCAACCCTGCCGGTCGAGTTCGCCGAACAGCTCCACCAGCGGAATGGAAAAGCCCGGCAGGACATCGCCACCGTCGAGCGTGTCGTTCTCTGTCAGCAGGGTCATGTTCGTGAGACCCGTGTACACCTTCACCGTCCTGGTCTGGGGATCGACGACCCAGACGAGCCGCACGTTGACGGCAAAGTAATCCTCCAGATTCAACTGCATCTCACGTCGGGTATTGCTGAGGCTGAGGACTTCCACGGCGAGGTCGGGCGAAAGTTCGGGGATCGGTTTGGGGGGCCGCTTCCGTCCCGGCATCCGGTCCCACGAGGTGAAGGCGACATCGGGGATCCGGACCCGACCGGCCCACAAACGCATCGTTCCATCCGGCGATGAAACCAGCCCAAGATTGCGGGGCCGCACGAACCCATCGAGCAGCACGATCAACCAACTCGCCAAAACAGATTCCCGGTATCCCATCGCCTTCTCCACCAAGACGCCGTCGATCAGTTCGCAAATCCGTTTTCGAGGTGCCTCCAGTGCGGCGATCACATCGTCTTCCGTCGCGGTACCGGGCGCGGGATGAAGGCGAATGCGGTTGAGCGGAATATCGCCGAGACGCTCGACCAGCTCGGCCAGCGAATCGTGCTCCTCATCGACATCCGGTTCTTGCAGGACGGTGCTCATGGTTGGACTCACGGGAGGAAGGGGTGTTCTCCGGATAATACGCGACAGGCAAATGGATGCCACGTCACGCCGGGATGTCCGTGACCACCCCGCCGGGACAGGTGCCTTCCCTTACCTTAATCCGAGTTCGTGCTGGGGTTTCTTGTGCTGCGCACCCAGCTTGAATGCGCGTTTTGAAGTTGCGCTCTTTGGGTTTTCAGCCCCAAAGGGGCGCTGCGATGCCAGCCGCAGGGCGCTAGCAGCCTGTTGAAAATCGTAGGATGGACGCCCTCGTCCGTCCGTTTTCAACTAGAAATCGCTCGGACGAGGGCGTCCAAGTTACGTTCTTCAACAG
>JAYSQC010000622.1:0-5957 GCA_043721755.1 Schlesneria sp.
CTTGAGCGACTCGACCCGGCCATCGACACCAATTCGCAATCGCAGAGTCACCTTCCCCTGCAAGCCCGCCGCACGAGCCTCTTCGGGATAGGGCGGAGCCGCATTGGTCGCGACCGGCTGTGGCAGTGGATTGTCTTCCGCCCCGTTCGATGCGGCAGACGCGGTCGATGTGGCTGAGTTCTCGGCGGCGTTCCCTTCGCTGGTGGATGAACCGTTCTCCGCCTGCGCATCCGTTGGAGAATTCGTCGCGACGGTCAGCGGCTTGATGGATCGCAACAACTCCTGATCGCGAATGGCTTCGGGATTAACGCGAATGACGATCGGCTCGGCGGACGATTCTTTGGACTTCGTCGGGATGTCGGCCAGTTGGCTCACGAGCACCGAGACGCGATGCTCGATCTCTTCCCGCGCGACCAGTTGCGATGAACTCTGTGTGACCTCCATCACGAACTTGGGCGTAAGCCCGTTTTCAAAGAATCAGGGGGCTTACGCCGCCCCGCTCAGAGGTCTCATCAAGAACCGAGCGAGGTCTAAAGCCAACTTCTTCCCCCGTGTCCTCCCGTGTTCCCCGTGGTTGCTCTCTGAAAGAACCACGGGGAACACGGGAGGGCACGGGGGAAGAATGCCGCTCTTCAGATATTCAACGTCAGGTGGGTCGAGTCGAATTGAAAAGGAGGATGGCTCTGAAACGATGGTCCAACTCCTGACAACGGCTTCGTACATCGAGTATCTTTCCGAGGTGTTTTGCGTCTCTTCCGACGGAGTGTGCGATGCGTCGGTCATGGCTGAGAGCTTGGTTGTCGGTGATCGTCGCGGGCGGTGTTCTGTCTGCGGCGGCGGTCGTTTGCGCACAGAACATTGATCGCGATCTTGCTAGCCCGCGCGGTGGGGCGGTGTCGGAGCGCGAGGTCTTGCGGGCATTGGACGAAGCGCGGCGTGTCATCGCGGCGAAGCAGTTTCATCCGGCCGTGCAACTGTTGCAGTCGGTGCTGGACCGCGACGAAGACTTCTTCATCGAGCAAACGCTGCGGCGCGACGGCGACGACTTTCGGGATGACCGCGATGGGCAGGGCGGCGTCAAAGCGGTCGCACTCAAACTGTTGAGGGAGCTGCCGCAGGAAGGTCTCGCCGCGTATGAACTCGATTACGGAGCGGCCGCGCGCAATCAACTTTCCCTCGCGACGGACGACGACGACTTTGAACAAGTGGCGACCGTGGCTCGTCGGTTTTCACTGACGGCCGCCGGGTTCGAGGCCGTCGTGCTGCTCGCGGCGCGAGCTTCGGACTGCAACCGACCGCTCGAAGCGGCGCTGCTGCTCGACACGCTGAAGGGCCACCCGGTCGCCGCTCAGAAGCGAACGCCGTCGTTTTTGATGAACGTCGCCACCTGCTGGCATCGCGCGGGGCGAGCCGACCGCAGTTTGGAAACGCTTCAAGAATTGAAACGCCTCGCGCCGGGCAAGTCGCTGCGGGTCGGTGGTCGCGACGTGACGTTGTTTGTTCGCGACAATGAGGCTGCGGCGTGGCTGGCTTCACTGGTCGGATTGTCGGCGCGGTCGTCGTTGCTCGTCGAATCGTGGGCGATGCCCGGCGGCGGTGCGACGCGCAACGAGTCCGCAGCACCGACCAGTCCCGTCGGCGGTGCTCGCTGGCGCGTTTCGTCGGTCGAACATCTGGCGATGTTCCATCGGCCCGAGCCGGGACTCGGCACGCTCATCCAGCCGCTGCTCGGTGCAGGGCTTCCGCCGCGAGCGACTCCGCGTATCGCCGAGCCAAAGCGCGTTGCAACTTGGACGGAACGCACGGTCGGAGGCCGGGTCGATCCGGTCTTCACCGCACAACAAAGTTTGCAGCGACGCACACAGCTCGAAGTGCTCATCGCGCGCGAGCAGTCCGCGTTGCGAGACGACAGCCGCATCGCGTTCCCGGCCGCACTGCCGCTCGTCGTGGGCGACGCCGTGGTCTATCGCACGATCAGCGACGTGACGGCGGTTCGGCTCCGCACGGGCGAGTTGCTCTGGCGGTCCTCGCTGACCGACGGCGCACTGACTCGACTCTGGAACAACCGCAACGTCGAAACCCGCGCGGGTGAAGTCCGCGATGTACACGAGGCGATCAGCGCGGCGCTGTCGGCTCATTTGCGCAGGCGTTTGTTTCGCGATGCGGCCGCCGGGACGTTGAGTAGCGACGGGCAAACCGTGTTCGCGTTGGAGGAACTCGATCCCTCGAACAGCAACGCCACCGCGAACGCCATGCGCGGACTGGCCGAGCCGGCCGCCACGAACAAGCTGGTCGCTTACGACTTGGCGGGCGGACGGATGCTGTGGGAAATCGGCGGGCCGCGCGGGGCGAAGCCGGTCGAGTTGTCCGGTCACTTCTTTTTGGGACCGCCGCTGCCGCTCGATGGTCGGTTGTATTGCCTCGCCGAAGTGCAAGGCGATCTGCGGTTGTTGGTGCTCGAACAGACGGCTGACCGGAGTGCGGTGAAGATCGACTGGTCGCAGACCTTGGTCGCGGTCGATCGCCCGGTGTCATCGAGTCCGCTGCGGCGACTGTCAGGACTCAGCCCTTCGTTTGCCGACGGCATCCTCGTCTGCCCCACTTCGACGGGAGCCGTGATCGCGATCGACCTCGTGCGGCGCGTGCTGTTGTGGGGGCACCCGTACACCTCGACTGCGGCCACGGAAGGAGTCGAGTTCGCCGCGCCCATGTTTCGTCGCGGTCGCACCCCATCGCCCTCGGTCGATGACGCCGATGAGAAGTCCCGCTGGGTCGATGCCTCGCCGCTGATTGCCGACGGCCGGGCGATCGTCACGCCACGCGATGCCGATGTGCTGCTGTGCCTCGACCTGCTCGACGGCCGATTGTTATGGAGCCTGCCGCGCGGCGAATGGCTCTATCCGGCGTGCGTCATCGACGGCCGCGTCGTGCTGGTGGGACGCGACGGATTGGCGGCGTTTCAACTGAGCGATGGCAAGCCGGTCGAGACGTTTGCGAGCATCGGTGTCGAACCGGCCGGTCGCGGCGTGCGCGTCGGCGCGCGTTACTTTCTGCCACTGGCCAATGGTGAGATCGCGACCGTCGATCTGAACTCGGGCCGCATCCTCGCGCGGACCAAATTGTCGGACGGCCGCGTCCCCGGCAACCTGATCGCGGGTGCGGGAGCCATCGTGTCGCAGAGCGCGGGCGAACTGATCGCCTTCACGCCGCTGCGTGACATCGAAACGCAGATCGCGGAACAACTGCAGGCCGACCCGCAACATCCCGCCGCCCTGGCGTTGCGCGGTGAGTTGCGACTGCATCACGGAAACGAAGCGGACGGACTGGCCGATCTGCGCGAGTCACTCCGTCAGCAGCCCGATCCGCGCGTGAAGTCGATCCTCGCGGCCTCGCTTTTGGCGGGACTGCGTGGCAACGCCGCGCTCGTCCACGACCGGGCGGCGGAACTCGAAGCCCTGACCGACGACCCACAACAACGGAACGAGTTCCTGCGAATCTACGCCCAGCGACTCGAGGACGCGGGTGACCGGCGCGACGCGTTCACGCAGTGGATTCGCATGGCCGAGACCGCGCGGTTTTTGAATGACCTCGACCCGATCACGTCGAACCACGCTGTGCGGACGGATCGCGCGGTGCGTGCGCGACTGTCCGAGATGTACGCGGCGGCCACGCCGGACGAGCGCGCGGCGTTCGACACGATCGTCGCCGAGCATGTCGCCGCCGGTCGATTGCGCGCGGCGGCGGGAAAGGCCACGGAACTCGTCGAGCATCTCGAACAGAGCCTGCGGTTCTTCTCGGGATTGCCGCACGTCGAGCAACGGCTCTTCGAGCAAGTCGTCTCGATGGATGGCGCGACTCATCCCGAGCGGCTCCTCGAACGCTTCGCGGCCTCGACCGATCCCGCCCTCGCCGCGCCAGCCATCGCGCTGCTGACGCGCGATCTGCGGCAAGCGAACCGGATCGGGGAGGCGATCCCGTGGATCGAACGGCTGCGCGACGAGTTCGCGGAACAGCAGTGCCTCGACAATCAAACCGGCCGCATAGAAACCGGTCGCAGCTTGGCCGAGCAATTCCTCAAACGCGATGACGTGCGCAAGCGATTGGCCGTGGCGTCGGTCTGGACCGCCGGGCCGATCGACGTGAGCCGTAAGCTGCGCGAAGTCTCCGAACAGCAGGCGAATGTGGGACCGGCCGTCGTACCGGTGGAAGTCGTCTCTCGACGCGGGATGCTGTTCGAGGATTGGTCGTTCGAGACGGACAGCGGCGGACGGATGTTGACCGCGCGCGACACCGACGGCCGCGTCCGCTGGAAGGTCGCCATTCCACCCGACGCGGCACTCGGTGAACTGAACGGGGGCAACACGCGCGGCGCGGTCAGCGGTAGTGAACTACATATTCAAGAGCGCTGGCTGGCACTCAACTTCGGCACGCACTTCGTGATGTTTCAGGCGGTCGATGCCGAGCAGGCACCGCGCGCCGCGTGGCAGCAGACGCTGCGTCCAAGCGGAATGTCTCGGGAAGAATTGATGTTCGCACAGCGCGGGATGCGCGTGCGTGTCCTGCCCAACGGACAGGTCATTCCTCTGGGAGGCGGTGCCTCCAACCTACGGGCCTTCGGTCAGTTGGTCGGTCTCACGCACGAGTTGGCGGTCTACATCGTCGGCCAGAAGCTGTGCGCGGCGGAACTCGACACGGGCCGGTTGGCCTGGTCGCGACAGGACGTGTTGCCGGGAACCGTGGTGGCCTCGGTCGATGAGACCGCCGTCTCGATTCAGCCCGATTCCACGCGCGACATCAGATTGCTGAGAACGCTCGACGGTGCCGATCTGGCGAAGCGTCGCTGGAAGGGAAACGACGCGCCGCTGTGGCAACGCGGAACGAGGCGTCTGGGAGTTCAGCATCCGAAGCTCGACGAGCGCGTGCTGGTGCTGCGTGACCTCGCGCAGGATGCCGAGGTCTGGAGCCGATCGCTGGGAGTGAAGGACGTGGCGACCCTGATCGACGACCGAGACGTGGCGATCCTCGAAGAGCATGAGGAGCAGTCGCGGTTGGTCGTGGTCGGGCTGGCCGATGGTCGCGAGAAGTATCGCGCCGCATTGCCGGTCGCGCTGAATGCCGGTCGTTTCACGAAGTTGTTCGTGCAGCGACAACCCGATCGAGACCTCGTCCTCGTCGGTGAACCGTCACCGACCGGAAACGTCAACGCCTTCGATGGCCTCGTCTGTGCGGTCTCGCGCACGGAGGGGACGCGGCTCTGGTCCACGTCCGTGAAGAACGTCGGCTTTGATCGTCTTCAACCGGCGCGGTCGCCTGTGTTGTTGCTCGTGAGTCAGGCGGGTGGAGCCGCGGACCCGTTCTCCAACCAAAGCCTGCTCTCGGCCACACTGCTCGACAAACGCACCGGGCGGCTGCTGTACTCGACGCAGGAACAGTCGTCGAACGCGGTGCCGCGTTTGGAACCCGATCCCGACCAACGCCGCATCGTGGCCAACTTCCACGGCTGGCAATTGGACCTGACGTTCCCGGAACCGAAACCGTAGTCCGGCCCCCCAAGTCCAGACCACGTCACTTGTTCATCACGCGGGACAAAGTGAGACATTTCTGAACGGGGCGGCGTAAGCCCCCCGGTTCTTTCCAAGGCGACCGGCAAGACTTGTCTGACCCACACCAACCCGAAGTGTGAACGAGGAGGAAGTCGATCGACTTCCTCGTTCACACTTCGGGTTGGTGTCTACGGGTAAGCCATTTGTTGCCGGTCGCCTCAGAGGGCTTACGCCCAAGAACCGGGGGGCTTACGCCACCCCGCTCAGATGTCTCACCACAAACCGCGCGAGGTCGATCCACTTGTTCATGATGAAAGGTTCAATCCGTTTATGTACCGCGTTTCGATTGGCTCCCGACTTGTCCCAGCGAACTCTCGATTGCAAGCCTGTGTGGCCGCGATGCTCTGGTTCGGC
>JAYSQC010000623.1:0-12517 GCA_043721755.1 Schlesneria sp.
TTGAACAACACCAACCCGAAGCGTGAGCGAGGACGGATGTCGCTCGACTCTCGTCCTCGCTCACGCTTCGGGTTGGTGTTGTTCTTGGACAGGTTCTTAGCTCGACTTTTCCCATGCCATTTGGAGTGCGGGGATTCATCACCGCACTCCAAACATGGCAAAAGTCGAGCTTAGACCAAACACTCACCACGCGATAGAACCTTTTCCGACGGATGCCCCACCCGACTTCGACGCCCCGAATGAGGACCACGATGATGCTGACTTACAAGCGGATGCTTCTTGGAACCGGATTGCTGATGACCGGTTATCTGTTGGGAAGTTTGAGTCCCTTCACCGCCGTGCGTGCCCAGGACGCGGACGCCGGTCCCTCGGATGATTCCGTCAAGAAGATCGTGGCCGCGAACGATGCGTTGAAATCGGCGGTCGATCAGTTGAAGCTCGAATCGCGTTATGAAGTCGCGACGAAGGGAATCAATTCTTTCGCCGTCATGGTCGGCGGTCTGAACGTCAAGGAAGACCTGGAATCGGGACACGGAGTGGACCCCGAAACTTTCGCCGCGCTGTATGCGGCGGCTTACGACCTGAAGAAGCTGAACATCAAGGATGAATCGCTCGCGGATTGGATTGATGTCAACCAGCTTGGCTATGACGCCGAAGGCCGTTTGACGTACCAAAACAAAGTGGTGCGGATCTACCCGGTCTCGCGGCTCAAGAAGCTCAACGCTCAACGCCGCGTCCTGATCGGTGAGACGAAGGCTGAGAAGAAGAAGTAATGCGGACGGATCACGCGGCGGAATTGAGGCGCGCGAGGTGGCGTCAGCCCAATGGCACTCACCCGGAGGTGAGCCGTCTGCCAATGTCGCCTTTCGCTCTGCGAAAAAACGCCCTTTCGCGGAGCGAAAGGCGACCAACGACGGAGCTCGACCTCGCACGGCCCAAAGTGAGACATTTGCCGCTGCGGCACACTCACCCGAAGTGTAAACGAGGAGATGTGTGGCGTTCCTCGCTTACGCTTCGGGTGAGTGTCAGCCTCGACCGCGCGAGGTATATTCTTGGACAAGTCCTTAGGCTGCGGGTGCTTGATCGAGGCCAGAAACCCGTGGCCTTACGGCAGGCGGCTCGCCAAGAACATCTCACTTGCCCACCCAATTTGGGTTCTCCGCCATTCCTGTTGAAAATGGTGTCCCGTGAACGGCATGGCGCTAGCCGCCGGTCGTTTTCGCCTACACCGGCGGCTAGCGCCATGCCGCTCACTCAAGCATCCAACACAAATGGCGGAGAGCCCCAATTTGACTGGATCGTTCGAGTCGAAGAATTCATCACCATCGGATTTCGTGCGACAAACGTCGGACGACGGGGCCGGTGGCGCGAGTCGTGACGAGGATCGGAGTCACACGCATTGGAACGTCCCACTCGAATCGCAATCAGTCTCGTCCGGGAGTGAACCGATGGACTGACAGTCTTGGAGTTTCTGAAAGGACTGCGCCTCTTTCGCGAGTTGCGGACTTGTTCGGATCGGGGGTCCTTCGGATCGGGGGTCCGATGTTCCCAAGGCAACCGGCTCTCGGCGCAAGAGGTTGTCGAATTCTGGGCCAAGCGGCAGATTTTGCGTTAAGTAGAGGACGAGCTGACGATAGAATCTCGCCCGCTCGTCCAACTCACTCGAATTTCCAAACGGTCAAGCGGACGCCCGTTCGCCGAACCAATGTTCTCGCCTACCCATCGTGATGCGAGGTAAAGCGGCATGTTGAAACTATTCTCAAAGCGTTGTGTTGTGGTGCCGGCCTTGGTCGCCGTTTGTTGGGGGACCGCAGGGCTTGCGGACCTGACGTTGATGGGAGCGGAAGTCTCCGCACCAGCGCGCGTGCTGAAGCACACCGCGGTTAGCGGCCAGTCGTTTTCAGCAGTCGTGCTGAAGGTGAGCGAGCTGCCTCAGGGTGTGGTCGCTCGCGATCATGTGATCCTGATCGACACATCGGCCAGCCAAGTGGGTGCCCACCGCCAGCACGGTTTTGCGGTGCTGAACGCACTGCTTCAATCGCTACCGGAATCGGATCGCGTCCGCCTGTTCGCGGTCGATGTCCAGGCTGAAGCACTTGACGACGGCTTCCATGCTCCACGCAGCGGTGAAGTGAAAGCGGGATTGGAGGCACTCCAAGCAAGGGTGCCGCTCGGTGCGACGAACCTGCGTGCTGTTCTTGAAACCGCGTTGGAGTCCGCTCCGGCGGATCGACCGACCAACATCACGTACATCGGCGATGGGATGAGTACCGCCGATCTGATTGAAGCTCCGGAGTTGCGGTCGCTGCTGACCAGCCTGCGTCAGCGACAGATCCCTGTGAACAGCTTCGGTGTGGGACCACAGCTCAACCTGCACCTGCTCGGAATTCTGGCCCATCAAACGGGTGGGTTAGTCACGTTCGATTCGACTGTGGAGACGAAGAAGTCTCCAGCCGAGTTGGCTCTCGAACGTGGCCGTTCCTTGGCGCTGGCCATGCAGTCGCCGGTGTTTTTCCCGACTCAAATGACCGTCACGCCCGACTCGGCCACGTTGCTCCCCGGTATTCCGCTGCCCATACGCACCGATCGCGAAACGATCTATCTGACGAGCAAGGCTCTGCCAGCTAATGCTCGCGTAGTTCTCAGTGCGGCTGCGGGTGAATCGGCGTCACTCGAATGGAAGCTGGCCGCCCCGCTCGAACAACCGGCGGTTGCGTTCCTTCCCGACTTTGCCCGACGCTTGGAGCAAGATGGTGGACTAAGCAACTCGCTCGCGGGGTTGTCATTGATGAATCAGGCTCAGGATGACTTTGCCCAAGGGGTGGCTCGACTTGTCGATCAAAGCCACGCGGCTTTGGAACGGGGTGATGTTCGGCAGGCGGCTCATCTCGCCGAACAGGTCGCTCAGATCGACCCCTCAAACAAGCAGGTCGCCTCGCTCAACAAGGTCATCAATCGACTCGGTGTTCGACTCGTGAGCCAAGTCGCGGTCGAAGCCGCCCCGAATCAGCGAGACACGATTGCCGTCAAGCCGACTCCTGACTTGGAAGCCATGACCAATCCGAACCCCAACGCCAGCTTGGTCGATGACCAAGTTGTGACCACGGCGGTGAGGACGCAGAAGTTGCGGAACCAAGTCAGCAGTGCAATTGAGGCGGCCCGCAACTCGGTCGATCCCGATGCCGGACTCGGTCAGTTGAAGCAAGTGCTGGATGCAGTCAAGTCGGCGATCGACATCGCTCCCGAAGATCGCCTGCGGTTGCAGAAGCAGTTGGAAGGCGAAATCCAGCAGCAGGGGAACGCCAAGGAAGTCGCTGAACAAAAACGCATTCAATCGTTTGAACGTCGGGCGCAACTCGAATCGACGCAGCGGCTAGCCGAGCAGTTGATGCTCGACGAAGAGCGGTTGGAAAACTTGATTGACCGCGTGCGGGCCTTGATGCTCGAAGGTAAGCACGGTCGCGACGAAGCCTATGGTCAAGCTCAGGAAGTGGCGGACTTCGCGATCAACCTGCGTCCCGGCGAAAGCACCTCGGCCGCAGCCCGATTCAACGCCGAGGCCGCTCAGCAACTGTTGCGCTCCTACCGTTTGCGTGCTAGGCGAGCCGACCAGTTCCTCGAAACACTTCATCAAGTGGAGCTGTCGCACATCCCCTTCCCAGACGAGCCACCGATCCGGTTCCCGGCTGCCGAAGTTTGGAAGTCCTTGTCGGAACGACGCCGCAAATGGGCGACAGTCGATCTCAAAAAAGACAGCCCCAACGAACAACGGATCCGGACTGCTCTGACCGAGACGACCGAAGTCGCCTTTGTGGACACTCCACTGGAAGAGGCGATCAAGTACCTCGAAGACTTGCACTTGATCGAGATTTGGCTCGACAAGGAAACGTTGACGGCAGACGGCATCAACACCGATTCTCCGGTGAATTTGCAGATGTCTGGTGTCTCGCTGCGGAGTGCCCTCCGGCTGATGTTGGAACCGCTGGCGCTGACATACGTGATCGAAGACGAGGTGATGAAGATCACGACACTCGTCAAAGCCGACGAGAAAATGTCCACACGCGTTTATCCCGTCGCGGACCTCGTGGTGCCGATCATCCAATTGGGTGGCGGTCAGCAGGGTGGCCAGCAGGGTGGCCAGCAGGGTGGCCAACAAGGTGGCCAACAAGGTGGTGGTGGTGGTGGATTTGGTGGTGGTGGTGGCGGCGGTGGATTCGGAAACGTCCCACCCGAACAATTGCCTCCGAAGATGAAAGCCCCGCAAGGCAAGGCTGGCCAGCAAGGCCCGAAGCTGGATAACCGCGCCATTGACGCGATGAAAAAAAAACGAGTCTCGTGATCCCCGGCCGATCCGTGAAAGGATTCCAGCCGAAGAAGAGCACCGTTGAACTGACGACGAAGCGGGGGGAGTCGATTGCGTCTCCTTCCGCTTCGTTTGTTTTGAGTCCTCGATTCACCCACCCCACAGTTCTCTGTGCCGGTCCCAAAGTCGGGGCGAAGGAGAGCCGTGAGACTCCCGCTGAGCGGGCCAAGCGGTGGCGTGAGCGGTTCGCGGCGGATGCCGATTCCCCCGAAGCCATCCGTCAAACCGTAGACGATTTGATTGCTCACCGGCAGTACGAGGAAGTGATCGCCTGCCTCGAACAGGCCATCATTCAGGCCAAGATGCAGCCGTGGATGTACCAAGTCTTGGCATTGGCCATGGAAGCCGCCGGACGACCCAAGACACAAATCGAGCGGGTGCTGTTGTCGAGTCAGGACGTGATCTCACTGGATGCCACGTCGATGATGGTCCTCGCCGCGTATCTCACGAAGTTTGAGCGGTACGAGCGGGCGATCGAGCTGTACCGACAGGCCTCTCACCTTGAACCGCATCGTCCCGAGCCGTTCTTGCAGGCACTCGCATTGGCGCGACGCACAGGCAACGCCGAAGCCATCGCGTGGGCGGCTCCGGAAGTTCGAGCCTATGCGTGGGGCAGCGACCGCGCGGCGCTCAGTCGTGAGGCGGAGCAGGCTGCTGCGGACGCCATCCCGCAATTGACGAAGGCGGGTCAGATCGCGAAGGCTCTCGAACTCCAAGAAGGGATGCGAACCGCTCGGGAACTCGATCTCCATGTTCGGCTCGACTGGAGCGGACAGGGCGATCTCGACCTGTTTGTAGTTGAGCCAACCGGCACGACGTGTTCACGCGAGAAGCCGTATACCAAGGCCGGGGGCATCTTCGTTCACGATGGCTCGGGGCCGAATCAAGCTCGGTGTTACGACGAATATGTCTGTCCGCGAGCGATGTCTGGCGAGTACGTGATTCGCGTGCGTCATGTGCTGGGCGACATCGTGGGCAAACGAGCACAACTCACGATCACCCGCGGCAAGGACTCGCCTCAGGAACAGACCGAAACCCAGACGGTCATTCTGGGGCGAGTCGATCAAACGGTTCGCATCTCATTGACGAAGGGCCGTCGCACCGATGCCACAGCTCCCGCTCAGACCCCGCCCAAGAAGGTTGTTGGGCGCAGCACGGCAGGAACAGCGGTGCTGTCGCAACTCGGCAACAACCCCGGCGGACAGATTGGCGGGGGAACGGGCGGTGGTGCCGGAGGCATCGGCAACGTGGGTTTTCAGCCGGTCGTGTCGCTCATCAGTGAAGGTGTTTCCCTGACGGCCATGGCGGCGGTCTCGGGAGACCGCCGCTACGTCCGCATCTCCGCGTCACCCGTCTTCTCGAATATCACCGATGTCTTCACGTTCAGCTTCGTCACGTCGGGCGGAGGTGCGGGCAACGGTCGGTGATGCGGCCTCGTTTCCAAGGCCAACGCCGTTTTCAAAGTAGGGTGGGACCAGCTCGCTTCGAGCGCCGGCCCACCACCGAGAAGTGCAGATGTAGGGTGGGCTGTGCCCACCATTCCGCAACCGATTGTGGTGGGCACAGCCCACCCTACGAGAAGTCAGACAGTCGAACTAATGCGGCTCTCGTTTCCCGCGTCACTTCACTTCGAGCAACTCGACAGTGAAGTGCAGGGTCGCGCCCGGCGGAATGGTCGGAGGCTGGCCATTGGGATAGCCGAGCTTGCCGGGAATGAGCAGTTCAATCGCGCCGCCCTCGCCGACCAATTGCAGCCCCTCGGTCCAGCCGGCGATGACTCCGTTCAGCGGGAATTCGGCGGGCACTCCGCGCTTGTACGACTCGTCGAACACGGTGCCGTTGGTCAGCTTGCCTCGGTAGTGAACCTTCACTTTGTCGGTCGCCTTTGGCTTGCGACCGGTCGATTCCTTGGTGATCTTGTACTTCAGCCCCGATGAAGTGGCCGTGAATCCTTCGGAAAGCTTGTCGTCTGCGGGATCTGTCGGAAGCGGGCCTTGAGGGAGCTTGCCATGCTCACCGGGACCATGATCGTGGCCTTCGTGTGTTTCGGCTGGCTTTTCGTCCTCGCCAACGTGGATCAATTCGACGATGAAGTGCAGCGTGGCTCCGCCGGGAATCGCGGGAGGTTGTCCGGCATCCCCATAACCGAGCTTGCCGGGAATTTCGAGTTCGATCATGGCTCCTGCACCGATGAGTTGCAGCCCCTCCGCCCAGCCGGAAACCACGCGCGCGATTCCGAGTACTGCGGGCCTTCCTCCCGTACCATAAGAGGTGTCAAAGATGTCGCCGTTATCGAGCCAGCCACGATAGTGGACGGTCACGATGCTCTTCGGGCCGGGCTTCTTCCCGTCCGACTTGCGGCGGACACGGTACTTCAGCCCAGACTCGGTCGTGGTGAACTCTTTGGGAGCATCCGCATCGACTGCACCTGGAACCACAATCTCCGGTGGTTTCTTCTCGACGACCGCTGGCGTCGAGAACGAATCACAGCCGACTCCACTGAGAACAATCAGCAACAACAACGCCGCTACGGCACGACCACTTGGCATGATGAACACGACTCCAAAGGTGCAAGAAAACAACGATCTGATGAGAGAGAACGCTCGCTGGCCTGTCGTTCGAGCGGGGCGTATGATCCCCGATCGACGAATCATTTTCCACCCGCTTCCAAGTAACAAAACTCTCGGAGAACAACACCATGCAGCCGTGGCAAATTGGAGTTTTCGCATCGGTCGATGCCGGACTGGGCGTTCATTTGGATGTCGCCCGCGAACTGGGCATCCCCACTGTTCAAGTTCACTCGCCACACAAGCCGACGCGTACGCAGGCGGTCGCCGACACGTTTCTTGCCAACTGCAATGCGGCGGGAATTACAGTGACGTGCGTGTTCGGTGGTTTCGATGGCGAGAGCTACGCTGACATCCCGACCACGGCCAACACGGTCGGTCTCGTCCCAGAAGCGACTCGCGCGGCGCGGGTGCAAGAGATGAAAGAGATCTCTGACTTCGCGAAGTTGCTCGGCTGCTGTGCCGTCGGGCTGCACGTCGGTTTTGTTCCGGCTGATCGCAATGGAGCCAACTACAAGGGACTCATTGAGACGACGCGCGGGCTGCTCGATCACGTCGCCGCCAACGGTCAGAACCTGCATCTCGAAACGGGGCAAGAGTCGGCCGATCACCTGCTCGAGTTCATTCACGATGTCGGACGATCGAACCTCTTCATCAATTTCGATCCGGCCAACATGATCCTCTACGGAACCGGCAACCCGATCGAAGCCCTCAAAAAGGTGGGCCATCTGGTGCGCAGCGTTCACTGCAAAGATGCCAAATGGGCCGCTCCCGCTGAACGAGGAAAGTCATGGGGCTGCGAGGTCGCGCTGGGCGAGGGCGATGTCGGGATGGAAACGTACCTGCAGACGCTCAAGGAACTCGGCTATCGCGGCCCGCTGACCATCGAACGTGAGATCGCTCACGACCGCGAACGCCAGAAACGCGACATCGGCACGGCCGCGTCGCTTTTGGAACGGTTGAGATCGCAAATTCTGTGACGGTCGGCAAATCGAACAGGGCCATCGCCTTGTTGGGTCTGCGAAAGCTGTAGGGTGGGACCAGCGGCGCTTCGCCGCGCCGGCCCACCCTAATTTCTCGGTGTTTCCAGATGGTGGGCTGGCGCTCGAAGCGAGCTGGTCCCACCCTACCTTCAAAAGGGCGATGGCCCTGCGAATCGAACCGCACCCTGTGACAAGCAATTTCGTAATGAGAGAACTGACACGTTGAGCGAGCCGCTGAGTGAAATCTACGACGACCACATCATGGACCACTTCGAGTCGCCCTATCACAAAGGGCATCTCGCGTGTCCCACCTGTTCGCACTCGGATCGCAACCCGATCTGCGGCGATCAGGTGACGGTCGAGTTGCTGGTTGATGAACAAGACCGCGTGAAAGAAGCGTACTTCGACGGCAAAGGCTGCGCGATCAGTCAGTCGGCGGCATCCATCCTGTGCGAGGCGATTGAAGGGAAGTCGATCGAGGAACTGAAAGACTTTCAAGCGCAGGACATGCTCGATCTGCTCAAAGTCCGACTCACCGCCAGCCGCCAGAAGTGCGGCCTGCTCAGCTTCAAAGTTCTCAAAACGATGTTGTACTCGCTCGATCAACTGCGCGAACCTCCCAGTTCAGGGTGAGTCTCTCACACCAATCCGCAGCGTGAGCGAGGACGAGGGTGATTCCGAACAGGAGTTTCTGGTGTCGTCGCTCACGCTGCTTACGAAGCCCTCGCTGGCGCGTTTTGAAGTCGCGCTCTTGGGTTCGGGATTTAGGCGGGAGTGCGGTCTTCCTTGGGCAAAGCGGCGGTGAGGAACCGTTTGAGTTTGGGGATGCCCCCGGCGGATTTCAGGCGGTCGGCGAGGTATTTCAGTTCGCGGCCGGCGGACGCCTGGCGGAACGCCGAGCCGAGACCGTGCAGGCGTTGACTCTGCCACCAGCGTCGGGCGTCCGGCAGGGCGCGGCGGTCGGTCAGATGTGGGGCGCGTTCGTACTCCCGGAACAGGACCGTCGTGAGGGCGATCTCGGCCCCGGCCCGGCCCGCCGCGAAATCTTGGCAGCGGTACTGGTGGAAGCCGAGCGTGGACGTCCGTTCCGGCAAGAACAGTTCGACCTGCCAGCGCAGCGAATCGAGTTCGATCACTTCGGTGACACTCCTTCCCGTGGCGTTGGTCCGCAGGGGTTTCACAGCGTCGGGAGTCGCTGCTTTGAGGTGGGGTTTCGTTGTCGAACAGACCGGTGGCACGTCGCCCACGCGACGCACGGCCGATCGTTCCTGATGCGCGTCGAAGACGCGGGGCTTCTGTTTCGGTTCATCCGAGGTTTTGGGGGGATTGCTGGTTCCAGACGGATGTCTGTCGTCGTCGGTTTTCATCCCGCAGGGATCACAGCCATTAGCCGGGGGTTGAGCGTCCGCGACACCCCCGGTGGGAAGTTCTCGAAATGGGATTTGCATCCTGAAGGGATGCTGGCAAGTTCCCCATGCCAACCAGATGGGCACCGTGCTGGCATCCCTTCAGGATGCAAATCACTGGGACCGAACGCTTCCGGGGGTGTCGCGGACGCTCAACCCCCGGCTAATCGCTGACATCCCTTCAGGATGAAGACTCGGGCCGACTTCTGTTTTGCTCTAAGCTGCAATCCCCCCACAACGTCGGATGAACCTTTGAAATACCCTCGAGTTGAAGGTTGCGTCGAGGCATGGTCTCTGCCGGGCGCTCACCGGAATTGGCTCGCCAGTTCAATCAACGACTTCACGCCATAGCCGGTCGCTCCCCCTTCGCGGTGCGGCTTGTTCGACGACGCGAAGGCGGGGCCAGCGATATCGAGATGAACCCACGGCTTGTCTCCGACGAACCGCTTCAAGAATCGTGCGGCCGTGATCGCACCGCCCCAGCGACCGCCGGTGTTCTTGATGTCGCCGATGTCACCCTTGATGAGGTCGTCGTACAGCTCCCACATCGGCAGTTGCCAGACATCTTCTCCCGTGGTCTTCGCTGCGGCGAGAACACTGTCGCACCAAGGCTGATCGTTGGTGAAGGCACCTGCGACATCTTCGCCCAGCGCAACGACACAGGCTCCCGTCAGAGTGGCCAGGTCCACGATCTTGTCCACGCCGGAATCGACGGCGTAGCTGAGCACATCCGCCAGCACGAGCCGTCCCTCCGCATCCGTATTGAGCACTTCAATCGTCACGCCGTTGCGCGCGGTCAGGATGTCACCCAGCTTGTAGGCCGCTCCGCCCGTCATATTCTCGACGAGTCCCATGTAACCGACGACGTTGACGGGGAGCTTCATCCGCGCGATCGCCGACATTGCACCGAGAACCGTCGCTGCGCCCGCCATGTCGCACTTCATCGTCAACATGCCGTCGGTTGGCTTGAGCGAGAGGCCGCCGCTGTCGAACGTGACCCCCTTGCCGACGAGTGCCAGTCGCGGAGCGTTGGGACCGCCGCCATCATGCGAGACGATCACCATGCGCGGCGGTTGCGGACTTCCCTGTGAGACCGCGAGCAGTGATCGCATTCGTTCTTGTTCGAGTCGCGGCTGATCGAAGACTTCGCAGCGGAGACCACAATCGGCCGCGACCGCTTCCGCACGCTTCGCGAAGCCGACGGGAGTGATCTCCATCGCCGGACGATTCACGAGGTCGCGCGTGAGATTGATCGCTTGTCCCACAATGCGACCGCGCGCGATCGCCGCATCCAGTTCGGCCGGTCGTCCGCTGTGCGAGGCCATCGTCACCGTGGCAAATGGAAACCGGTTCCGCTCCGCTCGAAAGAGGTCTTGCCCGAGCGAGCCCACCTGCACGGCAATCGCCGCCGCAGCAACGAATTCGAGGATGGAGACCGATCCCACCTCCGCGTCCGGCACACCGATGGTAACGCTCGTCTCTTTCTTGTCCGAGATCGCTCGCGCTGCCGTGGCGAGCGCCTTGTCGAGCCGACCGGCCGAAAGTTCTGCGGCCTTCCCCAGCCCAACGAACAACACGCGCGAGGCCGCGATCCCCGAGACACCGCGCAACGGAACGACCGATGCCAGCTTGCCTGCCAGATCACCCGCCTCTTTCATGCGCGAGACGACTCCCCCCAACGCCTCGTCCAATTGGCCGAGCTGCCCAGTGATCTCCACCGGTTCCGAAACGGGAACGACCAGCCAGTCAGCGGCAACCTGCGTCCACAAGGCGTGCGATCTGCGAATGTCCATGTTGTGGTCTCTCGTTTGAAGAAAAGTCTCGGTGAATTTGGTGACGCAACATTCTGCGTGATCGAAGGCTGAACTCAAGACCTCGCCCCACCGGGCTTGTCCCGGTGGTCTCGACACCACTCTCGCCCCGGTACTCCGGTGAGAGTGGCAGAACGATGGGGGCAGAACGATGGAAGAAAGGAGTGGGTGTGTGAATCCGTCTTCATCGTTCTGCCATTCCTGCTGAGAGCGATGGGGGCAAATTTCTGGCGAATGAAAAGCTGATGCGGAATTGTGTAGATACCACTGGGGCCAGCCCCGATGCGTGATGCTCAATTCAACGTCGCCAGCAATCGTTCCGCGACGCGCAGGTGGCTTTGCAACATGGCGCGATCCCGGTTCGTGCAGGTCTTGAGGCACGCTTCGATTAAGTCGATCGCCGTTCCCGGTCGGTTCGATTTGAGGGCAATAATCGCCAGATCGCGTCGATGATCGGCATCACCCGGATGCAGCGCCGTCAGCCGTCGCTGCACATGCCAAGCGTGTTGCCATTGTTCGCCTTGTACATGGACCGCCTTCAAGTTGTTGAGTAATCGCACCACGATCTCGCGCGGCGAAGCCGGTTCGAGGGCCACTTCGATCTCATCGGCATTCAACCCGCTGAGCGACTCCAACCAAGTCCTGCAATCGTCGAAATTGAGAACCTGTCCGTCGTGATAGGCATCCACGAACAGCGGGCCCTCGATCGTTTCGATGCGAGTCAGAAAGTGCATCGGCGCGGCGACCCCGGCCAACTCCAAACCGGCCCGCTGAGCCACCGCCACGTAGACGACCGACAGGCTGATCGGAATGCCGATGCCGGTCTCAATCACGCGGTTGATGTAGCTGCTCTCGGCATGTTGAAACGCCGACTTGTCACCGTGTAGCCCGTGCGTTCCCGACAGGCAACGCGACAACTCCTTCAACATCGCCCGGTCGTCTTTGGCTCGCGTGAGATGGCTGCGAACTTCGCCAGCCCGCTTGTCGATCCACTCCCAAGTGTGAGCAAAATCGAGTTCCGGCTGAGCATCGCGGGCCACCTCCAACGCCACCTGCATCAAGTCGATATCAGAACGGCGAGCCAGCAACTTTGGAAACTCGTCGTCATACAAGAATTCGAGATCAACATTCATGCGCTGGCCCAGCAAGTCAGAGGAAATGGGGCCGGATTGTAAGAGCCTGTCCAAATCGAGTCGAGCCGGATCGGCGGCGAGCGAATTCGTCGAGGACAGGCCACTCAACTGCGTTTGTGATTCCACAACGAGGCCGTCACACTCGTGAGAGACGACCGAGGTAGGACGCCCTGTCGATGCCTCACACGTACAGCGTTGTCATCTATACCTCGCGCGGTCCGTGATGAGACCTCTGAGCGGGGCGGCGTCAGCCC
>JAYSQC010000624.1:0-17072 GCA_043721755.1 Schlesneria sp.
GAGCGTCTTCGCGAAACCCCGGGGCTTCCTTCGCAAAGCCTCAGTCCAGCCCCGGCCACCCAACGCTTGACGCGCGGGGCGTTGCCCACGCGGTTAAACAACGCAACCGAACAACTTAAAGTTGTCCGACCACTAGGGGTCCGGACGACATCACCACAGTTCGGGAAGTGATTGCGCTCCCGGTCCTTAACCGCGTTGCCCACGCCCCGCGTGTCAAGCGACGTTTGAACCTGTTTCCCCATCGACGCGCGGGGCGTTGCCCACGCGGTTAAACGATCCAAGGGGTCAGCACAATGTTGTCAGCCCACTAGGAACCCAGGAGAAGTCGCCGCCATGACAACTACTTCATCTCGAATTGTGCCGCGAGGGCTGATGCTGTTGCTGAGCTTTCTGCTGGCCAGCGCCGAGTCTTTCGCGGCGGAAGTGCCGGACTTCAACAGTCAGGTGCTGCCCGTGTTTCGTCGGTACTGCAACGGGTGCCACAACACGAAAGAGGCGGAAGGGGGCCTCGTGCTGGAGGACTTCGCCCGCGTGATGAAGGGGGGCGAGAGCGGGGCGGTTCTCGTCGCAGGCAAGAGCGGTGAGAGTCGGTTGTGGAAATTGGTGACGGGCCAAGACGAACCGAAGATGCCACCGAAAGACCACGCGGCCCCGAAGCCAGAAGAGCTGGCTCTCATCCAAGCGTGGATCGATGCGGGGGCGAAGCCGCCGTCAGGCGGACTGGCTGCGACGGGACTGGTCACGCCAAAGGTCGCGCCGCACGGCCAAGTGCGCGAACCAATCACATCCGTGGCGGCATCACCCGATGGGAAGTGGATCGCCGTCGCACGGCCTCATGCCGTGGAAGTCTTGAACGCGAGTGATCGAGTTCTCGCGAAGTCACTCATCGGGCACACGGGCGCGATCAACGATGTCAGTTTCTCGGCGAACGGTGAGTGGTTGAGTGTCGCCTCGGGTGAGACCGGCCTTGGAGGCGAGGCGACACTGTGGAAGACGGCTGACTGGACACGAGGCCGTGTGTTGCAGGGGCATCGTGACGCGGTCTATGCCGCGCGGCTCAGTCCCGATGGGACGCTGCTCGCCACCGCCAGCTACGACCGTGATGCACAAACGTGGGACTTGGCCAGCGGCCGATCACGGCAGACGTTTTCCGGTCACAACGACGCCATTTACGGACTGTCCTTCGCGCCGAACGGCAAACTACTCGCGACGGCCAGCGGGGATCGCACCGTCAAGTTGTGGGATGTGGCGACGGGACAACGACTCGACACGTTCTCGCAACCGTCCAAAGATCAAAACACCGTTGCCTTCAGCCCGAACGGCCAACTCGTGGTGGCCGCTGGTCTCGATTGCCGCATCCGCGTCTGGCAGATCAGCGAGACGGCCAAAGAGGGAACGAACCCGATTCTCTACGCGCGGTTCGCTCACGAGGGACCGATTCTCAAGGTCGCGTTCTCGCCCGATGGCCGTTTGCTCGCGTCGTCCTCTGAGGACCGCCGCATCAAATTGTGGGAGACGAAGACGTTCACCCAAGTCGCCGTGTTGGAGCGACAGCCCGACTGGGTTGCCGCGATCAGTTTCACGTCTGACAGTCGGCAACTGCTGGTCGGACGCATGAACGGGGCGCTGTCGGTTTACCCGCTCGCCCCGCAATGGGGCGAGACGTCGGTCGCGTTGCAGCCACTCGGTGAAACGGTCGCCTCAACCAACGATCGCGCGGGCCAACGCAGCGTCTCGCTGAATGAGATCGAACCGAACGACGGGCCTTCGTCCGCCACGCCGCTGCCAATCCCCGGCATCGTGAAGGGTGAGTTCACTCGCGCCGCGAACGACAAGTCGGCTGATCCCGACCTCTACCGAATCGACGCCAAAGCCGGTCAAGTCTGGATTGTCGAGACGAACGCCGGACGAAGTGGCTCGCTGGCGGACACGAAGCTCGAAGTCCTGCACGACGACGGCCGACCGGTCGTGCGGGCATTGCTGCAAGCGATTCGCGATTCGTGGATCAACTTCCGCCCGATCGACTCGTCGTCTCCCGACGTGCGACTGGAGTTCTGGGAGGAAATGGACCTCAACCAGTACCTCTACATGCAAGGTGAGGTCTGCAAGACGTTCCGCGCTCCGCAGGGACCGGATTCGGGCTATCAGCTCTACACGCTCAACGGCAAACGGCGCGATTACTTTGATACGAGCGCCACCGCGCACGCAAAAGAGGAACCGTGCTACATCGTCGAAGCGTATTCGCCCGGATCGCAGATTGTGGAGAACGGCCTGCCAGTCTTCCCGCTCCATTTCGACAACGATGACGACGCGGAACGGAAGCTCGATAAGGACTCACGACTCACGTTCACGGTCCCGACGGATGGCTCGTACCTCGTGAAAGTCACCGACGTGCGCGGCTTTACTGGTCGCAAGAATCATTACACGCTCACCGTCCGTCCCCCTCAGCCTGACTTCGCGGTGATCATCAACACGTTGAACCCCAAGGTCGCGGCCGGGAGCGGGCAACGCCTGAAGTTCACGCTAAACCGCATCGACAATTTTGAGGGAGATGTGCGACTCGACATCGCCGGATTGCCAACGGGTTTCTCGGCTGCGTCACCCGTCATCGTTGAAGCGGGGCACGTTGAAGCGAACAGCGTGATTCGCGCGGCGAAGGACGCGACCGAGCCGAAGAAGGAGGACTGGGAACGAACCACCGTTCTCGCCACCGGCTTGATCAACGGGCGACTCGTCACGAAGGCGGTCGGTTCACTGGGCGAGATCAAGCTGGAGAAGGCTCCTCAAATTCGCGTGACCCTCGTCCCGGATCAGCCTCAGTTCACAGCGGTCGATGGTGGCTTGGCGATCCTGCCGGGCACGACCATCACGGCCAAGATCATCGTCGAACGCAACGGCTTCGATGGCGATGTGAAGTTTGACGTGGACAACCTGCCGCACGGAATCATCGTCGATCACATCGGGCTGTCTGGCGTTCTCGTGCGAGCCAATGAGACTGAGCGTCAGATATTTCTGACCGCTCGGCCGTGGATTCCGGCCACCAGCCGCTGGATTCACGCGGTCGGACAAGTTCAAGGAAACCAAGCCACGCCCGAAGTCCGCTTGCATGTCCTGCAACGCGGCGAGGTCGCGGCGAAGTAGGCACTCGCTCGTTTAACCGCGTGGGCAACGCCCCGCGCGACATGCGGCGTTGAAGGTCGTTTCACCGCACGGCGCGCGGGGCGTTGCCCACGCGGTTAAACGAGATGCCTTTCGATCTTCGACGTTCACCTCCGCGCAATCACCAGCAGGCCGCTCGTGCGGTGCGACGCCTCGATCTCACCCGGCAGGCTGACGGTACCGAGCGTCGTGGTCAGGTCGGCGAGGCGGCTCCAGTGGGCGTGGCCCATCGCTTGGCGCGGCCACGCTTGGCGTTGCCAGAGTTGCACGAAGGCTTCACGCACCAGATGACGCGGCTCATTGGCGAACGGTCGCGTGTTGAGTCGCACCGCGCGCGGTTGAGCATCCAGCAGCGACGCATCGAGCAACCGCGCGGCCAGCGTGGTGAGCGTCGTCTCAATCTCAGCCGCTTGTTCGGAGAGGCGGGTTAGTGAGAGATCGACCTTCTCACCGAAGTGACTTCGCAATTGCGGCAGCAGCTCGTGACGCAGCCAATTGCGGGTGAGGCTGGTGTCCGAGTTGGTCGCGTCGGTGCGGAATTCCTGTCCGATTTCTTGCAGGTAGGCTTCGACCAATTCACGGCGGATCGAGAGCATCGGTCGGACGAGACGGATGTTTTCGGAGAGAGACCGTTCGGACGGAATGCCTCGCAACCCGGACAGCCCCGTGCCGCGAAACAGATGGTGCAACACGGTCTCGACCTGATCGTTGGCCGTGTGAGCAAGTGCGATCGTGTTGATTTCCAGTCGCGCGGTGGTCTCGTTGAGGAACCGATGCCGAGCGTCTCGCGCCGCCTCTTCCACACCGCCTCGTTCGAGTGTGAGATCGTTCGTAACGGAACCGATCTCTACGGGAAGTGGTAACGATTCGGCGAGCCTCTTCACCCAAGCCGCATCCGCATCGCTGGCCGCTCCGCGCAGTTTGTGGTTGAGGTGTGCGACTCGCAGCGACAGCGCGAACTCATTCCGCAACTCGAAGAGACCGCGCAGCAACGCCACGCTATCGGCTCCGCCGGAGACGCCAATCAGGACGGATGCTTCGCGGAGATGGCCGCGATCGAGGCCCTGTCGCAGTGTGGTCAGAAAATCGGTAGTGGCACTCAATGCAAACGGCTTTCTGAGCGGGGGACGTCAGTCCCCCGGTTCTGACGATGACTTCCGAGCGGGGGACGTCAGTCCCCCGGTTCTTCCTGCGATTGGGGTCGCGACAAAAGAACCGGGGGACTCACGTCCCCCGCTCGGAAAGCATGGCTGACGCCCAAGCGACTCAAAGCCGCCGGCTCACGCCAAGACCTCACTGATCGCGTGACCCTGCTCCAGCACGGCGACCGGGCGACCGAAGCGGTCGGGGACGCGGGTCTCGGTCTCAATGCCGAGGCATTCGTACATGGTGGCGGCGATGTCGGCGGGGCCGTGACCGCGCGAAAGGGGATATGCCGCGTGCTTGTCGGTCGTGCCGACAACCTGTCCCTTTTGGACACCCGCTCCCGCGAAGAACATCGAACCGCAGGCCCCCCAATGATCGCGGCCTCCGAGTGCGTTGATCTTTGGCGTGCGACCGAACTCAGTCAGATAGACGACGAGCGTCGAATCGAGCAGCCCGCGCTGCTTGAGATCCGTGATGAGGGCCGCGAACGCCTTGTCGATCCCCGCCACGCTGTAGCCGCGCTTACACATCTCGGAGACATGCGGAAACTTCTGTTCGCGGACGTTGTGAATGTCCCACACGTTGCCGTAGTCGGGGTCGTAGCCGTAATCGACCATTACGAATCGGGCCCCCGCCTCAACAAGTCGCCTCGCCGTCAGACAGCGCCCGCCGATCTTGGTCCGGCCGTAATCATCGCGCGTCGTGACCGCTTCCTCGGTGATGTCGAAGGCCCCACGCACTTGTGGCGACGTGAGCAGTTTCAACGCGCCGCCGTAGTGGCCTTCCATCGCGGGCAGGGCACCAGACTTCTCGACGTTTCGCAGCGTCTCTTCGAGACTCGAACGAAGTTGACTGCGCCGCTCGATGCGGCCGATCGTCATCTCGTTGGGGAACCGCAACTCGGGCGGGCTGAGGTCTTCACTGGCGAGCGGCGACGGGTTTTCTTCCTTCTCACCCACGGTGAAGTCGGGCTGCTCGGGCTGACCGCCGAGACAGAACGGCGCAAACTGGTTGCCAAGCCAGCCTCCCACAAACAGGTTGTGTGGCGGCGGTCCCGGTCGCGTGATCCCCGGCACCGCGATGTAGCCGGGTAGACCATTGCGCGGGCCCAGTAAAAAGTTGACGATGGCCCCGATGTTCGGCTCGGTGAAAAGTTGAGCCTGCGTCACCTTGCGGCCCGACAGCGTGTAGACCTGACTGAGTAAGTGATCGTCGCTGTCGTGCGAGAACGATCGGACGACGGACAACTCGTTCGCGATGCGGGCCAAGTTCGGACACGTCTCACTGAAGAAGACTCCGGGCAGCGCCGTCGGGATCGCGGACAACGTTCCTCGAATCTGTTCGGGAGCCTCCGGCTTGGGGTCGAGCGAATCGATGTGCGTGACGCCACCCCCCATCCACAGAAAGATGACCGACTTCGCTTTCGCCGTCGGGTTGGGAGTGAACTCACCACGAGCCGTGCCGCCCAGCAACCCCGGCAGCACCGACGCCGACAACGCCAGCGGCCCGACCTTAAGCAGATCGCGCCGACAAACGAGTGACTTCAATTGCTCATTCTTCATCGCAGTGAGTGGACTCATCGGGATAGACCCTCGTGGCGGGAAGAGGCAGCGGAGCAAGTGGCAACGTGAGCGGGCGGCATTATGTGTTGTCGGCCAAGGAACGGGCAAGACATCCGTGGGATTGGATCGAGGCGTGTGGCTCGGTTTCAAAGTCGCTGCCCCTACCGGATTGCAGGTGTAGGGTTTCGACCCACCGGGCTTGCCCCGGTGGAATCAGGTCTTTGCACTACTCCATTCCAATGGGTTTTTGAATAGTGCAAAGACCCGCGAGCCACCGGGGCAAGGGGACTGTCTAAGTATTCGTTTAACCGCACGCCTTCGGCTTGCGGTTAAACGATCAGATTGTGATTAAGTCGATAGTCCCCAAGCCCGGTGTTTTTTTCAACAGGCTGTTAACAATGGGGGTTGGCTCTGAAACAACCAGACGCCGATCAACTCCCGATCAACTCCCAATCAGCCGGTGATAGAGCTGCGGCAAGTCCTCTTCCTCTGGAACGACATCGCTGAGTGTGACGCCGTGCTGTGAGGCGAGTTCAAAAAAGCGGCTGTTGTTCCAACCGACAGGCACGTCCACCAAGACCTGCTCGGCGCGGGGCGATTCATCAACCGAGACGCCTGCTTCGCGCAGCGAGGTTACGAACGCAGCGCCCTCGCCACGCCAGCGCACTCGAAACCGGTTGCGCCAGTGCTGACGAAGGTCACCGATCCGGCCGACTCCGAGGATCGAACCGCGATCAACGATGATGACCTGCCCGCACACGCGGTCGATGTCGCCCAGCAGGTGCGTCGAGAGAATCAGCGACTTGCCGTGACGACTGGCGATGGCCTGGAGCAGCCGCAACATGGCGTCTCGCCCCTGCGGATCGAGTCCCGCAGTCGGCTCATCGAGCAGCAGCAACTGCGGATCGTGAACGAGTGCCGCCGCGAGCTTCAACCGCTGCTTCATGCCGACGGAATACTCGTCGCACTTGCGATAACGGACTTCATCCAGTTCCAAGTACGACAAGACTTCATGAGCGCGCCGCAACGCCTGCCGTCGCGGCATCCCCGACAGTTCACCCGCCAGCGCGACCAGATCAACGCCGCGCACGCCGGGGATCAGCGACTCGGCCTCGGGCATGAACCCGATGCGGCCTCGCAACAGATGCTGCTCGCGCACCAGATCGCATCCCAACACCGTCCCACCGCCACTCGTCGGCCGCATCAACCCGAGCAGCAGCTTGAGCAACGTCGATTTCCCCGCCCCGTTCTGTCCCACAAGTCCGATCGCCCCCGGAGCAACCGCAAACGAAACGTCCTTCAACGCCTGAAACTTCCCGTAGAAGTGCGACAGGCCGTTCAGTTCGACGAGTGACGGTGATTCAGTGACTGGCAACGGATGTTCCCTTGAGACGTGGCTTCAGCGATGCGGGCGATCGCTCACGACAGCTTCAACTCGCAGGGTTAGTTCACACGGTGTTAAGTGACCGCAACGTGTACAAGATCGCCGATACGAACGGCTCGAATTGCCCTGACGAGTTTTGCTGACCAAACCCCGCGATCAGTCTTGGAATTTCAGCAAGATCGGGAGGTTGATCGAGAAGTGCGTCGATTGCAGCACCCCGCATCGCTCGCAATTTGTCGATGTCGAGTGCCAGCCGCTTGATCGTTTCCTTGGCCGCTGCGGGACGAGCCTTGGTTGGACCAATCTGTCCATCTGCGGCGTAACGAAAGCACTCTTCGCAGTCGTCACCCAGCGGAGAAACGAACTTGGTCTGGTCGTACCAGTCTTCCTTGCAGACTCCACAATGCCGTGGGATGACCGGCTGTGACCGATCCCTGCGTTCGGTCGATTCGCGGCCGCAAGAGGCGAGCAGGTTGTCGTAGTCGAGTTGCTTCTCGACCGGTTCGCGACTCCGAGGATGAATGTGTTCGATGTGACTGGAATCGACACCGATCCGCATCTCGCAGTAGCAGCAAATGAATCCCTGCTCGGCCATTAACGCCGCATGAAGCTCACGCTTCACGTCCGTGTTGAGGTTGTTCCATTCGGGCTGCCAGTCTTCGTTCGCCCGCGCGTTGAACTGAACCAGCGAGTTTGGCTCGGCCTGCTTGTGGATTCTTCTCACGACTTGAGAATCTCCTTGCGACGAATCAGCACCCCCGCCTTGGTCAGTTCGGGATCAGCACCAATTTCCGACTCGATCCGCTTCGCCAGCTTGCGCGCCTGTTCGAGCTTTCCGTCGTCGATGGCTTTGAACAACTTGGCCAAGTCTCGCTTGAACTCCGGCGGTCGCGAATCCACGTCCATGATGTCTTCCAAAATGCGATTCGAGTCGCGGCCGAAGGCATCGTCGGTGCGGTTCAATGTCACATTGCCTTCGACCGTCTTGAGGATCGCGATCTGGTTCGAGGGAACATGGCTGAGAACCTGCGGCGAGTGCGTTGTCAGAATGAATTGGCAATTCGGAAACGCATTCCGCAGGTTCGGAATAATCGAGCGCTGCCACGCCGGATGCAGGTGCAGATCGATCTCGTCGATGAGAACGACTGCAACCCCTTCTCGCGGCTTTTCAAGTCCCGGATTTGCGATGCTCAGCCGTCGAGCGAGGTCGCCTACCAATGCCATCAGGCACTTCTCACCATCGGACAACTGATTGACAGACAGAAGCTGGTCTCCCTTTTCAAGAACCATCCGCAGCGGTGATCGCTGGATTCGTAGTCCTTTGACACCCGGAAGAAAGGCTTCGATCGCCTGTCGAACCGCCGTCAATTGCCAATCGAAACCGTTGATCAGTTTTGGTCGCACAACATCATCGCCGTCGAACAAAGGATAATGCCCCGACCTCAGCCGCTCTTCGTTCTCTAAGTCTTCGCGATTCCTAAACCACTCGAAGAACAACCGGAAGTCACTGCTTGCTCCGGAGAGAGCTTCGTCATAGGCGGATAACTGATCGAATCCGTGCTTTGTGCGAATCCGCAGCGGAATATCGAGGACAGCGCGAGCGACCGGATAGTAAACCGCCAGCGGCACGCTTGCTTCGGCATTCGCGGCGAGGGAGGCGTGAATGGTCTCGACCGCCCCCACGAGTTCCTTTTGATTCGTCTCCATGCCGAGGGCAAGCACTTTATAGCGACCCTGCGTCTTAACGACGGTCCATCGAATAGGAGAGTTATCTACGACTACGTTGATTGTGCATGCCGTGAAGTCCGTATTGTTCGCGATGTCGAGATCGCTGAACATTCGCCCGATGCCATGCGTGGCGCGGACCTTCGCAATCAGCCGTGACAGCATAATTGCTGCACAGTCGAGGATGCTCGACTTGCCGGAGCCGTTGACGCCGACGATGACATTCATCGACTCGTCGAAATCGAAATCGAGTTCCCGGATGCCCCGGAAATTGCTCAGTTCGAGTCGTTGGATTTTCAAAACGTGTCTCCTTTGGGGCCGACTTTAGTTCAAAGCCTCATCGAGCTTCCAGTTCACTCGCCACCGGCGTCACTCCTTCGTCATTGTCTCATCGAGGTTGAGGATCAGGTTGGCGAGTGCCGTGTAGGCGGCGAGGTCGGTTGCATTCAGGTTCAGATCGCGCGGCGAGTCACCGGCTGCGATGAGTTGGTTTGCGGCGGCGGAGTCTTGTTCGTAGTGGGCTTTCAGCGACGCGAGGGCCTTAGTGAGCAGAGTTCTCTCGTCGGGAGACGGGGGGCGTGACGTGGCGATGCGGAAGGCGAACGTGAGACGCGCGTCGGGCGTCTCGCCTCCTTCGAGGAGTGCGCGTTCGGCCAACTTGCGCGCGGCTTCGACGTAGGTGATGTCGTTCATCAGGGCGAGGGCTTGAAGTGGTGTGTTGGTTCTTGGCAGCGTGACCGTGCAGACGTTGCGGTTGCTGGCATCGAAGAACATCGTCGGCGCGGCGATGCGACGCCAGAACGTGTAGAGGCTGCGACGGTACAGGCCCTCACCCTTGTCCGGTGCGTAGCCGATCTTGCCGAGCGACGCATCCTCCCAGATGCCCGCCGGTTGGTACGGCTTTACCGACGGCCCACCGATGCGCTCGACCAGCAGCCCGCTCATCGCGAGGGCCATGTCACGGATGGCGAAGGCCGACATGCGGTGCCTCGGCCCGCGCGCCAGCAGCCGGTTCTCGGGGTCGCGCTCACGCAGTTCGTTCGTCACGCGGGACGACTGCCGGTACGTGGCACTCGTGACGATCAGGCGGTGGAGGTGTTTTGAATCCCAAGCGGGAGAGGGAGAAGGGGAGAGAGGGGGAGATAAAGACACGGCAGGGGACGACGAACTTGTATTTGCTTCGTCTCTCCCTCTCTCCCTCTCCCTTTCTCCCCCTCCGAACTCCACCGCGAGCCAATCCAGCAACTCGGGATGCGACGGCGGTTGGCCCTGCGTACCGAAGTCCTCGGTCGTCTTGACGAGGCCCGTGGCGAAGAACGCTTGCCAGGCGCGGTTGACTGTCACGCGCGCGGTCAGCGGGTTCGCGGGATCGACCAACCACTTGGCCAGCGCGAGGCGGTTCGGCGGCGCATCGGCGGCGAGTGGCGGGAGGGCGGCGGGAACGCCGTGACTCACTTTCTCGCCCGGCTGCGTGTACGAGCCGCGCGTGAGCACGAACGACTCGCGCGGCTGCGGTTGG
Organism: Schlesneria sp.; assembly: GCA_043721755.1. GTDB lineage: Bacteria > Planctomycetota > Planctomycetia > Planctomycetales > Planctomycetaceae > Schlesneria. The sequence continues at coordinate 10,496 of JAYSQC010000624.1, forward strand.
TCCTGCATGACCATCGTCACGGTGAGACCGTTCTCGTAGTCGGCCACCTTCTTCTTCGCGGCATCGACGGCCGACTTCAAGCCTGCGAATTGAGACGACACTTTGGTGCGGTAGTAATCGCGGAGCTGCGTCTGTTGGGCGTCGGTTCGTTTGTCGGCGGCGACACCGAGTGCCGCGACGACTTCGGCGGGAGGCGCATCGAGTCGCGGGGCACCGTTCGTCGTGAGCGCGATGCGGAACCGACCGAGATTGTGTTGGAGGTGAACCGACTCGTGCTTGAGCGTCACTTTCAACTCGGTCTCGCCAGTGAGCGCGAGCGGATTCGTGCAGACGAAGATCGCGACACGGCCCTTCGTGTTGTCGCTGCCCGCCACGGCCCAGCCGGTGTTCTTGTCGGTGTCGATCACGCCCGCCGGGTTGAAGCCCCCTTGCGAGTAATCGGCTTCGGCTCGGTTGAACGGAATCTTCACCGGCTTTTTCGGCGCGGGTTTTGAGGGATCCGTCGGCGCGGAGGCTTCCAACTCCAACGTCGTCAGTACGAAGTTGCCGTTCTCGGGCGCACGGCCCGGTCCCTTCGACGGCAGCGAATCGTCAGCCATCGCCTCCAACCGCAGTCCGGTCATGAGCGTCGGTTTGTCGGCCTGACTCGCGTTGATGTGGAATGTCACTTCGTAGTCGTCCTGCGCGGGACTCTCGCCCGAAGCCAACACCGATTGATCGGGCTGCTTGGTCAGGGTCGCTCCGTTCTTGGACTTCATCGCGAGGGGATCGAGGACCATCCACGAAGTCATTCCGCTCGGGTTCTGCTCCCACTCCCGTTGAGCCGCATCGACGACGGCCAGTCCCGCTTGCTGAGCCTTCTCCGCCAGAGCGACTTCCTCGCGCAGCTCGCTCACGCGGCGTTCGGTCTCGGGTGTGACGAGGCGTTCGACCGGGTTCGCGTTGCCGCCGCGATCGACCGCACCGGACTCGGCGATCGAGTTGAAGTAGGCATAAAGCTGGTAGTACTCCTTCTGCGCGAGCGGGTCGTACTTGTGATCGTGACAGCGACAGCAGCCAATCGTCAGGCCGAGCCAAACGGTGCCAGTCGTCTCGACGCGGTCCATGACATACTCGACGCGCGACTCTTCCGCGATCCGGCCCCCTTCGCCGTTGAGCGGATGATTGCGATGAAATCCGGTCGCGATTTTCTGGTCGAGCGTCGCGTTCGGCAGGAGGTCGCCCGCAAGCTGCTCGACGGTGAACTGATCGAACGGCAGGTTCGAGTTGATCGCGCGAATCGCCCAATCGCGCCACGGCCACATCGTCCGCGTGCCGTCTCCCTGATAGCCGTTCGTGTCGGCGTACCGCGCGGCATCGAGCCAATCGAGCACCATCCGTTCGCCATAGCGCGGCGACGCGAGCAGCCGATCGACGAGTTGCTCGTAAGCATCGGGCAACGCATCGGCCAAGAACTCATCCACTTCACTCAACGTCGGCGGGGCACCCGTCAGGTCGAGCGTCACGCGCCGGATGAGCGTCGTCTTCTCGGCCTCATTCGCCAGAGAAAGTCCTTCCAACGCGAGCCGTTGTGTGACGAAGGCATCAATGGGACTGAGGTCGATGGAACTGAGATCGCGACGCGAGACATCTTGGATGCGTCGCGGCCTCTCTTGCTCCCTCCCCTCGGCGGGGAGGGCCGGGGAGGGGGGCCGATGGTCAAGCAGACTCACATCCGGAACCATCGACCGGCGCGGCGGAATGAAGCTCCAGTGCGACTGCCACTGCGCCCCCTGATCGATCCACTTCTTCAGCAGTTCAATCTGCGCGGGCGTCAGCGAGCGGTTTGAATTGCGTGGCGGCATGACCTCGTCCGGGTCAGCCGATGTGATCCGTCGGACCAGCTCACTGCGAACCGCCTCACCGGCGAAGATCGCTCGGTGCCCATCGCGTTCGCCCTTTGCGGCCTCTTCCTGATCGAGCCTCAGCCCGGCCTGCCGCTTCGCGCTGTCCGGCCCGTGGCAGTGGAAACAGGCATCTGACAGAATCGGCCGGATGTCGCGGTTGAATTCGATCTTCGGCTCAGCCGCGCACAAGGGAGCCATTCTCACGAACACGCAGACAAGGGCTGTAGTCAGAAATAACGAACGTCTCATGCGGTGCGACCTCTCGTTTGAAACTCACAATGGCATCTGCGGGCGATACCTTGCACGGCCCAGACGGCTTCGTTTCACCGTGTGGGCAACGCCCCGCGCGTCGAGCGACATTGTCAGCCGTTTTGCCGCATTCGCGCGCGGTGTAGCTCACGCGGTTATATCTCGCGCGGTCAGTGATGAGACATCTGAGCGGGGCGGCGTCAGCTCCCCGGTTCTTCCAAAGAGGGCTTACGCCCAAGAACCGGGGGGCTGACGCCACCCCGCTCGGAAACCTCTCACTTTGTGCCGCGTGAGGTATAAGCAAGTCCGTTCTGACCGCGCGAGATCAGCCGGAGTCTCGCCCCGGAGGGCGGGATTAGAGACGGGGTTCCTGCGGGAGTCAAACCGCTGTTGCAGGGCCATCGCCTTGTTGGGTCTGTGCAACCTGTCGGGTGGGGCCAGCGGCGCTTCGCCGCGCCGGCCCACCATGAATTCTCGATGTTTCCTGATGGTGGGCCGGCGCTCGAAGCGAGCTGGTCCCACCCTACGATGAAAAGAGCGATGGCCCTGCCGCTGTTGGACCTGGCCGCAGTGAACTCTCGAAGCACACTTCAGAACGGTTGTCATGCCTGCGATTTTGAACCGGACTTCACCGCCGACACACGCCACTCGCTGCATCGAACTGCGGGGCGTGCGAGTCCACAACCTCCAAGCGATCGACCTCGACATCCCGCTCGGGCAACTTGTCGTGCTGTCGGGGGTGAGCGGCTCGGGGAAGAGCAGCTTGGCGTTTGACACGCTCTTCGCCGAGGGACAGCGGCGGTACATCGAGAGCTTTTCAGCGACGGCGCGCCAGTACCTCGAACGGATCGAGCGACCGACCGCCGACCGCATCGCGCACGTCCCGCCCGCCATCGCCATTCGCAGCGACATCCGACGCGCGCGATCGTCCTCTCAGACAAACGTGGCCGCGCTGACCGAGATCGACGAGAGTCTGCGTCGCCTCTTCGCACGCATCGGACGAGTCCTCTGTCCGGCGTGCAACCTCGACGTTCGTTCGCACTCGGCCGAGGATGTCGTTCGCGCCGCCAGTACACTCGCCGACGGCACCCGCTTCCAACTCTGCTTTCCTGCCGAGGAGGAATCGGCCGAAGAGCGATCAACGTGGCAGGCACGCGGCTTCACCCGCGCGATCCGGGGCGAGCGGTCGCTGACGGTCGAGGAGTTGTGTCGCGAAAGTGAACTCGGGGCACGCAGCAGGTGCGAAGGAGATGCGCGGCGCGACGACATCTGGTTGGTCGCGGATCGACTCGTCGCGGGCAAAGTCTCGCTCGAACGACTGACCGAAAGTGCCGAGACCGCGTTTCGAGAGAGTGCGGGTCGCTGCTTGCTGCTCGTCGCACAACACGAGTCGGCATCCGGCCCCTTGCGGGGTGTCACTACGGGCGTCGGCGAGGGCTTTGCCCATCAAATCGTAGGGTGGGCTGTGCCCACCACTGTGGCTGATGAGTTGGTGGGCACAGCCCACCCTACATCTTGTGAAACGCCGTATTTGGTGGCCAAGGCCGTCACCGAGACACGTGTGATTGAGGGGCGTGCGTGGTCCGTGCAGCGGTTCAGTCGTCGTTGGGACTGCGGCGGCTGCCAGCGTGAGTTCCTGCCGCCCGATCCGCGTTTGTTCCTGGTCGATGGAGCGGGCGGATGCGAAGTGTGTCGTGAGCGAGACGCCTCGTCGGCACGATGTTTGATCTGTCTCGATTCGCGGCTGCGGGGCGAGGCGTTGGCCGTGCGTGTGGCCGGGAGCAACTTTGCCGACATGCTCGCATTGACCGCCCGCGCTGCCGCCGCGCGATTGGAGTGGATCGAGACTCAACTCGATGAGGGCGAGCGATCGCGGACGGTGCTGATTCGCGCCGACCTCACCGAGCGACTGCGCCTCGTGTGCGATCTGGGACTCGATCATCTGACGCTGAACCGCAGTGCGGCCACGCTCTCGGGCGGAGTGACTCGCCGCCTGTTGCTCGCCGCCGCACTCGGGTCGCGCGTGACGGGAACACTGTGCGTGATCGATGAGCCGTCGGCCGGACTGCATCCCGACGAGTTGCCGCTCGTGATCCGCGCGCTGCGGCAATTGCAGTCGCTGCGCAACAGCCTGATCGTCGTCGATCACGCTCCCGAGATCGTGCTGGCGGCGGATCATGTGATCGACCTTGGGCCGGGAGCCGGTCCAGCGGGAGGCTCGGTCGTGTTCGCGGGTACGCCGTCGGAGTTGTCTCAGATCGAAACCTCCGTCACCGGTCGCGTGCTGCGCGAACGAACGATGTTCAAGTCCGGCGCAGGAATCACTGTCGTGGCCGACGCTGCCAGCGTCAGTTCGGATGCTGGCAGCATCCGCCACGAGGGAACACGAAAACCCGCCGATTGGCTGACGCTCACCAACGTTCGACACCGCCACTGGAGTGAAGACTCCCGCGTCGCCTCGGCCTTGAGCGGGCAAACGCTGCGAGTCCCGTTGAACGTGCTGTGCGTGATCACGGGACGAGGCGGCAGCGGCAAAACATCGCTGATCGTGGAAACACTCGTCCCCGCCGTCTGTCGGCGACTCGGTCAAGCGTGCGCGGTGACGTTCCCCGGTGAATGCGATTCGCTGACTGGCGGCGAGACGTTGGTCGAGGCGGCGCTGGTCGATCAGTCGCCGCTCACGCGGTCCTCGCGCAGCAACGCGGCAACGTGGATCGACGTGTTCGACGAGATTCGCGAGGTCTTCGCGCTGACGGGCGAAGCCAAGCAGCGCGGCTTCGGCCCGCAGCACTTCAGTTTCAATGCGGCTCAAGGAGGACGTTGCCGCGCCTGTCGCGGGACGGGAACGCTCCGCCACGACATGCAGTTCCTGCCCGACGTTTCGCTGACGTGTCCCGAATGCGCGGGGACGCGCTACCGCCGCGAAATCCTCGAAATAAAATATCGCGGCCGCACGATCGCCGACGTGCTGGCGATGAGTGCCGCCGAAGCCGCGACGTTCTTTCGCAACCACCCGAAGCTGCAAGGGCGACTCCACCTGCTCAAGCAACTGGGGCTGGACTATGTCGTCCTCGGCCAGCCGACCGACACGCTTTCGGGCGGTGAAGCCCAACGTTTGAAACTCGCCTCGCGCCTGACAACTTCACGCGGCCCGACGCTCATCGTCTGCGACGAACCGACCGTCGGACTCCACCCTGCCGATGTCTCACGCCTGCTCGCCTGCTTCCACGAACTTTTGGCCATCGGCCACTCGGTGGTCGTCATCGACAACTCAGTCGAACTGCGACGAGCCGCCGATCATCTGATCGATCTCTCGAAGTCCGGCTTTTCCTAAAGCCGGACTTCTGTTGACGAGCGACACGATGTGGCCCAGGGCGATCACCTTGTTGGGTCTGCGTCACTTGTAGGGTGGGACCAGCGGCGCTTCGCCGCGCCGGCCCACCGTGAAGCGAAGCGAATGAAGATGGCGGGCTGGCGCTCGATACGAGCTTGTCCCAACCTACGCGAGATTTTCAACATGCTGGTAGGGCATTGTTTGCCCAAAAACGGCCCTCAGTCCGTCACCTCTCTCTCTCTCTCTCTGATCTTCTTCTTATCTGTGCCCATCCGTGAAATCTGTGGCAAAGAAATCTGACTTCACGGCTTCTTCATCGCGTCGATCTCGACTTCGATCTTTTCGACGAGCGGGTCGAACTGGGCGATCTCGACGGCGTTGTTGCCTTGTTCGTGTTTGCGGAAGCCGGTCAGGTACGTGATGTTTTGCGGACGCCAGCGGTGGAAGAAGAGCATGTTCTTCTCGACGATCTTCCGCCGGATCGCCTCTTCCTGCTGAGAGGTCTTCCCACTATTCGTCAGCTTCAAGTGCGACCGCACGGCCCCGGCGACCGCCGCGTAGCCGTTCGGGCCGAAGTGCATTCCGTTCTCGGTGAGGCTCTGCGACGGCAATTCCAATGCATACAAATCCAGCACCGGAGCCGAGCGTCTCGCCGCGAGTTGCCTGACCGCGTCGGCATACTTTCCGAGCATCACGTTGTGTCGGCTGGCATCGGGCAACGGCGCGCGAGGCTTCTCAAACTTGTGCGGTGTGAGGAAGGCCAGCCGCGCGCCGGTCGGCTTCACGTCGTCGCAGAGCTTTTCAAACTGCTTGACGAACGGTTCGAGACCGGCATCACCTGCGAAGGACTCGTTCTGGCCGTAGCCGAAGACAATCAGAGTCGGCTTGAGTTCCTTGACCAGTGCGAGCATCCGCCCGTAGCCAATCTGAGTCGGATCGAAGATGCCGCGCGATTCGGCCCAGACCGTGTCGCCGCTCCAGCCGAGGTTGCGAAAAGTCAAGTTCTTGTCGGCGTTCGCCATCGTCAGCCCGAGTTCCCAGTAGCCGTATTTCTGCTCGCGTTCGATGAGCGTGCTGCCGAGGAACACGACGCGATCCCCGTCTTTGA
>JAYSQC010000625.1:0-7060 GCA_043721755.1 Schlesneria sp.
AGCACGGGGCGCACCAGCTCGCGGATCAGCGCGTACTGGGCGTGGTTCGTGTCCTGGTACTCGTCGACCAGCACGTGCCGGAAGCGCCGCTGGTAGAGCGCCGCGACATCCGGGAACGCGCGGAACAGGTAGACAGTCTCGGCGATGATGTCATCGAAGTCGAGGGCGTTCGCCCTTCTGAGGGCGGCCTGATACCGGCCGTAGATCTCGAGGAAGCCCGACTCCTTCGGGTCGTCGAGGTTCACCGAGCGGGCGAAAGCGTCGATGTCGGTGAGCTCGTTCTTAAGCTTCGAGATGCGGCTCGAGACCCCGCCGGGAGTGAAGCCGACGGTGTCGGCATCCAGCTCCTTGATGATGCGTTTGAGCAGCGCGCGCTGGTCGGCGGTGTCGTAGATGGTGAAGCTCTGCTTCATGCCGAAGGCCTCGGCCTGGCGTCGCAGGATACGGACACAGGCCGAATGGAACGTCGAGATCCACATCCCCTCTGCCGCCTCCGCGCCGACCAGCGCGCGCACCCGCTCCCGCATCTCCCCCGCGGCCTTGTTGGTGAAGGTGATCGCGAGAATTTCCCAGGGTCTCACACCACGTTCGATCAACCGCGCGATCCGCCGCGTGATGACCCGCGTCTTCCCCGAACCCGGTCCTGCCAGCACCAGCAACGGACCCTGAAAGTGCTCGACCGCCGCGCGCTGAGACGGCGTGAGATCATCCTGCATCGCCGCCGCGTCCATCGCCGGCTCGTCCCAATCGTCTTCAAAATTCACGGCTCTCGGCACTCCATTCCCGTTTCAGTCACGCTCCCGCCCATTCCCGAGTCGATTCTAGGCGCGAGACATTCCAAACAGAAACGAGGCTGCAAAGCGATTCAATTCTGACGGCGTGAGGGATACACCTCGCACGGTCGCAACACTGAGTCGTTTAACCGCGTGGGCAACGCCCTGCGCGTCGAGCGACATGGAACGCGGTTTCGCCTTCGACGCGCGGGGCGTTGCCCACGCGGTTAAACGATGCAAGAGTCATATTTATGGCTGCGGGAAGTATCAGCAGCCTAACGTCAGCCGTGTTTGATCGCGGCGCGATCTGAAACAGGGTTCCCCGTTCATGGCCTCGATTCGAACTGCTGCCACGACCGCTCCCGTTTGGACCGAGTTCCCCTTTCGTGGGCGAGACTTCATTCGTGCCACCGTTCCGCGCGGGGACAACGCGGGGCTGCCGTTCACGATCGCCAAGCGGTTGGCCGAGCGGTACGAGGTCCGGCAGTTTTTCGCTTCGGGCGGTTGCGGGCTGTTGCTGGAAGGACGCGATCTGCGCACCGAGGCCGACATCCTCATCAAGACGACGCTGCGGTACGACGGGCTGGTCGAGTACGCCCGGTGTCGCGATGAGGACGGGTTCCGCCGGAAGCTGACGGATCATCGCAAGCAGCTTCAGACCGAACGGCGGATCATGGTGTTGCTCAAGAACCGAGGCTGCAACAGCATCCCCAACCCGAACGACTACGTCTTCGATTGGAACCCGCGATTGGGCGAGCCGATCGCAGGCGAAGCGGGCGCGTGGCAGTTTCAAGATGAAGCGCTCCTCTCGTCCGAACCGTATCTCATCATGGAGCGGATGGAGGGACGGCCGGTGACGGAGGCGATCGGTCGCGGGATGAAAGAGCCGCTCGCGCTGAGCGTCCTCGCGCAGGTCTGCCATGTCTTGGCCGAACTGCATGTTCCCGTGATGCGCGATGGTCGCGAGTGGCAGCTCGTCTATCAAGACTTGAAGCCCGACAACGTCCTGCTCGGAGATCGCGATGCCGTGTCGTTGCTCGATCTGGGAGGCTGTCGCCTGATGTTCGGCAACATGGTCGGCAGCAAGGGAGCCTTCACTCCCGGCTACTGCCCACCCGAGTGCCAGACCAGCGACCGGATGACTCCCGCCACGGACGCTTACACCGTCGGCAGCACGCTGTTCCACATGCTGACCGGCGTCGAACCGCGCACGTTGCTGGGTCCGAACGCGCTGACCGGCGGGCCGCAGTCGGTCCCGTTCCGCAATTGGGATTGGCCGACTCTCGAAGCGAAAGCCAGCCCGATGACATACAACTTTGTGCGACGCTGTCTGGCCGAACGAGCCACCGATCGCCCATCGCACGGCCGAGCCTTGTGCGACGAGATCGCGGTCTTGCGAAGTCAGTAGGCCGGTCTCGTTTTACCGCGTGGGCAACGCCCTGCGTGTCGATTGAAGTGGGGGCCTGTTTCACCGTGCGACGCGCGACCAATTGAGATGATGACACCAAGCAACCCCGTCCAAGACTGACCACAGATGTCACAGATAGCACTGATGAAGAGGGGGGAGAAAAAGATTCTTGGTCTTCGTCTGATCGATCTTCGCCTGATCTGTGTCATCCGTGAAATCTGTGGTTCCGCTGTTTTTTGTGCTTGGTTGCGGCCAAACACCGGTCGCGTTTTACCGCGTGGGCAACGCCCTGTGTGTCGATTGATGTAACAGCATTGAAGAGAAGTCCGGCTTTCGGAAAAGCCGGACTTCAACAGTCCCACAGTGTGAAAGGTTTGGTCGTCAACATGAAGCTGCCGGTCGGGGCGCGACTGCCTCACGACTTCGCCGACATCCCGGCGAACGAGCCTGACATCCTCCAGCGCAATCGTTCGCTGTACCGCGTCACGCAGGTGCTGCACGAGACCGCGTGGTCGTGTCTGTATCGTGGCAAGAAGGTTTTTCGGAACTTTGAATTCACCAAGGGACTGCTCTCGGAAGCGGGCGATGACGAATGTCTCGACGTGCTGATCCGAACGCTGTCGTACCCAACGACCGATGATCGCGAGTACGTTCGCCAACGCCGCGACCACGCGAGGTTCGAGGCTCAGCGCGTGCTCGGTTCGCGCTGCACGAACCTGATCGCCGAGCCGCTCGACTACCTCGAACTGCGCAACGAGCAGGACCAGTTCGCGTTCCCGCGCGCGGGAAAGATGGCGTCGTCGGAACCGGTCTTGGTGTTTGGGACGATTCAAGGCGACAACCTCGCGCGGTGGCGGCAGTCGGTGCCGAGCGATCTCGCGCGGGTCATGAGCGTCGTCGGGCAGACGCTTCAGTTTCTCGACACGATGCACGGCGCGGGCTTTCTGCTGAACGTCCTGTCGCCGGTCGTCTTCTGGGTCGATCGACTCGACCGCGCCCACTTCCTCGGGACCGAGAACGTCGTCGCTGCGGCGGAGGCCGCTGCCTGGCGCGGGATGTTTCCGCCCGAGCGTTATGCGCAGGGCTTCCTCGCCCCCGAGCTGCTCAACCCCGACGCGGCACCGTCGCGCGAGACGGATCTCTTTGGTTGGGCCGCCACGGCGTGGATGCTGCTCACCGGTGACAGTCCCGCGAAATTGGCGATCGAGCAGCAGCAACGCTCGCCTCGGTTTGAAGGACCGCAGCGCGAGCGGCTGCGACACGAGTTGCTGCGGCTTCCCGAGCAACGCGTGGCGGACGTGCAGCAGGCGTTGAACGTCACCGGATCGCGCTTCGCCGCGCTGTGGCCGGACAGTGTGATCGACGGACTTTGGACGTGCCTCGATCCGAACCCCGCGCAGCGCCCGCGATCCATCGCCGAGCTGCGCAACTGGTGGGGCAACCCGCCGCCGCCGCCCGTTCCCGCGTGCCTGGTGCTGCGCCGCGCGAACGGCACCGCGCGCGTCGCCTTCTCGACGCGCGGCCTGCCCGACGGATTGCAGTTTCAAATCGTGAGGCAGTTCGCACCGGTCTCGTCGAGCAGCCTGAGCGAGGCTTTGCCTGAGACCGATGAGATGTCTGATTCTGGTGAGCCGGGTGGCGTCAGCCCCCGGACACTGCGGCCAAGAGTCCGGGGGCTGACACCACCCGGCTCACCTCATTTGCAAAACGGGACACATGCGCAACAACTTCCAGACATCAAGCTGCCTAGCACCGAAACGATCGCCGTGTGGAAGGGGACCGCAGCGAAGCCGGTCGAAATTAATTGGCCCGCGACGCCGGGTGCGCGACGCGGCGCGAGTGCCTTGCCGACAAACGGGACCGACTTTGACTGGTGTTTCAGCGTGCAGACGGTCGAGTCTCACCAGGACGCGGCGGGAGTCTCGCGTGCGGTCGTGGCAGCCACGTTGTCGGCCGACACGCCCGGCTTTCGACGTTGTTTCGCGGAGTCACTGAGGAGCGGCAGCGCGGCACTTCCCGAACACATCCGACTCCTCACCGAACTCGACTCGACCGAGACCGTCGCGATGGAGTTGCTCGATTCGACCGAGCCGCGTGTGCGCGGTTGGGCCATCGCGTTGCTGGAGCAGCAGGCGCAATTGGAGGCGACCGATTCCGTCTGCCGCACGTTGATCGAGACGCGCGGCCTGACTGACGCTGAGTACGACGTGAGGTTGCACGCGGCCGGTGCGTTGCTGCGAACAACGGTTTCCATCGACGTGCCGTTGGTTGTCGGGCTGGCTCAGCGACTGGGGGGCGACGCCGTCGATGACATGATCCGAGCGGCGCGCAGCCTGCTCGCGTTCGGTGTCCCACCGCTGGTGTTGGACCGGGCCATCGAGTCCCTCGAAGCACAGCATCGCATCGTCGTCTGTCCCGCCTGTCAGCAAGAGTTGCGAGCAAGGGAACTCGACCCGCATCTGACGAGTCAGCATCACTACATCCCGCTTGATGGGAAGCTGCTGCCGTTTGGTCAAGCTCTCACGCGGCTGTGGTCGCGCGTGCTGCACCAGTGTGACTCGACCGCGTTGCAAACACTGGCCGCGCAGTTGCGGCAGCGTCATCCCGGCGGAGTCACCAGCGCGTTCGCGACGGCTCTGTCGCAGCAGGTCTTGCTCGCGCTGCCGTTGCACTTGGCTCAACAGTCCGAACTTCAACGGCAACAGTGGATCGAACGGCTGGCCGAGGGACTTCGTTCCGAACCGACCGCGAAGTCGGCCGGTTGGCAGTTGCTCGCGCATGACGACAGCCGCGTTCGTCGGTTAGGTCGTGAGATCGTCCTGCCCGACGTGGCCCTGCGTCTGGCCGACGAATTCTGCAATGAGACCGTGCTGAGAAAGGCGGTCGAACAACTTGTCCCGGTCGAAGCCGAGTCTGCGGTGCCTGACCCCAATCGGGTCGATGCCGTACCAACGAATCTCAATCCCACAGCCGTGGCGGAGCGGCTCGAAGTCTGTCAGCGGCTGCTCGCTCTCGGCGCGAATCGGCTCGCGTGCGTGCAGGCGTTGCGCGCGATCGAACTCGAACGACTGGTCGATTGCCCCGAGTGCGGGACGACGTTTCCGAAGCGCGATCTCGCCCAACATCGTCGCACGACGCACCGCATCTACGAATGGGAGGGAACGCGGTACGAGTTCGATCCGTTCGTCGAAGTGCTTGTCAGTCGCACGGTCTCCGTCGATGCCGATCCGTTTGCCGCGCGCAACTTGGCGGAGTTGTTCGTCGAACAATTCGGCGAGCAGGCTCACGCACTGCTGTTTGTCCGGCTGCGCGACGCGCTGGCTCCGCACACGGAGGGCGATCTACCTCGCGCGGATCAAGATCAGAGATTTCCGAGCGGGGCGGCGTCAGCCCCCCGGCTCTTGGAAAACGGGCTAACGCCCCAGAATCGGGGAGCTGACGCCGCCCCGCTCGGAAGTGTCCTCAACCACCGCGTGCGGGATCACCATTACAACGACACCGGTCGGGCCGTCGCGGCTTCGCTCGGTCGTGTGTTGGGCGGCGTCCCACAGGCGGCGCGGTTGATGAAGTTGTTTTTGAAGGACGCATCTGAGTGTGGTCGTGTCGTCGCGCTGTCGATGTTCTGTCATTGGGACGAGCCTCCCACGATGGAAGTCACGCGCGCGGTGGCGGCTCAACTGGGGCGAGCCGAGCTGCCCTTCGGACTGTGTCAGGAAGTGGCCGTGGTGCTGTTGAGACGCTCGCCGTTGGTGACCAATGTGAGCGGCGGTGGCGGGACGGCAACACCAACCCGCAGCGTGAGCAAGGACATCGAAACCTCCATACCAACCCGCAGCGTGAGCAAGGATGCCGAAACCTCCCGCATGGAATCGCCCTCGTCCTTGCTCACGCAGCGGGTTGGTGTTGATGCCGCCACCTGCCGGAGCTCGCTGCTGGAGCTGGCGTCGCGCGCGGAAGACCGCTTGCAGGGGATCGACTTGCTGCGGGGACTCGAACAGTGGACCGGTCCCTCCACGATTCTGGATGAGGTCTGTGTGGAGTTGGAGTCGAAGATTCGGCTGCGTTGTCCGCGCTGCGAGGTGCGGCTGTCACCGCGCGAGTTGGCCGAACACGTTCAGGCGGAACACGGCCTCGTGCTGGAAGGCCGAGTCGTGCGACAGCCGTGGTCGGTCGCGCTGGAAAGCCTCGACGCTTATGCCACGGACCCGCGACAAGAATGGCTCGACTACGCCGAAGCGATGGCGGTACTCGCGTCACCCGAGTCCGGCCGGAAGCGGCTGCTGCGCGAAGCCCTGCAACGCGGCGTGGCTCCCGCGCACTATCGGCAGGAGATCATCGACTCGACGAAGGGGACATCGAACAGTCTGTGTCCGCAGTGCTGGGGAGCGGTCCCCGCCAGCGAGTCGTCGCCCGGTGACGTGCGGATCGACAGGCGCGGCAACATCACCTCGAAGGACATCACGCTGCAGCGCATCGGGTTGCATGGACTGTGGGGCAGCGTGGCGATCACGCCGTGGAATGGAACGCTGCCGGGCTGGAGCCTGTCGCGCTGGGGAGCCGTGGCCGCTGTCGCGCTGCTCTTTCTCCTCCCTGCCGCGCTGTGCGGTTGGTGGGCGTGGAACGGCTTCGTCGCCGCGCAAGCTCTCGCGCTGGGCAGCTTGAGTGGTGGTGTCGTGGCGATCGTAGCCGTGCTGCTCTGCTACTGGCCGCGCGCCGTTGAGCCGGTCGATGTCGCGTGGGAGCAGGTTGTGCCCGCGTTGCTCGACGAACCGTTGCTTGTACCTCTCGCGGCCCAAGATGAGACATCTGAGCGGGGCGGCGTAAGCCCCCCGGTTCTTGGGCGTAAGCCCTCTTCGGAAGAACCGGGGGGCTTACGCCG
>JAYSQC010000626.1:0-14803 GCA_043721755.1 Schlesneria sp.
CATGCCATCGGCAAAATTCAAAGTGAGTGCCATTGGGCGTAAGCCCCCTGGTTCTTGGGCGTAAGCCCGTTCGCGAAGAACCAGGGGGCTTACGCCACCCCGCTCAGAAACCTCTCACTTTGGGCCGCGAGGAGTATAACCCGCAGCGTCAGCAAGGGAGTGAAACACGAGGAACTCCCTCGCTGACGCTGCGGGTTACATAGTGAGTGCCATTGGGCGCTAGCCCCCGGTTAGTATTTTTGGAGAGAGAAGGAAGAAATGATTACGATCCCGCTCCTTAAAAGAATGATGTCGGTTGGCACGTCGCGTGTAGTAAATGTTTTGCACTCTCAACCCGCTGTGGTTGAGGCTGCAATGCGCGGCGGCCCTGCAAAGCCTGTTTTTAACGATGATTGTGGATGTGGCCTGACTTTCTTGGATTGACACCGATCAACAACAAAAACGTTGAGTCGATCAGTATTGCCGCAGCGTATTTGACCGGAGGCTTGAAATGGCGACTTTTCAGTACGAAGCAATGGATAACACCGGCCTCGAGGTGAAGGACACTATCGAAGCCAACTCCGAGCAGGAGGCGCAGTCGAAGATCCGCGAAAAGGGCTTCTTCGTCACGAAAATCGCCGAAAAGGGACGCGGCAAGAAGACCAAAGAGGGTGGCAAGACCAAGGGCGATGCCAAGACCAGCGCCGATGCTAAGAGGAAGGTCGCCGCCAAAAAGAAAAAGGGGGGCGGCTTCTCGATCGGAGGCGTCAGCGGCAAAAAACTTTGCACGTTCACGCGCCAGCTTTCCACGCTGCAAGACGCCGGGCTGCCGATCTTGCGAAGCCTGCGTATTCTCGAAGGTCAGTGCAAGCCGGGGCCGCTGAAAAGCTCGCTGATCGGGGTGATCGAAGACGTTGAGTCCGGCAGCACGCTGTCCGAAGCGATGTCCAAGCAGCCCAAGGCATTCGACAACCTCTACGTCAACATGGTCAAAGCCGGTGAAGCGGGCGGTGCGTTGGAAGTCATTCTGCAACGCTTGGCTGAATTCAAAGAACGCGCGGAAAGCCTGAAGCGCAAGGTCAAGGGCGCGATGATCTATCCGTGTGCCGTCATCACGGTGGCCACCCTGATCGTCGGCTTCATCATGTACTACATCATCCCGAAGTTTAAGAAGATCTTCGACGACTTCGGTACCGAACTCCCCGGCATGACCGTGGCCCTGATCAACATCAGCGATGTCGTGGTCAATTACTGGTATCTCGGCCCGGCCCTGCCGTTCGCGCTGTGGCTGATGATCAAAATCATCAAAAAGAACAAAACAGGCGCGTATGTGGTCGACTGGATCTCACTCCGCATTCCGTTACTCGGCATGATTTTCAAAAAGTCGATTGTGGCCAGAACGTGCCGCACACTCGGAACACTGATCGCCTCGGGCGTGCCAATTTTGGAGGCGCTCTCGATCACCCGCGACACCGCCGGAAACACGGTCTTCTATAAAGCCTACGAACACATCATCGCGGCCATCCGTGAGGGTGAAACGATGGCCGTCCCCCTGCGCGAAACGCGCACGGTGGATGAGATGGTCGTGAACATGGTCGATGTCGGTGAGGAAACCGGCGCGTTGGACAACATGCTCTATAAAGTCGCCGATGTCTACGACGAAGAAGTCGGCGTGCTGGTCGAGGGCTTGGTGAACCTGTTGGAACCGCTGATGGTGGTCATCCTCGGCCTGATCGTCGGCTTCATCGTCATCGCCCTGTTCATGCCGCTAATTAAATTATTAAACGACCTGTCGTAACCCCTGCCTTCGCCTTGTCCCCTCGCCCCCGTCCTCGGGGGAGAGGGTTAGGGTGAGGGGGCTTTGCTTCCTGTCTGATGAATTTTGCTTCCTGACTCCCGTTTCTTGTCTGCTGATCCCTGTTTCCTGACTCCTGCCTTCTGGGGACCGAAATCATGATGACCACACGCTCGTTAAATAAACCGCATCGCCGCACCGCCTTCACGCTGATCGAATTGCTGATCGTGATCGCGATCATCGGCATTCTGATTGGATTTCTTGTTCCTGCGGTGGGGGGGGCCTTGAAGCGGGCGCGAGTCACCTCGGTCAGGGCCGAGATTTCGCAACTCGAAACGGCAATCGGCAAGTTCCGGTCCGTCTATAACATGGACCCGCCGAGCAGCATCATGCTTTATGAAAATCCCGCCAACAACAATGGCTGGACAAGTGCTTCGCCCAGTGCAGCAGCGATACAAAGTCGCGCACTGATTCGACAGCTTTGGCCGCAATTCAATTTCGCGGCCGTTCGCGATATCAATGGAAACAACAACTTTAACGATGTGCCGATCGCTTTGAGTCAGGGTGAGTGCCTTGTCTTCTTTCTGGGTGGGATGAATGGCAACACCGTCCCAGGTAGCGCGACTGCGGACAATAATAACCCTCTTCACATTGGGGCCTGCACAGGGTTTTCCAAGAACCCGGCGGACCCGTTTGCTCGCGGCGGCGCTCGTGAGGCACCTCAGTTTGAATTCTTACCCGCTCGATTCACCGATATTAACAGTAACGGATTCCCTGAATACCGCGATCCAATTCCCTCGCAAAAATGGCCTTACATTTACTACAGCGGGTACGATGGAACGGGATATGCGCCATTAGAATTTGGTGGTGGTGCGTTGTCGGAGCCGTATCGCACGGGGACGGCGCTTGCCGCACCGCTTTGGAAGCCGAATAGCTATCAGATCATCTCGCCCGGTTATGATGGTATCGCGCCCGGCCCGTTTGGTCCCTATGGCTACGGTGGGGCGTATGTCGCCAGCGGTACGGATCGTATGCCAATTGATGCGACGGCTTACACAGGAGCTACTCCCGCGCAAACTCCGCCGACTGCCGCTCAGCGTGCTCCAGAGGCCGACAATATCACCAATTTCTCGGCGGGTGAATTGCAGCCGTAATTGCTTGTCCTTGAGGTCGGGCCAGATTTCGTTCCGAATGTTCAATTGTCGATAGGCAGGATGGCCATGCGTCACCACTCGCGATCGTTCCGCTCCGGCTTCACGCTGATGGAACTATTGATCGTCATCATGATCATTGCCATCTTGGCGTCGTTGTCGCTCAGCGCGGTGTTCAGCTTCATTGTGAATGCGAGAGAAGCCGCGACGGCCACCACGATCTCAAAGGTGAACGGACTCCTCCAGGATCGAATTCGCTCCTTCCGACAGTACGACTTCTCCGATGCGGCGATCCGATTGCGGGACGCTTGGAATACGAATAACAACATGGATCAGGTGATGACCCCCGAGTTAGCGGAGGTCTTGTTGCGGAAGCCACGATTCAAGCAGGCGTTTCCACAGTCGTTTGCTGAGGCCGATTTCGTTCGGCTCTTTCCGCAGAGTCTTTTTCCAAACGCGTTCGGAGCAGTTCCGCCCTACTACGCTTACGATTTGGCAAACTTCATGGCGAACCTCCAGCCGGGTTACCAGGCGCGGTATGAGAGTGGAATTGTGTTGCATGCGATGTTGAGTCGCGGCGAGACGTTCGGTGCCCCGTCGCCTGCGGACGATGCGTTCAGCGGTGCCGAGGTTCGAGTCGGACCCGAGACGAACAATCTTCCCTGTCTCGTCGATGCTTGGGGCGAACCGCTGCGTTTCTATCGCTGGCCCACGCGGCTGATTCGCTGTGGCGAGCAGGACTTCGATGGTGTCGGAGGGTACGACGACTATAACCAGAATTTGGCTCAAGAGGCTGCTGGACTAACGTCACCGGCAATCAGGCCTTATTCGCAGTTACCGGGACCAATCTTTCCCGGACCAACCCCTGCCTCGCTGTTGATTTCCAATTTGCCGCCGTTCGAGCGAAATAGCTCATACGCGCGTGGACCAGATGGTCAACCGGGTGTCGCGGCCGTTTTGCCGTCTCCCCCTGGTTACGATGGCGATGACGATGGAATCAACTCAGGTGATGATCTTGGTGAAATTGGCTGGCCCGACTCTGATGACCCCGAGCCGTTGAATACTGATCCGGATGATCCGACGTTTCGTCTGACTGCTTGGTTCAATGATGGCCCGCCCTATAACGGCAATACGGTGCCGGGAGGAATCGCTGCGCGTAGAACTGGTTTTGTGGCACAGGGACACGATTATTACACCTTCCACACTCCGTTGATTGTTTCGTCGGGTCCGGACAAATTGTTGGGGTTGTATGAACCGAGCGACACCGCAAACTTTGGCCATCTTGCCGCGCCTTTGCCAGCGGCAGCTTCATTAACTTACGCCAACTCAACCATGCGTTATTTGATGGACAACATCACCAATCTCAATCAGCGGACTGGGGGCAAGTAATCATGCGACGCTTGCCACGAAAAATTCGCCGCCGAGCGAATCGACTCCATCGACCAGCCTTCACGCTCATCGAATTGTTGGTCGTGATCCTGCTGGTTTTGATTGTGACGACGATCACAGTGGTGTCGGTCAACTTCTCGAACAATGCTGATCGAATGCGGGCTGGTGCGCGTCAGATGCAATCGCTGATCGGCGGTGCGCGGGACCGGGCGATCTACGCCAAGGAGATTCGCGGCCTCCGACTGTTGCTCGACCCGAATGACAATCACGCGGTCAGTGCCGTGCAGTACATCGGTTCGCCCGAGCGGGAGACGCAGGGAACCTTAGGCTTTGACAGCGCCGGCTCTACTGTGACTGGAGTCGGAACTCGATGGCAAAGCCTGAGGAGACGCGGTTTCTTGAAGGTCGGCTCTCGTATTCAAATTCCACGCGATACGGGAACGTGGTTCACGGTGGCTGTAATGAGTAGCACGACTGACGTATTTCAATTGAACCGTGCGAATCGCGATCTGGCGGGATCATCGGCACAAGTCAATTTCGCGTTGGAACTGGCTCCGGGAATCTTGGGTGACTCTCAGCCTGTACAGTTTCCGCGCGGTGTGGTGATCGACCTTGATGGCTCGCAGGTTCCGGCCGCATGGCGGCCCATCACTTTTCCGGGTTCGTATCCGGTACAGATGGATATTCTGTTCACCCCGCGTGGCACTATCGTGGGAGACTGTGCCTCACTGGGAATGGTACATCTGCACTTTGCTGATAGTGGTGATGTTGTGAAGTGGCAGCAGATTGGTGGACGCAGTTCCGCGAACTATACGTCCCTCCCATTTGTTCCGGCCGACGATCCCGCCAGTACCACGCTTGTTGTTGCTCGTGATCGAATACTTGTCACGCTGGCGACTAGGACGGGCAACGCGACTGTGCATCACGTCGATGTGACTAACACGGTTGTCACCCCCACTTCGCCAATCGAAAATCAGAAACTTGCCGATGACCCGTTCCGGTTTGCAGAAACGGGTGAGGTGGCCAACAAATGAAACGAATTCAGAAACCGGAACGATCAGTCAAGACTCGGGGAACTGTCGCTCCGGCAGGCGTGACGCTCAGCGAGGTACTCGTGTCGATGCTCATCATGAGTGTCGGCGTGGTGTCACTGGCTACACTGTTTCCGATTTCCGTTTTGCGAACCGCACAGGCCACTCAACTGACGCACGCGGTCTTCCTGCGCAACAACGTGGAAGCGGCCGTCGAGTCGAACGCGAGGCTGTTGAGTAATGCTCAGGTTTTCGGCCTCAGCGGCCTGGGTATTATTGACCCGCTGGGTGTGCAGTTGGTTGGCACGCTGAACGTCGATGCGTGGGGGGTTGGCTGGAATACCTTTGGTGGCATGCGCCGAACCGACGGACTGGCGTCTACGTCGATCAGCGCTCCCCAGCGACTGGCGCTGGCCGAGCAGTTGGCAGCGTTACCCGACTCGTGGTCACTCGTCCGCGAAGAGGTGGTGACTGCCACCAACCTGACTCCGACTTCTCCTGCGTATCCCACGATCACTGTTGGGAATTCCACCACCGGTTTGAATGTGCGCAACGGTCAGTACCCATCGAATGCCCGGCATCGCATGGTCATGTTCGATGCCACCGGTAGGTTCGCGGTCTTGCAGCCGCTGTATCAGGTTCAGC
The DNA here is from genome assembly GCA_043721755.1 of Schlesneria sp. GTDB lineage: Bacteria > Planctomycetota > Planctomycetia > Planctomycetales > Planctomycetaceae > Schlesneria. The sequence continues at coordinate 5,991 of JAYSQC010000626.1, forward strand.
AGATATCGCCATACACGCTGTCGTGGTGGAACGTCAACGGATCAGGGACTTCGCTCGCCACTGGACCTTATCTGCCAACAGGGTTCATGCCAACCCGTGTCAGGATTGAGGCTCAGGATCGCCGCTATACATGGATGATGACCGTGCGCAAGCGTTGGGTGCCCGTTGGGCCAGTCTCGGGGGCCGATGGCCAGCCTGGAGTTTCTGGCACCGATGATGATGGCTTGAACGGAACGGACGATAATGGCGAACTTCACTATTCGGGGTCGGATGATGATCCGAATTGGGCCGCCGAATTGGATGTCGCCGTATTTTACAACCGGTCATTCCAACCGGCGGCGGGCACGTTAGCGACGGCGCAACCGGGAGATGAAACAGCTTTCGACCTAACGTATCCGGTAAGCCTCAATGTTGCAGGGAGCCTAACGGCGGGGGGATGGACGGGCTTCGATGGTGCGCCGGGTGTGAGTGGCGTGGACGACGATAACAACGGCACAACCGACATCAACCCCGGTGAAAGCGGCTTTCCCGGATCAGACGACAACAGGACGGTGATCGTGACGTACGCTGCCCCTCCCGCAAAGAAGCCCTATCTCAAGAAGGGCGGTTACATGCTCGAACCGAGCCAGTTGAAGTGGTATCGGATCGTTGATTTGAAAGAAGCGTCCACCACGACAACGGTGTTGTTGCTTGATCAAAACCTGCGGTATACGCCCACAACGGCAGCAACCGTGCCCGGCGTCACGGGGATCTTCATGCGGGGCATCGTCGAAGTCTTCTCGCTCGGTAGTCGTACCGGTCAGCAATAAAATTGGGAATTGTTCGTTGGTTGATGTCTCCGATAGAAGTGGTGAGGTGAGCCGGGTGGCGTCAGTCCCCGGACTCCTGCGGTTGCAGCTAAGAATCCGGGGGCTGACGCTGCCCGGCTCACCTGTTCGGACTTTTGTCGGTCCTGTTTTCGTTTCAATCTGCGGGCCGCAGTGCGGAGAGTCATCGTGTCAACGTTATCGCCAGTACCCACCGTCGTGCGTTCCCGCCGCGTCGCTGGCTTTACGCTCGTGGAGATGTTGGTTTCGGTGGCGATCGTGCTGCTGATGATGAGCATGTTCGCGCAGATCTTTCAGATGGCCACCGGATCGCTCTCGCAACAGCGAGGCATCGCCGAGAACGACCAGAAGGCGCGCATGCTCACCACCACTGTGCGTGGTGATCTGGAATTGCGGACGTTTCGCGATGTCTTCCCATTCCGCGCCGGTGAGGACACGCGGCAACTCGGGCACAGCCTGGCGCGACGGGCGGGCTATTTTGAGATCGACGAGAACGACCCTTTCGACGACACGGATGATGTGCTGTCGTTCACGGCATCGGTCAACATCAAGTTGCAGAATAAAGACGGGTCGCCATTTACGGGACGTGCTACAGCGCTGAGTGCGAGAGCAATCACCAATCTGACCGCCAACAGCATTGATATTGCTGGCAGCTACGCTTCGGTGATCCCAGCGAATCTGCGAGTCTGGATTGTGGGAAGCTTGGGACCAAATGGGGAAACGAACAACGGCCGGTACACGGTCACATCTTCAACAGGCACAACGACAATCAATTTTCCGGCGAACTCATTCAATACAGCGGCCTACCATCCAACACTGCCTTCCGATCCTGATCGGGGCTGGGGCTACATCTGTCTTTCTGAGTCTGAGCCAGAGTTTGACGATGGCCTGTTTGGCAATGACACGGCGGTCTCCAGTGCGGCCGAGGTGTGTTACTTCCTGCGAAGCGGCGTGCTGTACCGGCGTGTGCTGTTGATCCGTGAGCCTGCCAGCGGTGCGGATGCACAACCGACATGGACGACCGGTGCGCCCCAGTTGTGGAATAGCTCCACCCTCAACGAGAACTATCCGACTTCTGGCACGGCCACCACGTTCTGGCGCGACTTCGATTACTCGGCCTTTTATTTCTCCGGCAAGATGTCTTCCACGGGGACGCAGGCTCCCGGCGTGCGATTCCACAACGCGGCGGAGTCACTCAGCAACAGCAGCCAGGCACCGTTGCGACTGACGAACGACACAATAACTTTGACGCCAACCTCATTCCCGGTCAGTCTGGGGATTCCACATCTTCGATTCGGTCACAGCACTTCAAGTGGTTTACCGCAAGATGCCTCGACAATTGCCGTTCTACCGGGGCCGGACAACGACTACAGCACGGCTGGCGATAATGTGCAGGTCCGAATCGGGAGGTTCAATCTGCAGGAGTGCTCGAACTCGGCCTTCGGCTATCCCGGTATTATTCCCGCTGGTGGCAATCCATTTGGCCGAACGGACCTTCAAATCAATCCGAACACGGGACTGGTGATTCAATACTCTGACGCCCCCACCGCGCCGTACCTCAATGCCGCCGTTCCGTTGTTTCCTGGACAAACATCTCGCCGGGGTGAGGACATCCTCATGTCCAACGTGCTGTCGTTTGATGTGAAGGTCTGGGATCCGATCTATAACAGCTTCGTCGATCTCGGCGACGATACGGACGCACCGAACGGTCCGTTCAGTTCAACCGCGCGTGGACGGCTCAATACGGCCTATGCGCCGGGACCAAACCACTTCCGATTCGATACATGGCATCCGTTGGCAAGTATCTCGGGCAACGGCGAGCCGCCAATCGTTCCATTTAACCGTGGTGTCGATGGATTGCCCGGTGTGGCGGGAACGGACGACGACGGCAATAGTACGATCGACGACCTGTCCGAACTCGGCTGGTCCGGGTCCGATGATCGCCCGGAATCCCTCTCGGCCATCCAAATCACGATCAACTACCGCGACATTTCCAGCAGCCAAGTTCGTCAGGTGACAATTGTTCAATCGCTGGTCGATCGCGTGAAACTAACGCCGGTCACGAATGAAGCCCCCGAGGAATAGGGCTTGGTTCGACTTTTGCCATTTTGGAGTGCGGAGATTTATCACCGCTTTCATTTCTGTTTGGTTTGCTCATTTCCGACAACCCCGCGTGCCTGCCGTGTCTTTCCGCGAGTCTGCCCCACACAAGAAAATAAAGCGGCGATGAATCGCCGCAGTCCAAAAATAAACAAACATCACTCGGAAGCCGCACGGGCCGCGGCAAGTCTCGGAACGCAAAGGGTCCGCCATGCAGACACGAAACAAATCTCGCTCTCGCCATCACTGTCAGCCTGCGCTATATCGCCGTGGCTCGACGCTATTGATCGTCGTCGCCCTGATGGGCATGCTCGCCTTCCTGGGCTTCGCGTTCTATACGCTGGCCGTGCAGGAACGGGCCAATGCGCTCTCGTTCGCGCAAGAGGCCAAAACCACAAAGGCCCCGTCTCTCGAACCGGATGCCTTGTTCGACTTCGCGCTCCAGCAGGTGATCATCGGCCCCGACGATGCGTACACACAAAGCATTCTGTGGGGCGGTCGGCATTCGCTCATGGCCAACATGTACGGCCGAGACCGAATTCCCTTCAACGGGGAAGGAGTGAATCTGGCGTCGAGTACTGGCACGCCTGGCCAGCCGATCGTCGATATGAACTACGACGGAAGTGGAACTGGTGAGAACAACAACCTGCTGAACTTCGTCGATTCGGCGGTTGCCAATGGTGGGACGAAATGGGGTTCGAATACGATCTATTTGAGCGGCGCTCGGAATGCGGCCACCAATCTTCCCGATCCGGACGTGAACTACAATTCGCCCGACATCAACAGTTTGTACATGTCGTATGACGGCAACGCGGTCAACGCTGCGGGAGTCGCCTCACGAGTCTTCATCCCGTCGTATGTTCGTCCGCAGTATCTGCGATCGGGCGGTGCTCACCGCACGGATTGGTTCTCAAATTCCGCGACGGCGAATCAGGTGATGCGACCACACCCGAACCATATCTGTGTCGATGGTTCGGGAACTGCGATTCAGATTTCTGGTGTTAATGTGAGTCGGTTCGTGGACCGAAACGATTATCAATCATTAGGACTCAGGCGGCCGTTTACATTCACCGTTCTCGCTGATACCAATTACTATGCGCCGCCTGAGAGTACCCCATCTGTAAATGTTGCTGGCAGCTTGGGGGTTTGGAGCCAGGTTGTGAGTCCAACAGTCACTCCGACTGACATTGATCTCGATGTCGATACCGACGGTGATGGCATTCTCGATGCCATCTTGATGGACTTGGGTTATCCACCGATTCGTCGAGGTGACGGCAAGCTGGTCGTCCCGTTATTTGCGATCAGTATTCGCGATCTGAACGGGTTGCTCAATGTGAACGCCACCGGCAATCTGGCCGGTATTTCCAAGTACGATCTTGGCCCCGATGGGCGGCCGGGCAACGCCACGATTGACGATGACACTAACGGGGTAACCGATGACATTTCAGAAGTAGGCTGGCCTGGTTCGGACGATTACAAAATCAGCCTCACGGCCTCCAATCAACTCGGCTTTCGCAGGACTGGGGCAGCCACTTACGTGGCCGACAGCCTGTCGAAATCGAATCAGGGGCTGAGCACTTACGAAATCAACGTCGAACGGGCACTGACAGCCGATCCGACAGATTCGTTCATCTCCAACAGTGAAGTGGGACAGCAACTCGCCTACTTCTTGAAGCAGTTCGATTCGACCATTACCACATCATCGCCAACACAGCCGGGACGCACGGTCAGTGAACTGGCCAATCTGGAGTGGTTACTACTCAACATTGGTCGTGCTCAGTTCCATCTGGGGTTGGCCACTTCCGCTTCTCCACTCCAGGACGCTGTCACAGAGATGTTCTCTGGGCGCAATGGCGAACCGAGTCGCATGAGAAACTTTTTGACGACGACCAGTTATCGCAGCATGCCGAAACCTGGACTGTCGGTGTCGTGGAGCGGCATCTTTCCGACGAATTGGAATCCGCCCCCGGCGGTCAATAGCCCCGAACCAGACGACAACTTCAATTCCCAAGAGGGTGAGTACACCGCTGCAACTCGCTGGGTTCACCCCCTCGACTTCCTGGGAAGCGGACAGCATTTTCGTCGGTTCGGCAATTCCGCGCTGCCCGGTAACTTCGGTGCCGATGGTCAGCCGGGCACGGCTGGCTTGGACGATGATGGGAACGGGGTGGTCGATGACTTTTCCGAAGAAGGTTGGCCCCTGACTGACGACACGGCGACTCCCTTGTATGGCAAGTACCGCGAATTCGTCCGCAATGGCGCGCTCCTGTGGCCGGCCTATTCGGGCTTCCATTCCTTCTATGGCAATTCGCCCGGTGCCGTTCGATGGGGTGAAACGGCGACGACCGGCACCTACGGCACTCAGTTGATGAGGAACCCCCGCTGGTATTCGCTGCTCGACGATCCAACCGAGTCCATCATCGATCCGACGCTGATGTCTCCAAACTATTCGGGAGCAGCTTCCCTGAGCAATGCCAGCAGCAACGACACGGTGTTTGGTCCGGAAGAGATGCCATTCCTGCAAGGGAGCGAATCGGACGCGCGACTCTCCGACGCACACTCTCGACTCGCGGAACTAATGCCAGCCAATCTGGTGACCAGTAGTTCGGCCGCTGCTATTCGGAAGCGACTCACGACTGTCAGTTCGGATCGGCGCGAATATGGTGCAGGCGCGCATTACGTTGGGGGGCAACGCTCGTGGGAAACCGATACCTTGTCAAATCCTCAGTTCCCACCCTCACTTGTTGCGGGAACCGCCAATCCTTATCGCCCTCAACTGTATGACTTGCTGAAGCAAGTGAATACGGGTGGTGTCAGCCAGCGCCAGCTCCGTCTGAACGTCAATCGACTGCTCACGACGAGCGGAGCGCAATTGCAGTTCCGGCAGCTGGCTCAGCAAACATCCGTGGGTGATGTTGCTGCGTACAACGACCGCCAGAATATGGCTCGTGATATCTACACGCTGCTGTACACACTCTGCCAAGGAGGACTAGATGGCGATTATCGACCGCCCACGGCAGTGGTCCCAACGTCTGCTCAGGCACAGGAAATGGCTCAGTTCGCTGTCAATCTCGTGGACGCACTCGATACGGACGACATCATCACCGCTTTTGTCTATGACGAGAATCTCACGAATGCCAACAGTGGTTGGAACATTTCACCGGCAACCTCCACGACCAAGACGGTATACGGTGTCGAACGACAGTTGCTGACATTCACGGAAGCGACCGCTTTCCGGGTTCAACAGGCATCGCCCGATAGTCAAATGACGATTTTCGACGACGTAGCAACTCATGCAACCGACGGACGGCGGTATCTGTTTTTTGAATTGCAGAACGTGACCCCCATGAATGTGACGCTGGCCTCGTCGGGTGTCGTGGCTGGTAACGCGACGACCACAGGCGACTGGCGTGTTCGACTGACCGACGTGGGTTCACCCGAGAACAATTACAACGTCATCTACTTTTTGAATGGACTCGACGCCAACAATCAACTTCAGGTCGATGTAAGCGGCAACAAGTATCTGTCAGCCGGTTCGCTTTTCACGGTGGCTTCGCAGGACGCTACGGACTCGTCCATGGACGGGAAGTATCGCAGCAGTGACTTCCGCGCAGATACGGATCTCAACAGCGACTTCAACCGGATCGTCCCCAACGGCGGCACGGCCGACACGGCCGGGGGACGAATCGTTCCGTTGGCCAGTACGCCGAACGCTCAGTTCCCCACACCCAAATGTAATCTCGACCTTGTCTGGGACTATGGCGACGGTTCGCCGTCTCCTTCTCGATTCTTGTTGGCGACCAACAATGGCACAGCCGGCGCTTTTGTGACTCCCATCACTGCAGCCGTGCCGACGATCAAGCTGATTTTGGAACGCCGAGCCACCGACGGAACGGCAAACGGAACTTGGGTGCCTGTTGATAAGACGGCGAACATCGCCATCAATTCCGTGACGCCACAATCTCCAGCAACCGCAGGTAATATCGCGGCGGCTCTGGCAACGATTCAAAGCAATAGCCGAACAACTCCGTTCTCTCGCACCAGCGAGAGCCCACAAACACCCGGTAACACAATCAACACGGCGATTGCCACGGCCCCTTCCAATTCGACACCGTGGCAATGGCACCAAGATCGAGATTTTGCTTCGCTCGGTGAACTGCTGCAGCTTCCCATTTGCGGACCCGGCGATCTGACAAACGGACGGATTTCCAACAGTGAGTTTGTTGATATTGCTGGGACATACTATCCGACAGTTGCCGCTGCACGGTTCTTGCGTCCCGATAGTCCCGATCTGACGCTCAACAGTGTTTCGCCGAACAATGGCAATCGCTGGTATCGCCTGTTGGAGTTCCTCGATGTTCCGAATCGAAGTCACCAGCACGCGGCCATTGCCATACAGTCGGCCCTCACCACGGCCCCGACGCTGTTGGCGGAACCGTATAACATGCCCATCGGTTTTGGCTGGCCCCGCGCGCATGGCCAGTTGAACCTCAATATGATTCGCGACCCAAAAGTTTTGGCGGCGCTTCTGGATGACGACCTGCTCATTAACGGTGCGACACCCAATCTCACCGGATTGGACGAAGGGGGACGCAACTGGTGGATCGAGTTCTTGAAGGCGAGAGACTCGCGATTCGTTAGCGGCAGCGGCTTCAGCGCCGATCTACCCACGGGGCTATTTGTGCCTGGCACGGCGAACGCCCGGCCGTTCCGTGGTTTCGACGCACCAGGAGTGATCGCCGCATCCATTACAGACAGCCCGCTCGAAAACACAATCCTCCGCTCGTTGCCTCTCGACAACACACTGCTTTCCGCAACCGACAAAACCAATCCGAACAATTATCGGCGACTTTTTGAAGTCGGGCTGAACGCCTCAGAACACTTTCCGTCAGTTGCGGGACCAACAGGCGAAACTGGCTCCGGGAACATTCCTCTGCATTCGTCAGCTCGTTATCGGTTGCTCTCCAAAATTCTGAACAACACGACGACGCGCAGTAATTCGTTCGGAGTGTTTGTGACGGTGCAATACTACGAAGCGGCTCAAGTGTCGTCAGACGTGGTTGGCGTGAATGCGACTCGGATCGGCGGTCGTCTGGACGATACCCCAACGCATCGCGGCTACTTCGTCGTGGATCGCACGGGAGCGGTCGAGCAAATGAAGCGACTGTCCGAAAACGTGTCCACAGGTCGTATCACGGTCACAAATCCTGCGGCTTTTCCAGTCAGTGCTCAGAGCTTTGGTTTTCTAAGTAATTCCAATACCTCTGGTGATCCAAACTACATGAACGGGATCCGGTGGCGAGACTTGGTGTTGTTCCGACAAACTTTGAATTGACGATTGCCACACTTGTCCCAATGTCGGGTGCGAACTCGCATCCGGCATTGGGGCATTTTCAATCACGAGGCCGGTCAGAAGCGGAAAGCCGACTCAGCGCGGGTTCTTCGTTGTGGACCGATCAAAAATCGAGAAGGGGGCGAATGCTGGTGTTGGGGGCTATGACTTCCGGGCCGTTATGGATTACCGACGTATCATCCAGACGCAGTGACGCATAATGCTTCGACTGTTTGGCGGGGACTGGTCGATGAAGTGGCTGGGGTCTGGTGGTAAAGAACACGGGCAGTTACAGGTTTTCTGGCTGGAATCAGGGGGTTTTGGCGACAAGGCTGGGAGAGAAAACCGTGAGCGGCAAAGAAACGTTGGGGTTGGTACGCTAACTGCCAATAGAGAATCTTGTCGAGAATGGTTTGGGTGATGTTGGGGGCAACAGCTAGGCGAAGACCCCTCACCCTAGCAGCCTGTTGAAGAACGTAACTTGGACGCCCTCGTCCGAGTGATTTCGAGTTGAAAACGGACGGACGAGGGCGTCCATCCTACGTTTTTCAACA
>JAYSQC010000627.1:0-7019 GCA_043721755.1 Schlesneria sp.
CAAGCACGGAAGCTGGCTCAACATGGCGGAGATCGAACTGGGTGTCCTCGGTCGCCAATGCCTCGATCGACGCATCCCGAACCTCGCCGTGCTGAAATCGGAAGTCGCCGCCTGGGAACGAACTCGCAACGCTGAGCAGGTCCGAATCAACGGGCAATTCACCACTCCCGATGCCCGCGTCAAGCTCAAACGACTCTATCCTGTCATCGAACCGATCAACTTAAAATTGGCAGACCACTAGCCCGGAGGGCGACAGGTCATCGCCCACGGCGTGAGCCGTGGGGAAACGGGAACGACAACTGCCAAGCCCCGGAGGGGCGACACCTTTCGCGCGGTTGATACGCAATGCGCGAGTCACTTCACGACAGTGTCGCCCCTTCAGGGCTGAGGATCTTGAGGTCTGGCTTGACCCACGGCTCACGCCGTGGGCGATGACCTGCCGCCCTCCGGGCTAATACAGAACACTTCAGCACGCATACGCCGGATGATCCATGATTCTGGAATTGGTCGAGTACCTGCTCACGCCGTGTTCCTTCGCGATGCGGCGGCTCGGATATCTGCGCGGGCAGTTGGGGATCAAGGTCCGTCACCGGCAGTGCCGTCGTGCGTGGAAAGAGCATCTGCAGCGGACGCAGACCACGATTCGAGCCGCCTTGCTGGACTGCCCGCAGCGCCGGAAGGGGGTCGTTCTCGGGTCGGGCTTGTTGCTCGACGTGCCACTCGCCGACTTGGCCGCCACGTTTCGAGAAGTGATTCTCGTCGATGTCGTTCATCCCTTGAGGGCGTATTTGGCCGCGCTGCGTTACCGCAACGTGCGACTCGTCAGCGCCGATGTCTCGGGGACGGCGGCGGAACTCGCGCGCATCGCCCACGATCCGCTGGCTCCGTTGCCGCGTGCCGTCCCGCAGTTGTTTTGTGACGATGAGGAAGTCGATTACGTCGTCTCGGTGAACCTGCTCTCGCAGCTTCCTTACATCCCCGCGATGTACTTGTCGAAGAGTCCGCCGCGACCGGAGCAGGAAGTCGATGACTACGCCCGGTCACTGATCGAAAGTCATCTCGATTACTTACAACGCCTGCCCGGAGTGGTGACACTGATCACGGATGTCGAGAAGATTCAGATCGACAGCGATGGCCGCGAAGTGGATCGGTTCGACATCCTCTACGGCGTGACGCTGCCGTGGTCCGGTGAGGAGTGGACGTGGGAGCATGTCCCGCTGAAGCACCTCTCCCGCGAGTTCGCGTATCACCGTCGCGTTTGTGCGGTGAGGAACGTGAAGAACGGTCACAGCAAAAGTGCGTCTGGTCCTACCGAAGCCTGATGCGTAAGCGAATGAATTCCCTCGGCCCGCGTTGGAAGTTCGCGCTGTCGCGTTACCAGATCAAGCGGTTGATCCTGGAACAACGGTCGCTGGGTGAGGTGCTGCGATTGATGCGCGAGTTTCCCGTCTGCTCAAACGGCAATTACATGTTGGCGGATGGCAGCGGAGCGATTCTCGATGTCGAACTCACCAGCGAGGGTCCGTTTGTCCCCGTCGGTCAGTCACGATTTCTGGTTCACTCAAATCACTTCCTGTGTCCCGAGATCGCTTGCGACGCGAACTGGCAACTCAGCCTGCCCGATTCATTGCCGCGACTGGATCAGCTGCGGACGCTCATCGACGAGATGTTCACTTCGATCCGTCTGGAGGATGTGCAGCAATTCCTCGCCGATCACGATGGCCATCCCGTCAGCATCTGCCGCCATTCGCCCGACGGTTCGAACGGGCCGATGCTGGACAGCTCCGGCAAAACCGTCGCCGCCTTGATCGCCGAACCCGAGCAGCGTCGCCAGCACGTCGCGTTCGGCAATCCGCGTGAGAATCCATTCGTCACGTACTCACTGGCCTGAACTTGCGAGCATCTGATGTGCGCGGGGCTCCTAGCCCCGTACAGCGATTCAACCGCAGGTCCCCTCTTCCATCCGCTCTAATTCGGTTGTGTTCCGTTCGGCATTGCAAAAGGGAGACCTGCTGTCGGGCGCTTGGGCGGAACTGGGAGCCTCGTGCCGAACGAGAGATCACGACGCGCGCGGCAAGCGGTCGTGATGACGTTGTCCACCGCTCGGCCGTGAGACGAGTGGGCTTCTTGCTCGGGTGACCCCGCTTGCTTCAAGCGGGGTGCGTCAGCACAAGAAATCTCTGACCGACGTTGATTGAGAGGACGCGACCGTATCCAATTCCAGCCCGATCCTGAATTTCATGTGCCTGCGGCACCGAGCTTGAAGCTTTTTAGGCCGGGGACATGGGTAACAAGTGTTCGGGGACATAGGTAAGTAACAGGAGAGCAGTGAGAATGATGGAAGATACGAATGCCGACGATGTCACACGGATTCTGTTCATGGATACGATCCCAGGCGAGAACGAGAAGCTGCGTGGCGGTGCGGTGCTCACCGACATTCGCACTGAACCGATTGAGTTCCGCTGCACTGATACGGTGAGTCCGAATCGCCTTCAAAGGACTTTGTGGGGAAAGCGATTACGAGGACATCTCACGGTTGAGATCATTGGCAAGCCGCTGGTTGCATCGTTCAATCAGTCGCCGTCTTTGGTTGTCGTTCAAAAACCCGAGTTCCTCGAACTGCGAACGACCTCAGACGTTCCATACGTTTTGGCAACAAGCGACGAAAGCAATGTCCCGCTGCCCAGTTTTGTGGGCGAGCGAGTACCCCTCAACTTGGGGAACGGCAATCTGCTCCAGATCGCAGCGCATCGAGACTTCAAAGATGACGCTGTCGTCGGGGCACAAATGCTCGAACGGTTGTCGCAGTACTCTGATGTCCTCAACCCGTTTGAGCGTGTGCTGACAGCCCTCAAGATCATTGAAGATCAGGAGTCGAAAGGACAGTCTGCAACTGACGGCGACGGGTCACGGAGGTCCATGTGAAGTTCTGGCAAGAGACCGTCGTCGGGGAACCGGCTAAGGTCGTCAACTATAAAGTTGGCCCGCCGTTCCAAGTCGCTAAGACGAAGCGACTGTCGATCCCCCCGCTGATGATCTCTACTGCCAAGAGCAGGTTGATCGACTGGCAACTCCCGATTGCGACGGCACGGGTCTTCAGCCCTGCTGTGAAAAAAAGGCTTCGACATCACGAGTCGCAAGCAGCAACGCAGGATTCAGCAGATCAATCAAACGCCTTGCCTCTCCTGCCGAACATGGACGCCACGGACGTTCTGGTTAGAAGGCGTGGAAATGTCCCCCCGTTCGTTCCGACAGCAGTGTCCTCCAACCTCGTCGAACGGGCGACCGTCAGTGAAGACTTACTACCAAACCTGCGCGAGTTGTTTCTTGCCGACCAAGCGATCGTCAGTGATGATTTGCTACCGACCCTGCGCGAGCAATTTAGAACCGTCGCTCATGAGGGTCCACGCGATGTGAGGATCGCAGCTACGGTGACACAGCAGGTTCCGATGACGATTCCGTCTGTCTCTAGCTCCGCTGTGCCCATTCGTTTCTTGCAAGCGCCGATTCAACCGACGCTCGGCACACGATTCGGAACGCCCATCAACCAAGGTCTCGATCTGTCGGGGCAGATATTCAAGTTGTTCAAGAGACCACAACTTGCGTGGCTTGAGCCTGCCAACTGCCACACCGGAACTCTGGCTGAACAACTCCGCCCCTTGCGCGTTTGGTCGGTGCAACTCGGGTTCGGTCATCAGGTCTGGCCCCTGAGTGGAATTCAAATAGACGGGGTACTCGTGCAGGAGTTGGACTTTGGGTTCACACTGGTTGCAATTTACGGGACAGAATTTGGCCGCAAAGCGCCAACATCCGAAGAGTCGCCCCGACCGCCTCTACGGCAGACTCGACCACATGAAGACACCCCACGTCCTCATTCAACCCGTAAGCGCACTCGTGTCATCACCAACAACTTTCTAGCCCTCCTGCTGCCCGCCCTTCGTCCCGGCTTGAACCTTGAGGCAAATCGTCATCTCGACTTGCCGGGACAGTTGCGCCGTTATCAAGTCGAGGGCATTCATCACCTTGTGAGCAACAGCGCATTCTTGCTGGCCGACGAGATGGGGACCGGCAAGACCGTGATGGCGATCGTCGCGATGAAAATCCTGATTCAGCGCGGAAGTATCATGAGCGTGTTGGTGGTCTGCCCGAAATCGATTCTGGATGTGTGGCAGACGCATCTTGAGAAGTGGGCACCCGACCTGAAAGTGACGGTCGCCTACGGAAGCCCCGGCACCCGAGAATTGCTCTGGATGGAGTTTTCGCACGTTTACTTGACCACGTATGACATCCTGATGAAGGATGTCGGCAGCCACGTTGCAAAGCATCGTCGAAACCAATTTGACTTGATTGTGGTCGATGAAGCCCATCACCTCAGAAATCCATCGACGCAACGTGCCCGATCTGCTCGAAGGCTTTCTTCCAACTACAAATGGGCACTGACCGGCACGCCGGTCCAAAACAGCGTGAGCGAAATGCTCGCCCTCTTCCGTTTCCTCAAGCAGGATCTGTTCCCTCATTGGATGATTGACGAGCGCACCGCGTCACCGGTAGGCGTTCAATCCGCAATCAGCAGCCACTTCCTTCGACGTCGAAAAGTCGATGTGATGTCAGAACTGCCGCCAAAGATTTACAGCGACGAATGGTTTGAATTGGATGTTCACCAACGAAAACAATACGCGGCATTGTTGAAAGACTTTCACAACAGTAATCCGCAAGTGAAAAAGTTTCAGATATTTCCCCTGATCCAAAAGCTCAAGCAAATTTGCAATTTCTCGAAGGAACACGCGACCAGCCCCAAGTCCGACGCTCTCTGCGAACATGTGGCAGAGATTGTGTCGAGCGGCCACAAGGTCATCGTCTTCTCCAATTTCGTGACAGAGGGTGTTACCAAGTTACGACCGTTGCTGTCTGGATTTGGTTTGGCGGCGATTTCCGGAGACACTTCATATCCCGAGCGAAAACGATTGGTTCGACAATTCCAAGAGGACGCTTCGTTGCAAGTGTTTCTGGCAACCACGAAAACGGCTGGTGAAGGGCTCACATTGACCGCCGCCAGTTACGTCATTCACTTCGACCATTGGTGGAACCCTGCTGTGCAGTGGCAGGCCGAGGATCGCGCCCATCGGCACGGACAGAAAGAGTCCGTCAACATTTACAATTACTGGACCAAAGACACGATCGAAGAGCGGATTAGAGACGGGCTGGAGCGCAAGGGGCTACTGCATCAGCAATATGTCGAGTCCATGTCAGACTCCGACTTTGAGAAGGCTCTTTCCTCAGAAGACCTGTGCGAGATGCTCGGCATCGATATTGCCCGACTTGTCAGATGAGTCGTCGCGGGGTGCCACTGGCGGTTGCTTTGAACCGCCAGTGGCTTCAAAGACCACTGGCGAGCGAAGCCTCTCGCCAGTGGTATCCGCGCTCGCTACACAAGAGACGCCAACTTCGCCGAACCGACAAACCCGTGAGGTGTCTCTACCGTACTTTGTTGCGGAGGGGGTCCAAATTGGACGAACTGAAAAGCCAGAATACGCATTACATTCCTGAATGGTTATTGAAGAAGTTCCGTCATCCAACTCTTCTTGAGTTGGACATCTTCACGGGCAGGGTCGCGCAGCGAAATCCGAAGAAGGCGGCGTCGGCCCAAGACTTGTGGCCGGAGGACATCGAAGACGGGTTGAGCGTGTTCGACAACCAAGCGGCACAGATCTATCGCAAGAGAATCGAAGGACGCCAGCAGATCATTCTGTTAGATGCGGAGCGCATGGACTTTGCTCATTGGCTCGCACAGTTCGCTGTGCGAGTGCCGACCATCAGGGCTGATCTTCGCAAGCAACTCGAAGATGGAAAAGAAAACCCGCAAATCATTCGCAGAGTAGTTCTAAATAATCGGACGGAACTCCTGAGAGCCATTCGTGAGAACTCCCCAGGACTATTCGACGAAACTGTCAATGAATTCGGCAAAGCCGAAACGGAAGAATTCCTGTTGGCCCAAGTGGCTCAAAAATTTGCGGAGTCGAATTCGATCTGGCCGAGTCACGAGCAAATTCACCATCAGTACATGCGTAATAACCGGTCGGAGGACTTCGCCAAGCGCTTCCTGAAATACCAGTGGAGTTGGATACGCAGTCGAGAAGCATTCGTTATTGGAGATAACCCGCTAGTTCGTTGGCATGAAAAGAGTCAGCGATGGAACTACGGAATAAATAAGAACGACGTAGAAATCACAATTCCATTAGGGCACGACTTGTGCCTTCGGTTAGACAAACGTTACCGCAAAAATGCCGATCGATTGATGAATTGCAGTAATTCACAGACGAGAATCTACAATGAGCGCCAGAGATTGGCCGCGATCAAATACGTTTACGGGAACAGCCATGATGCTCTCGACTTCATCAACAAGCCGATCATCGGTTGGCACCCAAAGTCAGCCGAGTAGGGTCCGCAGGGTGGCCCAGACGCCGGATGCCAATGTTTTCAAAGATCACTGGCGAGCGAAGCCCCTCGCCAGTGGCAAGGGCATCTCATCGCAACTGGTCAAGCGGGCGGCGTGGCCCGGCTCAAATCACGAATGGATATGGACAGGATGTGCCACTGCTTCGGAGTCCTCGGAGAAGCAGTGCCGATGAAGTGTCAACTCCCGTTCACACTGCTTCTCCGAGGACTCCGAAGCAGTGGCACGCCTCAACTTCAATGGCAGCCCGAGCCGGGCCACCCAGCCCGGTGGGGGATGACCTCGCGCAGAACACGGCTTCTCCGAAGACTCCGCCGCCGTGGCACGCCTCAACGTCAAAATCGGCCCGAGGCACAAGAAACATTGGGTTGATGTTCTGGGGGGAGGAAAAGGGGATACAGGGAGGAAAAGGGGATAAGTCCAATATCCCGGATCCGATTATTGGACTTATCCCCTTTTCCCCTTCCAGTCTTCAAAC
Source organism: Schlesneria sp. (assembly GCA_043721755.1). Classification (GTDB taxonomy): domain Bacteria; phylum Planctomycetota; class Planctomycetia; order Planctomycetales; family Planctomycetaceae; genus Schlesneria. The sequence goes on from JAYSQC010000627.1 coordinate 6,933, forward strand.
GTCACTTCGCGTGAAAACACGACTCGTTTTTCAGACGCCAGCTTGTCGCGCGTGAAGACCTCTGCCGTGATCAGCAGTTGCGTTTGA
>JAYSQC010000628.1:0-13315 GCA_043721755.1 Schlesneria sp.
GGGCGGCGTCAGCCCCCCGGTTCTTGGGCGTAAGCCCTCTTTGGAAGAACCGGGGGGCTGACGCCGCCCCGCTCAGAGACCTCATCACTGACCGCGCGAGGTGTAAATCAGTTGACGGGCGTCGCCCTAAGACTGCCCACACCGAACCATCGCATGTATACCTCACGTGGCACAAAGTGGGAGGTTTCCGAGCGGGGCGGCGTACGCCGTCCGGGTTCTGCCAAAACGGGCTTACGCCCAAGAACCGGGGGGCTGACGCCGCCCCGCTCAGAGGTCTCATCAAGGACCGCGCGAAGTATCACTTTATGGAAGAACCTTCATGCTGACGGAACGTGCCAGCGGCGTCCTCGTTCACCCGACCTCGTTTCCCACGCGCTTTGGCATCGGCGATCTCGGGCCGTGCGCGGAGGAGTTTCTCGAATGGCTGGCCGGTGCCGGGCAGAGGTGTTGGCAGGTGTTGCCGCTCTGTCCTGCCGACGCGGGCGGGTCGCCGTATCAGTCGGCGTCGAGCTTCGCGGGCAACCCGCTGCTCATCAGTCCCGAATTGCTCGCACGCGATGGTCTGCTGACGGAGGCCGATCTCAACGAAATGGCCATGCCGGAGAGTGAGTTCGCGTCGCGCGTGGACTTCCAGCAGGCGAGTGCTCGAAAACGGCGGTTGCTCGAACGGGCGGCACAACGTCTGAGAGACCTTCCCGCGTCGCACCCGCTACATGGTGAGTTGCTTCAGTTCGTCGAACAACATCGCGACTGGTTGGAAGGTCATGCACAGTTCATGGCGGCGAGTGAAACGAACGGCGGCGAGTCGTGGCCGACGTGGCGAGTCGCCGCGGCACCGATGCCTTCCGCGATCCCACCGCAATTGAGTGATCGGTTCTCCGTCCACCTGACGTGGCAGTTCTTCTTCTTTCGACAGTGGCAACGACTGCGCGATCGCGCCCGGCAGTTGGGCATTCAGATCATCGGCGACATTCCGATCTATGTCTCGCACGACAGCGCCGATGTCTGGGCCAATCGCACGCTGTTTCAATTGGACGAGCACGGCCGCTCGACGCGCGTGGCCGGTGTTCCACCCGACTACTTCGCCGCGACGGGGCAACTCTGGAACAACCCGCTCTATGACTGGGCGGCGATGGAACACGACGGCTATCGCTGGTGGATTCACCGATTGCGAGCGTCGTTGCAACTCGTCGATTTCGTTCGGCTGGATCACTTCCGCGGGTTTGAGGCCTACTGGTCGGTCGCGGCGGGTGAGCCGACCGCGATGAACGGCGAGTGGGTTCCCGGACCGAGGGATTCCTTGTTGAACTCGCTGCGAACGGGATTGGAACGTTATCGCGATGGAATGCGGGTCTCGGGGGACTCGCGTCAGCCGCTGCGGACCAATGACTTGAACGACAGTTTGGATCGCGGCTTGCCAATCATCGCCGAAGACCTCGGCATGATTACGGAAGAGGTTCACGCGCTCCGTCGTCGCCATGAACTGCCCGGCATGAAGGTCTTGCAGTTCATGTTGCCGGGCGAAGCGTGGGACAACACGCGGGGCGAGGACTTCGAGCCGAACTCGGTCGTCTACACGGGAACGCACGACAACGACACGTCACTCGGCTGGTTCCGTGCTGAGATGCTGCCGTATCACGAGAAGCTCGATCGCCTGCGACGCTACGTTCCTTGCGACGAATCCCGTTTCGCGTGGGAGTTCATTGAGTTCGCGTGGCGGTCCGGCTCGAACATCGCGATCACTCCGTTGCAGGATGTCTTCTCGCTCGACTCCTCCGCCCGCATGAACACGCCGGGAACATCCGGCGACACGACGACGAACTGGCAGTGGAAGTACTCGCCGGGAATGCTGACGGACGACCTCAAGATGCGGCTGGCGGAATTGACGCGCGCGTCTGGTCGGTGATGCGGGCTGGAAGCCGCGAATGTCTGTGCGAAAGCGGCCACGGTTTGCTTTCGCGAAGCGGCGGCTCTTCTTAGAATCCCGCCCGCCGTCTTCGTCCCTATTTAATCTGTTGCGGTTTTCAGGTCACGATCATCATGCCCAAGCTGATTCTACTCCAAGAAGGTCAGGCGATTCCGTTCGAGTTGACGGTCGATGAAACGGTCATCGGGCGTCATCCGGAATGCACGTTTCAGATCAACTCGAACATGGTATCGCGCAAGCACGCCAAGGTTGTGAAGACCGTTGACGGCTATGCGATCGAAGACATGGGGAGCGGCAACGGCACGTTCGTCAACAGCAAGAAAATTGAGGGACAGACGCCGCTCGCCAATGACGACCGCATCAAGCTCGGGCCGATGCTGCTCCGGTTTGAGGGGGCTGTCGCAACACCGAAGGCGGCACCCGCGCCTGCCGTAGCTCACGCTCGGCCCGTCACACCCGCCGCCGACATGAACGTCGATCTGAGCGAGGGTGAGGAAGACACCGCGACCATCATGGGGATGGCCGAACGCTCGACGGGCTTCGGCAAGCTGGAGGTCAATTCGACCGCGAAGTTGAAAGGCGTACTCGACATCAGCCGCGCGCTGGCGGGCACGTCCGACCTAGACGCCCTCCTTCCTAAAATTCTCGACACACTGTTCAACATCTTCCCTCATGCCGATCGCGGTTGCATCCTGTTCAAAGATGAAGCGACCGGCAAGATGATCCCCAAGTCGATGAAGCATCGTCGCGTGGGAGACGATGAAACCGTCAAGCTGAGCCGCACGATTTTGAAGTCGGTGATGGAAGAGAAGACCGGCATCCTGTCGGCAGACGCGGCGAGTGACTCACGATTCAATGCCAGCGAGTCGATCGCCAACCTGACCATTCGTTCGATGATGTGCGTCCCGTTGCTCAGCCTGTCGGGCGAGCCGATGGGGATCATCAACATCGACACGCAGAACGCCTTCAACCAGTTCGGTCCCGAAGACCTCGACCTGCTGATGGCGATCGCCGGTCAGGCGGCGATGTCCTACGAACAAGCCAAGTTGCTCGTGACGGCGATGGAGAAGCAGAAGCAGGACAAGGAAATGAACATCGCGAGGGGAGTGCAGCGCTCGCTGCTCCCCACCGAATTGCCGAAGCCCGATGGTTGGGAAATCTTCGCTTCGTATGACACGGCTCAGGCGGTCGGCGGCGACTACTATGATGTCTTCGAGATGGAAGACGGTGCCAAAATCTGTCTGGCCTTCGGTGACGTGGCTGGCAAGGGCGTTCCCGCTTCGCTGGTGATGTCGCGGATCGCGACCGTGGTCACCAACGTGATGACCTTCGTCAAGGATGTCGGTGAGGCCATCAACCGCATCAACGACCAGATGTGTACGCGGGCCATCGAAGGCCGCTTTGTCACGTTCGTGCTGATCGTCTTCGACGTGAAGACGGGGGACATGACGATCGGCAACGCCGGGCACATGCCAATCATGATTCGCAAAACAGACGGCACGATCGAGGAATTCGGTGACGAGGCGGTCGGCGTGCCGATCGGTGTCGTGGAGGGCTTCCCCTACGACGTACTCACGCGCAACATCGTCCAAGGTGAAACGATCGTGATCTACACCGACGGTGTCAGCGAAGCGATGAACGCCAACAGCGACCTCTACGGCGTCGATCGACTCCGCGGACTCATGGCCGCCAGCAAGGGAGGCCACGCCGACGAACTCGGCAGAACGATCCTCGCCGATGTCCGCAAATTCGCCAACGGCCACCCGCAAAACGACGACATCACCATCATGGTCTTCGGCCGCAAGTAGCCGAGCAACAATCCGTCGCTCAAAACAAGCCCGACGCGCAAGCGAGGGCTAAGCGTGATTAGCCGGGAAGACAGAACTCGGTCTTGTTCCTTCTCTTCGATCTTCTTCTCTTCGATCTTCACGAGCGAGCGACGACCGTGATTGAGCGCGAAGCCCTTGCTTGCGCGTCGGGCTAGTGAGGGCGATCCTGAGACTCTTTCACATACAGGACCGCCGCTTCCAAACCCGTGTCGTCGTTCAAATACCTCGTGCTTCCCCCTTCCGTCCACCAACGCCGACGGACAATCAGCTTGAGTGCAGATCGCAGCTGCTGTTCTTTCAATCGTCGAGTACACCAACTTTTGAATTGTCCCATCACGTCGTCGGGGTTGAGAAACGCGGCTACGACGACATGAACGTGATTCGTTCGGCAATTGACAGCGAATAACTCCCCGCCACGAATGCGACAGTGATCGTGGATTGTCTGTTCGACGATTTCCCGCTGTGGCGAGTCCAATACGCAAGGTGTCTCCAGCAGGCGTTGTCAGTTGTAAAGTTCTTCGTTCGGTTGTTGATGGCCCTTTTTCTCTTCAACCCAGCCACGACGATCACCACGCAGCCACGTTCCATACGTCGTCCATGTGAGAAGGAATGCGAGTGGTTCGGACATGTGACATTCCTCAGAACGATCTTCCGTGACAAGCCCGACGCGCAAGCGAGGGCCAAGCGTGATTAGTCGGGAAGGCAAAACTCGGTCTTGTACCCTCTTCTCTTTGATCTCTTCACTTCGATCTCCGGGAACGAGGGCCAACCGCGACTGAACGCGAAGCCCTCGCTTGCGCGTCGGGCTTGTTAATCAAGTCACCCCTTCGTGATCGCTTCGTCGAGGTTCAGGATCAGGCTCATCACGGCGGTCCAAGCGGCGAGGTCGGGTTCGGGGAGGGACTCGTTGCGGGGGGAGTCGCCGTGCGCGAGGAGGGCCTTCGCGGCGGCGGGGTCTTGTTGGTATTTGGCCAGTCGTTGTTGATGGGCCTTCAGCAGGACGGCAGCTTCGGCGGGAGACGGCGCACGGGAGAGAGCGAGACGGAAGGCGAAGGTGAGTCGTGTGGTCGGTGTCTGGCCGCCCTCAATCATCGCGCGTTCGGCCAGTTTGCGGGCCGCTTCGAGATACGTGGGGTCGTTCATCAGCACGAGAGCCTGCAGCGGGGTGTTGGTTCTCGACCGGCGCGACGTGCAGACTTCGCGTTCGGGTGCGTCAAACATGTTGAGGCCCGGCGGCGGACAGGTCCGTTTCCAGAACGTGTACATGCTCCGGCGATAGAGGCTCTCCCCCTTGTCCTGCTTGTAGACGGTTCCTTCGTAGTCGGCTCCCACGGCGACATCGTCCCACAAGTTGGCGGGCTGATACGGCGAGACGCTCGGTCCGCCGAACCGGTCGCTGAGTAATCCGGCCACCGCCAGCGCGTTGTCTCGAATGGTTTCGGCTTGCAGTCGGAAACGCGGCCCGCGCGCGAGCAACTTGTTGGCTGGGTCGCGTTCTTGAAGTTCCTTCGTCACGCGCGACGACTGCCGGTACGTGGCCGAGGTCACGATCAGGCGGTGGAGGTGCTTCGTGTCCCACTGCAGCGAGGGGCCGGGTACGTGTTGGTGACTGCCGCCGAACTCCACCGCCAGCCAGTCGAGCAACTCCCAATCACTCGGCCATTGGCCTTGTGAGCCGAAGTCTTCCACTGTTTCGACCAGGCCCGCACCGAAGAACTGGCTCCAGGCTCGGTTCACGGCGACGCGGCTGGTCAGCGGATGGTTCGGCGCGAGGAGCCACTGCGCGAGGCCGAGTCGATTGCGAGGCGCGTCTTGGGGGAACGGCGGCAGACTGGCAGGGACATCGGGTTGGACTTCCTCGGCCGGGGCATCGTACTGGCCGCGTTTCAGAAGAAACGTCTTGCGCGGCGCGGGCATTTCGAGCATGACCATCGCCGACGGGAACGCCTGCTCCAGTTCGGAGCGCAACTTGTCGGTGTCGGCCCGCTGCTTCACGAGACGCTGGTAGTCAGTACGAGCTTGATCGCCGTCCCACTCGAAATCTTTCTGAGCGGGGCGGCGTAAGCCCCCCGGTTCTTGGGCGTCAGCCCTCTTGGCCGGAACCGAGGAGTCAGGAACCGGGGGGCTTACGCCACCCCGCTCAGAGGAACTGTTGGGACTCTTGTCAGGACTGACATCCGCTGCGGGCCGCGAGAGAAAAGCCTTCACGATGATCTGCGTCTGCTCGGGCGTGCGTTGGTCTGGCGCGAGGGCCAGCAAGTCGCGCAGGCTGTCTGACTCGGAGACGGCACTCACTTCCTCGGCCGTCAGTTCACGGTCGTAAATGCGAACCTCATCAATCAGCCCGCGAAACGGTGCGCCGTTGGTGCGACGTCCGATGCGGAGCGGCTTCGTCGTCTTGGGTGATGCGGTGAGGAGGTTGTTCGTGATCTCCACCTCGCTGCGTTTGCCGTCGATGTACAGTTTGAAGCCCTCGGCCTTCGATGAGCCGTCGTAGGTCGCGAAGACGTGTGTCCACTTGCCGACCGGCACCTCGGTCTTCGACACCACGTGCAGTGCTTCGTCAGGCCAGCGGTAGACGAGATGGGCCGTCAGTTTGCCGCCGACCAGCAACAGGTCGTAGCCGCGATGGGCGGTCGCGTCATCCATGCGCGAGAGGACGGTCGCGGCCTCCTTGTCCGCGACGTTGACCCACGCGCCGTACGAGAATTTTTCTGTGCGATCAAAGTTCGCGAGATCGCCCGCTTCGACGTGGGTGTTCCCGTCGAGCTGGAGTGCTCCGTCCAGCTTGCCCGCCGCCCACTCGGCCTTGCCGACGACGTTGCCTTTGCGCGTCGGATCGCGCTGCTCGCTGAGTTCGCTCCCCGTCGTTTCGTTGAGCCTCCAGTGGAGCAGCGGAACAGGCGCGGCTCCGCCCAACACGGCCGCGGCGCGCAGCTTCGGCTCCCACTCGGGCAGTGTCTCGGTCGCGCGGGCGATGCACTGCTTGAGCGTGTCGTCGAGCGACGCGAGTTGTTTCGCGAGATCGTTCACATGTGCGGACTGCTCGGGCGTGGGAGCCTTGATCGTCGGTTCGGCGTTGCCGACGCGACCCGCCTCACCCTGTTCATCGAGTTGATTGAAGAAGGCGAAGAACTGGTAGTACTCGCGCTGCGTGAGCGGGTCGAACTTGTGGTCGTGACAGCGGGCGCAGCCCAGCGACAGGCCCAGCAGGATCGTCGCCGTCGTGTGAACGCGATCGGCGACGTACTCGACGCGGTACTCCTCGGGGATGATGCCTCCTTCGGAATTGATGACGTGGTTGCGGTTGAAGCCGGTCGCCAGTCGCTGGTCGAGTGTCGGGTTCGGCAACAGGTCTCCGGCGAGTTGCTCGGTCACAAACTGATCGAACGGCATCCCGCTGTTGAAGGCGTTGATCGTCCAGTCTCGCCACCGCCACATGTACCGAGTCGTGTCGTTGTTGAAGCCGTGCGTGTCGGCGTAACGGGCCGCGTCGAGCCAGTCGAGCGTCATCCGTTCGCCATAACGCGGCGACGCCAGCAGCCGATCGACGAGTTTTTCGTAGGCATCGGGCGCGGCATCCGAAAGAAACTCATCCACCTCGCCAATCGTCGGCGGGACGCCGGTCAGATCGAGCGTGACTCGGCGGATGAGCCGCTCCTTCTCGGCAGGCAGCGACGGCGCGAGGCCCTCACGCTGAAGCCGTGCAAGGACAAAGGTGTCGATCGGATTGAGCGGCCAAGGTAGCCGTCTCGCTCCGCGAGACGAAGCGAGATCGCGAGAAGAACTTGCTTCGAGAGTAGAGTGCTGTTCGTCAGTAGGACGCTTCTCTTGTGAACGCGCTTCGTCTCGCGGAGCGAGACGGCTACCTTGCGGAATCCCCGGCCGCTTCGGCGCGACGAACGACCAGTGCGGCTGGTACTCGGCCCCCTGTTCGATCCAGCGTTTGAGCAACTCGATCTGCCTCGCCGTCAGCGTCTTGCCACTCTCGGCGGGAGGCATTTGATCGGTCGGATCAGTGGTCTCGATCCGGCGAGCCAACTCACTCTCACCGAGCTTCCCCGGCACGAGAGCCGTCACACCCGAAGCCAGCTTCGCCTGGGCGTGTTCGGCCACATCCAGCCGCAACCCCGCCTGCCGCGTCTTCTCATCGGGGCCGTGACACGCAAAACAGTTGTCCGACAGAATCGGCCGGATGTCGCGATTGAATTCGAGGGGCTGGTCGGCGGCGAAGACCGTGAACGAACTCATCACACAAAGAAGTGTTGCAGAGAACGTAACGGCGAATTGGCGATTCATCGTGAAGAGTGTCCGCAGGCAGTAGGCGAAGTGTGACTAAGCATGGTGACCGGCAGGTCTTGGCTGACCCCGTCGATGATGTCGTTGTCTTACCGATCACTGGCGGGAGCAACTTAACGGCGTCAACGACCGACTGCCAGTAGAACTGCGAACGCTGATGCCGAGCCGTCGCCTTGTTGGGGCTGCGAAACCTGTAGGGTGGAACCAGCGGCGCATCGCCGCGCCGGCCCACCATGACTTCCCGCGATTTCCTGATGGTGGGCCGGCGCTCGAAGCGAGCTTGTCCCACCCTACATGGAACAACTCGATGCCGCGCCATCGCGCCGCACGGGCTTGCCGAAAAACCGACCGGACGGTATGGAATGCCAACCGTATGGTTTGTCGCGGCGGTTCCGCGTTGGAAAGTGTGGCGATCATGTTGGCTCCCGAAACATTGTTGGATGCGGCGATTCGCGTCGTCACACGCGACGGCTTTGCGGCGATGACGCTCGAAGCGGTCGCGAAAGAAGCGGGAGTCAGCAAGGGAGGGTTGACGCATCACTTTGCGACCAAGGATGCGCTCCTCACGGCGATGCTGGAGCACTTCGTGCAGCGGCTGTTGCGCGAATTGGATCGCGTGACGGCCGATGATCCCGTGGTGAAGGGACGCCGCGTGCGAGCGATGATGGACGTGGCCTTCCCGGAACTGCGCCGCGACGTGACTGCGGGAGCAGCGAAGAGCAAACGGACGACATCACGGGCGAGTGCCACGGGAACCAAATCGCGTGCCGGATCGAAGGCGTCTCCCATTGCGGCCCCGGCGTCCGAAGTGCGGCAGCTCTTGATGGCGGCCATCGCCGCGTCGGTTGTGAATCCCGGTCTCCTCGAACCGCTACGTCAACATGCGGGTGAGATGCGAACGCGAATGATCGAGCAATCCGCCGATGGTTTGTGGCAGGTTGTCACATGGATGGCCTTGGACGGCCTGTTGCTCTGGCAGATGCTGGGCCTGCTGTCGCAGGGCGATCCTTTGGAGGACAGCGTGCTGCGGCTGCTTTACAAACTGAGTTCCAAGCCGCCTGCTGCCGCGTTGGAACGGGAGGTAGATCATGGCCCAGCGTGAAGCGGGGCGGTGGGGTCGCGGGGCGATCTGGCTGTTGTTGGTGATTGCGGCATCGGTCGCGATCGGCGTGGGAACGGGTGTCTTGCCGTGGCGGAGCGATTCGTCGTCGCAGAACTCTCACGCTCCTGCGGCGGAACTGACGCATGTCGGAGCGTGGGGGCGATTGGCACCGCGCGGCGACGTGCGTGCGCTGGCTGCGCCGTCGTCAGCGGACGGCGTGCGGATCGCGAGGTTGAACGTGGTTGAAGGACAACGTGTGGCCGAGGGCGAAGTCATCGCGGTACTGGATTCACACGAACGGCGTGTCGCAGCGGTCGCTCACGCGCAGTCGCTGCTGGCTTTGGCCGAAGCGAAACTCGCACAAGTCCGCTCCCCGTCGAAGCCTTCCGAAATCGTGGCTCAAGAGGCATTGATTGCCAGACACGAGCTTGAATTGTCTCAGGCCGAGGCCGACTTCAAGCGCGAGGACGCGCTGAGTCAACGACAGGCGGGCGTGCAGTCGATGCTGGAGCAGGCAAAGCTCAAGTGGAGCCAGGCGGTACAGAACAAGCGGCAATCGGAGGCTCAGTTGGAGTCCTTGAAGACGCCGCGCCCCACCGACGTGCTGGTCGCCGAGCGTCAGGTGGATGAAGCACGAGCGGCTGTCAAGCAGGCGGAAGCGGACCTCGCCGTCACCGAGATTCGGTCTCCTTCGGTGGCGACGGTGTTGCGAGTCCACACTCGTGCGGGCGAACGGATCGGCGATCAAGGAGTCGTCTCGATTGGTGACATTGACCAGATGTATGCCATCGCCGAAGTCTACGAAGCGGACCTTGCACGTCTGGCGATTGGACAGTCAGCGCGCGTTCGCATCCCGACATTGAAGCTGGAAGTCGCCGGGACGATCGAACGATTGGGCTACGCCGTACAGAGGAAAGATGTCTTCAACATCGATCCCGTCGCCGACACCGATGCCCGCGTGGTCGAGGTCTGGGTGAAGCTCACGTCGGATGTCCCGCAGGCGGTCAGGCAACTCTCAAACGCGCGGGTCGAGGTCATCATCGACGTGGGCGACGCGAGCGATCAGCGCGAAGCACGTAGGATGGACGCCTCGTCCGTCCGCCAACAGCCGCCGATTCGACAACAACTGACTCGCGCTGGCGAGGTGCCCTGATGCCGCGTGATCTGCCCATCGCGTGGCTGCAGCTCACGCACTCCAAGTCGAAGTTCGTGGTCGCCGTGACGGGGGTCGTGGTGTCCGTGTTACTGATGTGGATGCAGCTCGGATTCCTCGACGCGCTCTATCGCAGCGCCACGTCGATCGCGCGGCATCTGCACGGCGATCTCGTGTTGCTCAGTCCGAGTACCAAGACGTTCATGCAGCTCGAACCGTTCGCCAAACGCCACATCGCGCGGGGACTCGGGCATGAGGGAGTTGATCGCGTTTACGCCCTCTACGTCGGCATGGCGATGTGGAAGAACCCGTGGAATGGTGAGAAGCGGCGGCTGTTCGTCTTCGGCATGGAGCCGGACTACGCGGTGTTTGAGGCGCCAGGATTGGAAGACGCGCTGCACACGACGCTGGCTCCCGACGCGGGGATCTTCGACATTGCGTCGCGGCCCGAGTTCGGTCCCGTCGGAGCGGCGTTTCAAACAGGGAAGCCGGTCGTGGCGGAGATCAATGGCCGACAGATTCGCATCGCGGGCATCACCACGATCGGTGCGGGGTTTCAGGCCGACGGCAACTTCGTCACCAGTACCGCCAACTATCTGCGGATCATGAACGACCCGAGATCGGGGACCGTTCACGTCGGCGTGCTGCGGCTGAAGCCGGGCGTCGATCATCGGCAGGTCCAACGAGACCTCGCCGCGATGTACGGCAGCGAGATCACGGTCCTCACCACGGACGAGCTGGTCCTGCGCGAGTATGCGTTCCTCACGAAGACCGCTCCGATCGGCTTCGTTTTCACGCTGGGCACGATCGTTGGTTGCGTCATCGGCTTCGCCATCGTCTATCAAGTGCTGTACACGGACATCTCCAACCACCTCCCGCAGTTCGCGACGTTGAAGGCGATGGGCTACACGGATCGCTATCTGGCGGGCGTCGTCGTGCAAGAGGCGTTGATTCTGGCGGGGACCGGCTTCATTCCGGGTTCGCTCTTGGCGATGTGCCTGTTCGGCGTCGCCAAAGCCGCGACGATGCTGCCGATGTTCGTGACCTGGGACCGCGCGCTGGAAGTTTTTGCCCTGACGTTTGCCATGTGTACGGTCTCCGGGTTGCTCGCCATGCGGCGATTAAAGGCCGCCGATCCCGCCGAGATCTTTTAGAAGGAACGGCGCCGGAGATGGAACTCACCGCACAAGGAACTACACCGCAGGAAGTCACAAGGTCTTCTCTGGTCCCCTCGCCCCGGCTCTGCGGGAAGAGGGTTAGGGTGAGGGGGCTTCGGTTTCAGTCTTACTTTTAATCCGCCTGTTTCACCGGAAGCGTGTTCACCGCAAACGGCCCCTCACCCTAGCCCTCTCCCCGCAAGGCCGGGGCGAGGAGACAACGGTCGCTGCACGACGTTCATTTTGAATCGGGTTCGCTCCGCCCACCGCACAGAGTCCCCATGTCCAACGTCACTGCATCACCTTCGCCCGCCATCTGCATTCGCGGTCTGAGCCATTGGTTTGGCGACGGCGATTTGCAGAAGCAGATTCTGTTCGACATCGACTTCGATGTGCGAGCGGGCGAGGTCGTGATCCTGACCGGGCCGTCGGGCTGTGGAAAAACGACGTTGCTCAGTTTGATCGGCGGGTTGCGTTCGGTGATGAAAGGGAGCGTGCAGGTTCTCGGGCGTGAGCTATTCAACGCACCGATGGATGACGTGATTGCGACGCGCCGCCAGACCGGCTTCGTGTTCCAACTCCACAACCTGCTCGACTTCCTGACGGCGCGGCAGAACGTGCAGATGTCGGTGCAATTGGACACCGCCATCCCCGCGCGAGACCGTCTGCACCGAGTCGATGCGATGCTCGCCAAGGTCGGGCTGTCCGATCGGCTCGACTATTACCCGGCGGCGTTGTCGGGAGGGCAGCGGCAACGGGTCTCGATCGCCCGCGCGCTGGCCGGTGAGCCGCGTCTGGTCCTCGCGGATGAACCGACTGCGGCGCTCGACAGCCTCTCGGGACGTCACGCTGTCGAGCTGCTCCAGAAGATGGCGCGAGAACAGGGCAGCTCCGTCCTGATGGTGACGCACGACACCCGCATCCTCGACATCGCCGATCGCGTCGTCCACATGGAAGACGGGCGGATGCAACCAGGCTGACTCCAAAAAATCGCTCTGCCGCTCCCTGACAACAGGACCGATGAAGGGGCGACTCACCACATCAAACGGCTTGTTTCATAGCCGACCAGACGCGGCACATCATTGACACTGCGAACCGATCAAGCCGAGCCACCCCGCCAAAGCCGTGCCACTGCTTCGGAGTCTCCGGAGAAGCAGTGTTCTCCAGAGGTCGCTAACTCTCGGCACGGCTTCTCCGAAGACTCCGAAGCAGTGGCACTTCCAGCATTTCGTCACTCGCAATCAAGCAGGGCCACCCCGCCCGGTGATCGCGCCCTGCTGGAGGCGGTCGAAGACGCCCGACCCCAGCCACCCTGCACTATTTGGGAGTTGGCAGCAAACCAACCTCGCCCGGAACAATCTCGTCGCAGAAGTGTCGGGCAAAGAAAAAGAGCCACTCAAGCTGAGACCGCTGAAGGATCCTTGTGTTGAAAGCGGCAGGAATGCCCTCAAGCGAGATGATTTCTTGGAGATCCGAAATCACGTACTCATGCGTTCCATATTCCGTTTCTGCTGGCTTCACGCAGCAGTGACGTGCAGATTTCCATGAACGCCAAATTGTGACCGGCGATGTAATTCCAGAGGTCTATCCCAATGCGGACAGTCACGATAACTTCAATGCCGTTCTTCACGAAACGGCAATGCCACTTATCTGTAGGACTCTCCTTCATTCCTGATGGCAGTTTTTTGGCGATGTTACGCAGGATGTGCAGGGCCAGTTCGCACACGGGGCTGGCGTGGGGGAGTGGGCGGTTAGCGCGAGGCGATGTTTGGTTGTAACGTCGTCGGCCGTGTGGATCGGTGGAGATCGCGGTGCGGGGAGGCTGGCTGAGGAGTGATTTGGTGAGCG
>JAYSQC010000629.1:0-10829 GCA_043721755.1 Schlesneria sp.
AACCTACCCGTAGCAGAACTCGTGAGAGTTCTGAGGCCGAGAAGTCTCACGACTTCTGCTACGTCCGGCTGGTAGGTTATTTCGCGGCGTCCACCTAACAGCCCGTTGAAAACATAGGGTAAGCCTCTGGCTTGCCCCTTTTTTCACTGCTTTCACGGGCAAGCGAGACGCTTACCCTACGTTTTTCAACAGGCTGCGAAGTCAGGCTCGCGTCGCGGCTGGTGGCATCGGCAGCTTTTCCAAAACGGCGTCGATCAAGCCGTACGAGCGGGCTTCTTCTGCGGACATGAAGTTGTCGCGATCGGTGTCGTTCTCGATCTTGTCCAACGTCTGGCCGGTGTGCTTGAGCATCAATTCGTTCATGCGTCGCTTGGTGCGCAGGACTTCCTTCGCGTGGATTTCCAATTCCACGGCCGTTCCCTGCATTCCGGCCAACGGCTGATGAATCATAATGCGGCTGTTCGGCAGTGCAAACCGCTTCCCCTTCGTGCCAGCGGTGAGCAGCATCGCACCCATGCTGGCACATTGGCCCATGCAGTACGTCGCCACATCGCAGGTCACGAACTGCATGGTGTCGTAGATCGCCATACCAGACGTGATCGAACCACCGGGGCTGTTGATGTACAGCGAGATGTCCGTCTTGCCATCTTCAAACTGAAGGTACAGCAACTGGGCCACAATGCTGTTGGCGACATCATCATTGATGGCACTTCCCAGCAGGATGATCCGGTCACGCAGCAGGCGGCTATAGATATCCATGGCCCGCTCTTCGCGGCCATTCTTTTCGATTACGAACGGAACGAGGGAAGTCATCGCAAGCTCGCTAATGTGGACGGAGTGAAATTGAAAATCGAGTCGGCGATCATCGCTCAAGGCGAGACCAAAGGGTCGCCACCGGAGGCTGGCTCACGGTGTCGATTTGATCTTGGAAGATTTGGAGAGGACTTCGTCAACCAAGCCATATTCCTTGGCTTGCATCGCATTCAGATAGCGATCTCGCCCGGTGTCCTTGGCGATCACTTCCACAGGCTGGCCGGTGTGTTCATGGAGGATCACGTTCAGAATGTCGCGTGTTTCAAGAATCTCTTTCGCTTGAATCTCGATATCGGAAACTTGGCCACCGACCTCACCGTGCGGTTGATGAATCATCATCTTGGCGTGAGGAAGTATGAACCGCTTTCCCTTGGTGCCACCGGCGACAAGGATCGCTCCGCCGCTGGCCGCCATTCCCACGCAATACGTCGCGACACTGCACTGAATGAACTGCATCGTGTCATAAATCGCCATTGTGGCGGTGACCGATCCGCCGGGCGAATTGATGTAGAAATGGATGTCCTGGTGTTTGTTCTCGGACTGGAGATAGAGCAGCTTCATCACGATGACGTTGGCACTGGCATCATGAATGGGACCGTCGAGGAAGACGATCCGGTTTTCTAAAAGCAAGTCGCCAATGCCCATTTGGCGCTGCCGCGAGTAATCGCGAGACGCATTGGCTTGAGGGCTAAACGAACGTGACATCGACTCCAGCATTCGGAATCCCTCGTTACGGTTAAATAAGACAAAACAGGGGGTTGGTTACGCCTATCTCAGCAGCGATCGGACATTTTCCCCGCCAGCAAGTTGGCGGGGAAGAGTAGGCTCTGGGTCCGTTCTCGACAAGTCCGATGAATCACCCAAAAAAACAACCGGCTGGAGGCAGCCGGTTGGAGGTTCATCGTCAAACGAAAGAGTCGTTCACGCCTTTTTGCCGTCGTCCTCGTCGTTGGGATCAACGACGACCGACGACATTCCACAGATCGACTGCGACAACGCCTGAACATCGTCGCTATCCGTCGCGATAGGAGCGGCAACATCTTCAAA
The DNA here is from genome assembly GCA_043721755.1 of Schlesneria sp. Lineage (GTDB taxonomy): Bacteria > Planctomycetota > Planctomycetia > Planctomycetales > Planctomycetaceae > Schlesneria. The sequence goes on from JAYSQC010000629.1 coordinate 1,861, forward strand.
CTGAGCCGACCTCAGAATGAGATCAACGGCCTTACGTTCGCGAATCTGGGCTTCGAGATTCTCGATCACACCGCTCTTTTGCAGGCGGGCACGCACCTTTCGGGCACTCTCGCCACGCTGCACCGCCATCATGTTGATTTCGGACTCGATGTCGATCGGCGTGACTTCGATGCTCTCTTTGGTGGCAATTCGGTCGAGCACAAAATGCTCTTTGAGTGCCTGTCGAGTCGAACTAATGGACTGCTGACGGAGTTCGTTCTCACGCGCCAAAATCTGCTGAGTCGTGTAGCCCGCCTGCTGCATCTCCAGAACTTCGCGGCGAAGCGCGTTCTCTGTTTGCTTGGTAACCAAGGCCTCAGGCAAGTCCCAAGTCGCAGACTCCGTGATCTTCTCCAGCACTTGGCGACGACAGGCTTGGCGTTGCTCATACGTGACTTGGCGTCGCAACATCCCTTCGACTTCGTCTCGCAACTCTGACTCATCGCCGTAGCCAATTCGCTCGAAGAACGCGGTGTTCTGTTCGGGCAACTGCTGTCGTTGAACCTTGCGAACAGTGATCGTTGCCGCGAGCTTTTCGCCACGCATTTCGATCTGTTCGGCCTCGCTTGAGATCACGACATCGAATGTCTTCACCGTGCCAGCAGTGCTACCAGCCAGCAACGTATCGAAGCCTGCGATCTCAGCGTCACGAAACCGAATGGTCGGAACCAGTCGCAGGCTCACTGAGGAAATTCCGCGATAAGGCTGGCCGTTTCGAGAGAAGTCGATGCTCGACTCAACGAAGTCACCAGATTCGGCCGGACCATCGTGATCGACAAGTGTCGCGTATTGGCCGACAAACTTCTTCAAGTACGCCGTCACGTCGTCGCCGGCCACTTCCCGGACGGGACGCTGAATCTTCAAGCCATCATAGCTGGGGATGTCAAAATCGGGACGGACTTCCACGTCGAACTCGTACTCGAAGTCGCCCTCTTCGGGAATCTTCAGGCTTTCGACATCGAAGTCAGGCTCATTAATTGGGTCGAGCGAGTTTTCTTCTGCGAGCTGCTCCAAGCTCAGCATGAGGACGCGCTGCCGCACCGAATCCGCGATCTGATCGACGAACCGCCGTCGAACGAGCTTCGCCGGAACCTTACCCCTACGGAAACCGGGGACATCGGCCGTCTTCACGACCTCTTCCGTCGCCAGTCCTTCGAAATGACTGATGTCATTCCGGGGAACTTTGACTCGCACATGCTTCCGACACGGTCCCACTGCCTGGATATCAACTTCCAAGGACAGGTGGTACTTCTTTTCTTCGACATCATCATCGGTCGCTTCCGCCACCGCAGCATCGGCCTGTGTCACAGTCACTTCCTCACGTAAATACAATCAGCCAGAAGTACACATCACGGCTCGCCCAAAGTCGAACTTGGGCAAAGAAATTGCCGCCGATCAAAACTCGCGGCACGCGACTATCGACCGACCAGTCGCGATCCGGAAACATCCGGTCATCGCACCGATAGGAGAAGAGCGGGTGATGGGGTTCGAACCCACGACAACCACGTTGGCAACGTGGTACTCTACCACTGAGTTACACCCGCACATCGCCAAAGCGACGGGGGCGGATTATGGCAGTTCCTTTTGGTGCGTCAAGCGACCGGCACTCTGTAGCCTTGATGGCCTAGCAGTTTTTACCCCTAAGCCTGACTTATCGGCGTGGTTCGCAACTCGCTAGTCCGCGCGGCGGCTTGATGTCGACTGCATCGGTCAAGCGTCAAGCTATTGTGAGATTAACGCTCGTCAGCCTTGGCACGTCAGCGGATAGCTCGTTAGCAATGTTGATCATGCTCGATTCAGTTGGAAAACGCCGCCGCGAAAGCCCTTCCTGACCTCACGTAATCTTCGCCCCCGACTGCCAATACGGCGACCATTCTCGGGCGAAGGGAACTCCATGAAGCTTGCCATGTTCGATCGTTTCAAATCGTGGTTCGGGTTCGGATCGCTCACCGATGAGCAGTTCGAGCGGCAGCGCGAGGAGTTATTGAAGAAGACTCCGGTCCCGGTCATTTGGTTGTTTGGAAAGACCGGCAGCGGGAAGTCGTCGATCGTGCGATACCTCACCGGCGCGACGACTGCCGAGATCGGCAACGGCTTCCGGCCTCAGACCACGGCGTCGTCGCAGTACGACTTCCCGACGAGCGACCAGCCCATCGTGAAGTTCCTCGACACGCGCGGCCTTGGAGAAGTCGGATACGATCCGGCGGAAGACCTCGCGACGTTCGACGCGCAGACGCATGTGATCGTCGTCGTGGCGCGAGTGATGGACCACGCGCTGGCTGAATTGATCGAGCCACTCAAGCAAGTGCGAGCTGCTCGCCCCACGCGACCGGTGGTGCTCGCATTGACGTGTCTCCACGAAGCCTATCCGTTCGAGCAGCATCCCGAGCCGGACCCGTTTGGGAGTGGTCGAGGGTCGAAGGTGGAGGGTCGACGTTCAGAGAAAGAAACAGAAGCTTCTTCTTCTTCTTCCTTCGACACTCGACACTCGACCCTCAACCCCAACTTGCAACGCTCGCTTGCCGAGCAGCAACAGCGGTTCAGTGATCTCGTTGACCGGATCGTGCCCATCGACTTGACCAAGCCAGAAGAAGGGTTTGCGCAGCCAGAGTTCGGCGGGCGACGGCTGGAAGAGGCGTTGATCGAAGTCCTGCCTGCTGCGTGCCGACAGGCGCTGCTGCATCTGGACGACGTGCGCAGGTCGCTGGCCGACCTCACCGCGCGACGGGCATTGCCGACGATCATCAAGTACAGCAGTCTCGCGGCCACGGCGGCGGCGACCCCGTTGCCGCTGGTCGATATTCCCGCCGTGATGGCCCTGCAAACGAGACTGATCTACGTGCTGGCCGACTTGTACGATCAGAAGATGAACATCGAACTGCTGACGAAGATGGCGGGCGCGGCGGCTGGTCAGATGGCGCTGCGATTCGCGGTGAAGGCCCCACTCAAGCTGATCCCGATCCTCGGCCAAACGGCCAACGCCGCGATGGCGTTCGCTTACACGTTTTCACTTGGCAAAGCCTGCTGCTGGTACTTTGGCGAAGTCCGCCACGGCCATGTTCCGTCTCCGGAAGACCTCAACAAAGTTTGGGGTGAACAACTCGAACAAGCTGTCGCCGTGTGGCGCAACCGCCGCGAATGATTCTGGCCGACTCCTCGACCCAAATTCTTGACACCACGGAGACCCGCCAAGCTCTCAGATGGGGGGCCTAGTGGTCCGTTGAAACCGTAGGGTAAGCGTCTCGCTTGCCCGTGAGTGCCGTTGGAAGACGGGCAAGCGAGACGCTTACCCTACGGTTCTTCAACAGGCTGCTCAGCGTCAGGCCACCCAACGAGGCATCTTTCGCCACGCATCCTTCAAGCGCCGATGGGCTTCCTTGTAGGGAGCGTAGTAAGCCGAGACGAGCTTCCAGAACCGCTTGGAATGATTCATGTGGCGGACGTGGCACAGCTCGTGGATCAAGATGTAGCGGACCAAGTCCGGCTCCACGAACAGGAGTTTGACGTTCAGGCTGATCGTGCCGAGCGAGGAGCAGCTACCCCAGCGAGTCTTCTGTTTTCGCAGTGCCATCCGCGCGTAGGGAATCCCCGTTTCACGACTGGCCGCCGCCAACAATGGCGTGAGGATGTCGTGGGCCTGACGCAGCAACCAGCGTTGCAGGGCCGAGTCGCACAGGTCGATGTTCTCGACATCGCCGCGCAGTTGCAGTCGGTCGGGAGCCAATTCGATGATGCTCAGTGAGCGTGCCGTCGTCGGAACAAGTTCGATGTTCCAGACACGGCCGACGCTCGGCAGTGCGATTTGCGTGGGGACAGTTCGCGCGGCGTGAGCCGCCTGTTTCGAGCGAGCTTCATCGACGCGACGCAGCGCGTGATCGACCCAAGCTTGATTGGTTTGCAACAACTCGGGAATGCGCCGCCGGTCGTACCCGCGTGGGACGACGACTTCGAGTCCCTTGTCGAGCGTCACGCGAAACCGCAGATATCGCGCGCGGGCACTCTCGCGGATGCTGTACGGAAACGGCGGATTCGACATGAGCGACACTCCACGAATTCAGAGGCGGTCGCGTTCTAGTCCAAAGCCCCCGCTGCGCGAAGTGCGGCTGATCGGCAGACAGGACGTGCGCGAATTGATGACGAGTTGATTCAAATCGACGACGGCTTCGTTCGGCAATCAACCCGACTTGTCGTATCGGAAATCAAAGCCTGCCGCGCCAGCGAAGGATGCCGTGGCTCCTTCCTTCGCTGGCGCGGCAGGTTTCGGTACGTCAGCTTCTGCGTGCAACGGCAAGGTTCGCTGACGATTGGCACGCACGCTGCAATAGGTCACTCCGGTCAGCCCGAGGAAGAATCGAGGGCGTTCCCCAAACAGAAAGTGGAGGGCATCATGTTGAGAAGCACGTTGTTGAGTTCGGTGGCACTGTTCGGATGGTTGGGTCTCGCTGCCGGATCGGCCTCGGCGTACGACCATCATGGCGGGCATGGGGGTCATCACCATCATTCCGCTCATCACCATTCTGGGCACCATCACCATTCCTACTCAGGATACTCGCAGTATCAGGTCTATCGACCGCAAGTAGTCGTTGCTCCGAGCTACGGTTACTCACAACCGAGTTGCCAGCATTACGGTTATTCCGGCGGAGCCTATGGCGGGTACGGTGGCTATGGCTCGCCCTACGGTGGGATGGGGTACGGCGGCAGATCAGGCTTCGGGTTGTACTACTCGAGATAGTCTCCAACGGAAGCCGCCACTTCACCTGATGCTGTCGAGGAACCGAGTGGCTTCGTCCGACATGATCCCTCAACACCCAGCCCCTGAACTTGTCGGGGGCTGTTTCGTTTCTGGGCCGCACCGGCGGCCACGTCGAACGCTGGTGATCCGACTCACCGCACGAGGAACACCAAGCTGAGCTGTACTGGTCGCGACTGGATGGATGTTCTTGACTGCGATTTGAAAATGATGGCCGAGTTCAAAGAATGAATCCAATTCGCACGCTGGTGCGTAATCCATCGGGTAGAACAACGCGGCCGAGTTTCGGTTCGACCGGGCTTTCTAGTCCGGTCAGCCCAACAATTACGACTCCGGGGCCGCTTGATCGGTGATCAGATGAATTCGACAAGCCTGATAACACAGTGATGATGCGTGCAGCAGACCAACAGTTGCTGGTTCGAGTCGGCGCGGGCGAGAAGCCTGCGTTTGGGGAGCTGTACGACCTGTATTCTGGTCGAGTGTTGGCGTTGCTGATTCGATTGTTGCGGGATCGGCGGGACGCGGATGATGTGCTTCAAGAAACGTTCTGGCAGGTCTGGCGAACTGCGGCCAGCTACGACCAGAATCGAGCCGATCCCGTGGCGTGGCTACTGCTGATCGCCAGATCGCGTGCGATCGACACCCTGCGTCGGCGAGGCCGTTCAGCCATGCCAGAAATCGCCACGGAGCCGTCCAACGATCAGAGTCCGTCAGCCAATCTTGAGACTGTCGAGCTGGGAGATAGAGTGAGAACTGCGCTGCAGTGTCTGAATGAAGACCAGCGTCGTGCCATTCAGCTCGCTTACTACAGCGGGTTGTCGCATCAACAAATTGCCGACGAGTTGTCGATTCCATTGGGCACGGCCAAGACGCGGATTCGTCAAGGTATGCTGAAGCTGCGAGATCTGCTCGGTGGACTCACCAAGGAAGTGCAAGCATGACATCGAGTCCTCATGATACGGATATTCCTCACGGTACTGAGTTGTCTCACAATGCCGGGCCGCCACATTTGACGAGTTCCTCTTTCATTGAAGCCCCGTTGGAAGAGTTGGCTGCGCTTTACGCTGCCGGCGCGCTTGCGCACGCGGAACGATCTGAAGTCGAGCAGCGACTGAACAACGGCGATGAGCCGTTGTGGGAGGCGGTGCGAAGTTGGGATGTCGTCGTGGCAGCACTCGGCACCGCTCTGGAGCAGGCCACTCCCGACCCACGTATCAAGGCGGCGCTCCTAACGCGACTCCGTTCCGAAGAGGTCGATTTGCAGGTGGTGCCGCCAACCGCTCAGGTTTCGGACAAAACTCCGCCGCCTCGAATCGTGCATCGAGCAGACGGCTCCGGATGGCGCTCGGCAGGAGCACCGGGTGCCAGCGTTCGCGTTCTGAATGCCGACCGCAAACGAGGTCGAATGACCACACTGATGAAGATCGAATCGGGTTGCCGTTTCCCGGCGCATCCGCACTCGGGCGACGAAGAATGTCTGGTTCTTTCGGGTGACATGATCGACGGCGACCTGACTCTCGGTCCCGGCGATTACGTCCGTTCCGCAGCCGGAACCCACCACGAAGAACTGACGACTCGTACGGGTTGTGTCTGTCTGGTTCTGTCCTCGCTGGAGCCACAGGCGGCGCGCTAGTGCGCGGTCTTCTCCCGTGCCGCGGGAATTTTCCGGAACCTGCCAGAATTCTGAATCTGCCCTTCCGAGAAATTCGTAACTCATGGCAACACTGTTTCAGGTGTCGCGATGCCGCTGGGCTGCAACGTTTTTTTCGCCTGCCGGTGCATCGTCTGGTCCTGCTCGGATTTTTTGTGCCGAGTTGACGATGCACCGGCGGGCTTGTTGTGCCAGAGCCGAAAGTGTCCAAGCGGATCGTTTCCTTTTCGTCCTTTGTAGGGGAGCTTTGAAAAATGCGTTACGACAATCGTGAAGAGTTAAGAGAAATGAGTCCTCCGGGCGGTGGCCTGAGAAGTGATGTTGACCAGCCATCGCGGCGGTCATTCTTGTCATTGGCAACGGGCCTGGGAACGGCCGCTCTCGCAGGAATCGGTTACGGTGGGGTCGCGGCGGCCGCTGAGTCGTCTCCGATCTCTGAGGTGGCACGGATCGCTCAACAGCGGTTGGTGTTTGGCAATCTGAACAACGCGTACTTGAAACGGGCATTTCAATCGATTCAGAAGCACGAGAATGCGCACGTGACGTTCCTTGAGGCCGCTTTGGGTGACCTCGCCCGCCCCAAGCCGACATTCGTCAAACTTGCACAACGAAATCTGAAGGCCTTCGCAACGCTGGCACGTGCGTTCGAGAACACGGGTGCCGGGGCGTACGTCGCTGCCGCACCGGCCATCAACGATCCGGCTTACCTCGCAGCAGCCGGTTCGATCGGTTCCGTCGAGTCACGCCATTCCGGATTCATTAATGCCGCGCTCAACCTCCCCATTACGCAGTTGAATGCTGACTTCGAGGCACCCATCGGTGTCGATGCCGTGGTCGCTGCGGTCTCGCCTTTCGTCGTCGATTTGAACGGCGGCCCGCCGCTTTCGTTCAGCGAGGAACGTTCCGACGACAACGACATCGACATTCTGAACTTCGCGCTGGCGCTCGAGTACCTCGAAGCCGACTTCTACAACGCCAACGTCTCCAGGTTCTTTTGAAGTGCCGATCAAGTGATACGGGCTGCCCCGTTCTCAAGTTGACAGAATTGCCGGGTGCGTCGAGTGTTCGAAATCGCATCCGGCAATTTTTTCGCGCGGCGACATTGTCAATCGACGTGGGAGGTCTGTTCGGCATTGTCGGAAAACGGTCGAGCGAGTGTCCCGGACGCTCAAAGCGTCCGGGACACCTGCAAACAGACGTTGGTCGCGCCAGAGTTTTCCGACAAAGCCTAGAACTCGCGCGGAACTTCGCAGCCTGTCGAAAAAACGTGGGGCTGGTCCCGGTGGAACAGTTTTGCAACGCAACAGGCTGCTTGCAGCCACGCGCGGCGTGAGCGGGGGCGACGGGGCATCCCACAAGGAACTGCTTCCGCTCACGCTGCGTTTGGTTTTGAAGCTGCGATCAAACAACTTTCAATTTCGGTGAGATCGGAGACAGGATGTCGGGGGCAGGACGAGTTCGTCGGTTGAATCTGTCGCGCAGTCGGCGGTTGACGATTGACGTGCTGCACTACAACCGGCAGGTGCCGACGTGTGCTCATGACCGACGATGCGAGTTGTCTCGCATCGCGGAGCTGCGGTCGCAGTTGCCGGTGCGCGTGTCGTGGTCGCTGCTGTTCATCAAGGCGTTTGCGATTGTCGCGTCGAAACGGAACGTGCTGCGTCAGGCTTATGTCGCGTGGCCGTGGCCGCATGTTCTCGAACATCCTCACAGCGTGGGGATGCTGGCCACGCATCGCGATCATCGGGGTGAACCGTGGGTGCTGTGGTCGAGGTTCTTGCGGCCGGAGTCCCGCGCGTTGATCGAGCTGCAACTGAGTTTGGAAAAGTACCAGACCGAGCCGGTCGAGAAGATCTTTCCGTTTCAGTGGCAACTCAGCGGGCTGCCAAAGTTTTTGCGTCGGTGCATCTGGTGGTGGACACTGAACATGGCGGGAAGTAAGCGAGCCAAGCGAGTCGGCACGTTCTTCCTGACGACGCTGGCATCGAAAGGGGTCGAGATTCAAGACCCGCCGGCGTTCCTGACCAGCAACCTGACGTTCGGGCCGCTGGACGAAGCCGGGTGTTGTCGCGTGACGCTCTCTTACGATCACCGCTTGATGGACGGATCGTATGCCGCCGACTGCCTGATCGAATTGGAAGCGACGTTGAATGGCGAGATCGCCGATGAACTGGAGACACTCATCACCGCCGGGCGTTGTGATGCGGCGTGACGCGATACGCCATGAGGCCCAGAGTGAGACATTTCCGAGCGGGGCGGCGTCTGTCCAGTGGCACTCACTTTGTCAAAAACGCCAAGTAACCCGCAGCGTCAGCGGGGGAGTTCTTCCTGCTTTACTGCGTGTTTGACTCCCTCGCTGACGCTTTTTGAAGTTGCGCTGTTGGGGATTTCCGCCCCAAAGGGGCGATGCTATGCCAGCCTAGTGGTCCGCCAATTTTAAGTTGTTCGGTTGCGTTGTTTAACCGCGTGGGCAACGCCCCGCGCGTCGAGCGACGTTCGAGTCTGTTCCCCATCAACGCGCGGGGCGTT
>JAYSQC010000630.1:0-8924 GCA_043721755.1 Schlesneria sp.
GGGACTCATTTGGAGAGCGATGAACGACGGCGGCCGGTCTTCATCCTGAAGGGATGTCAGCCATTAGCCGGGGGTTGAGCGAAGCGACACCCCCGGAAGGGGTTGGGCAATTGGCGGTGGCATCCTGAAGGGATGCTCGCCTCGCGAAATGGGGAGACATTCTGAGCTGGCCAGCATCCCTTCAGGATGCAAATCCCCTTTCTGTGCCGTCGTACCGGGGGGGCGCGGACGCTCAACCCCCGGCTAATGGTTGGCATCCCTTCGGGATCAAAACGACGGACTTCGTCACCCTCATTGGAATCCCCCCAAAACCTTGGATGTACCTAATTTGGATTGTTACGGTTGATGTTGCAGCGCCGCCCACTGCCGCTTCCAAACGGCGGCTTCGGTGGTCAGCCCGTTCTCGTTGGCGAATTGCTCCAAAGCCTGGCCGCGTTTCACGGGATCGGCTCCGCAGGTCCACCAGATTTTCGGCTGGCATTCGGGACAGAACTCCAGCGGTTGTCGGTCGTTTTCCTCGCGGCTGCGGGAACCGTTCATGCCGCATTCGTAGGCGGAGCAATGCGGGATGCCGAGCATGTGGCCGGTTTCGTGGACGGCGGTCTTCAGCGTGCGCCGCAGGCAGAGTCGATACGCGGTGTCGCTTTCGCGCGGGTCGCCATTGCGGTGCAGTGACCAAACGCCGACTCGATCGAGGATCGATGCCTGACCGAACAGCCAGTTGAAGCTTCCCGACCACAGATCACACGTGACCAGCCCGATCACCGCAATCGCATCATCCGGACGCTGCGGCCGGAGAACATCATCCAAGATCCATGTCGTGAGAATCTGCTGCTTGTCGTCTCGCATTCGATGAGCAGTTTCCGGGATGCCGTCCAGCGGCCGAGCCTCCAGCAACTGAACCGGCCTGCCGAAGAAATGCCCCATAAACTCGGCCGTCTGTTTGGCGAGACGCTGTTGAGTCTCATCGAACTCGCCGAGCGGCTGGACGTAGATCGTCTGGTACTCGTCCTTCAGAGGCTTACGGCTACGGAATTGCACGTAGTGCCCGAAGGATTGGCCTCCCTCGGGAAAGCGTTCCAGCCAGTCGCCCGGCTGGTTCGGCCTCTTCTTCTCATGCAGCGGCCGGATCAGTTCGATCTGTGCGACAAGCGGCTCGAAACCAGCAGGCAACGCAACCTCGACGCCGGCGACTTGGCCACCGACTTCCAACCGATGCTCGAACCACCGAACCGAGCCATACACGACGGCACCGAGCAACAGCAGACAGGTCACGAGGCGTCGCATGATTCACCGAACTCTGCGGTCAACAAACGACCATTGGAAGACATCAACAAGAAAATGTTGGACAAGAAGATGGGAGAAGAAGTAGCCCGGTTTGGTTTTCATCTTCTTGTCCCCCCATTTTCTTGTTCCTCCTGGTTGCAGTTGAACCACAAGAGGCGTGAAGGGTTGGTGCAAACCGGCCACGAACGTGTCATCCCACAGTGGGTCGTTTGAGAATTTCACGCGCCCGCACCTCATCGACCTTGGCCAGCAGCCGTTTCAGATCTTCGACCTGATGGTCATCGACACTGATCTGGTGGCGCGACTCTGTCGGGATGCTGGCCACCACAACCGCCAAGCAGATCACGGACAGGAACAGTCCCAACAGCGACCATCTCACTTGGATGGCCAACTCCGTCACGAACGGATTCTCTGCGGCTCCACCGGAGACATAGGCGGACAGCAGAAAAATCATGGGCAGCAGTACCACGACGATGTTCGAGAAGGCCAGCCAAAATGAGGCACGGTCTTCGGACTGACAACGATGAGTGAGGATGCCTCGCATCGGCCCGCGCAGGTAAGCGACCGTGGACAGGCACAGTGATGCCGTGACAACCACGGACCAGATGAGAGCGTATTCGGCGTTCGTGTAGCGCATAACCGGTCTCCTTGAATCGTGAAATGGGCTGAATCTCTCGGAACACCCCAAGTCGATGGCACCAAGGTATGAACCCGTCCACGGACACCTTTGTAGGATGGGCACTCCTGCCCGTCCGCTCTTCCGTACCAAAGCCGGACGGGCAGGAGTGCCCATCCTACAAATTGCTACGCTGTTCTTGGACAGGTTTTAATTCTAACGGCTTCAGCCGAGCTTGGACGCGATGAGTTGCTCCAGCTTCACGATGTCGGCGCAAAATTTGCGGATACCCTCGGCGGTTTTCTCGGTCGCCATCGCGTCGTCGTTCAATTGCAGGCGGAATGATTTTTCGTCGAGCGTCACTTTGTCGAGCGGCAGTGATTTGGCAGCGGCGGCATCGAGCTTCCTCGTGAGGGGATCGGTCGAGGCGGCGAGTTCGCCCAGCAGCGCGGGGCTGATCGTGAGCAGATCGCAGCCCGCCAGTTCGGTGATCTCCCCCTTGTTGCGGAAGCTGGCTCCCATGACCTCGGTCTTGTAGCCGAACTTTTTGTAGTAGTTGTAAATCTGAGTGACCGACACGACGCCGGGGTCTTCCGCGACGATGTAGTCGCGCTTCATCGCGGCCTTGTACCAGTCGAGGATGCGTCCGACGAACGGTGAGATGAGCTGCACACCCGCTTCGGCACAGGCCACGGCCTGCGCGAACGAAAACAGCAGCGTCAGGTTGCAGTGAATGCCCTCGCGTTCGAGGACTTCGGCGGCACGAATCCCCTCCCACGTCGAGGCGATCTTGATGAGTATTCGCTCGCGGGGGAGGCCGTTCTGTTCGTAGAGGGCGATCAGTTGCTGGCCCTTGGCGATGCTGCCCTTCGTGTCGAACGACAGCCGCGCATCGGTCTCAGTCGAGACGCGGCCGGGGACGATCTTCAGAATCTCCATTCCGAAATTGACGAGGACATGGTCGATGATGTCCTCGACCCGCTTGGCCCCCGTCAGCCCCGAGTTTTTCCGATCCGCGACCGCCTTATCGACGAGATGCACATACTCCGGCTTGGACGCCGCCGCGAGAATCAGCGACGGATTCGTCGTCGCATCGCGCGGCTGATACTGCTTCATCGACTCAAAATCCCCGGTGTCGGCGACCACGGTGGTGAACTGTTTCAGTTGGTCGAGTTGAGTGATCGGCATGATTGACTTTCTTAATTTACAGGTTGAATCGCTCACACGTTGCGATCTTCATTGATCCACTTTGTTGCGACCTCTACGGAAGACTCGGCTGTCTTGTTCCTCGGGCGAGCCGCTGATGGCATCGTGCAGAATGGCGTCAAGAAATGTTTCTCCTGCGTCAGCGGCTCGTTGTCGGAATGTGCCATAGACCGCCTCGACGACATCTTGAATCCGGTATCCGCTCTGTTGCGCTGACACTTCAAAGGCAGCCTGATACAGCCGAAGCAAGAGTTCGGGGCCGATCGACGATCCGGTCAGTGCTTCAAAGGCGGACTCGCCAACAAGCACAATTGCACCGGGGGCCGCTCGGAGAACGCCTGCCATCGAACGATGGCCCCGCAAGGGTATTTCCGATCAGAGCGTCGTAGAAGATTTCTCCGCCGTACAGTCGTTGCAACTCCAGCAATTGAAGCCCGAGCCGACGACCATCGCCCCCCTTGGCTGATCCGGTCTTGCTCTTCACTTGATGAAATCGCAGTGGCCGTGCCTTTCCGAGCGGAGGTTGCACGATGTCAGCGCCGGGAAACGGATGGCTCGTTGGGTCGAGCGTTTCTTGATCCGCTACGCGCGGCTCCGGTGCTCGAACATTCCCACGCATCGCTCCGATCACGTCTTCGTGAAGATGTCCCAGCAAACCTTCGATCATCATCAAAATCTTGTGTGCCACCGTGGCGGTGAATGTTTCTTCCAGATCACCGCCATAAACCAAGTGCTGTGAAGCCGCAAGAATGTAGGGGTCGAGAACATCGCCGGGATTACGCCCACGCTGAATATCTTCGGCGCGACGCGGAAATCCGGCAACAATTTCCGAGACCTTGTCGCAAGTATCACGAACGATTTGGTCTGGATCGCGAAAAGCCCGCAATAGCTGCACGCGATGAGCAAGGCTCGCCGCCTGTCGGCGATTGGCTTGCTCCGGAACGTTGTTGGTGCGAAGGAGGTCGCCAAAGAAAATGACGAGGTTCTTATAGTTCAGGTCCGAGATACCGCGAACCGGTTGGTCGGCCATCGACTCCGGGATTTCCAGCGTCATCTTCAAATCATCAAACACGCGGCGGAGTAGTGCGCCGGTGGTGGCAAACTCGAAGTCGATCATCTCGCCCTGCGCTTGGATGAAACGAGCCTTCAAGTTTGACTCCAGACGGTTCAGCGGATGGCCTGCCGGTACGTGCTGCACTCGGCTCATTCGTCTGCCTCCGCGAGTGACTCCGCAAACAAGAGTTTCTGGCGAGGGTTGCGACCTCGTTTGTTCCGTGCGGTGGAACGCAGTCGTTCGGTCGCGTGGAAGAGCAGTTGGTCGAAGTCTGTCACGGCGGTGAGTTCGGACTGAGAGCGATGTCCCTCGTGTTGAACGACGGCGGCTCCGATGGCGGCTCCGAGATCGACTGGGACCGCATTTCCAACTTGCATGTACTGGCTGCTCATCGAACCGGCGAACGGCCAATCGTCGGGAAAACCCTGTAAGCGGGCAGACTCTCGGACGGAGAGTGGTCGGATCGTATCGGGGTGACAGACCGCACTGGCTTTGCGATTCGACCGGCCGGTGATGGTGGGCGATGGGGCGTCCCACGAGAGCCGTCGGAAGAAGCCGGTCTTACCACCGCCTGCCGCGAACGCGGCTGAACCGAGCGCCTCTTCTTGAAGCTTATCGGGCAAGTGACGCCAGTTTCCGCCGGGGGGGACGAGTGCGAAATACCGCGCCATCTCGGGCGTATATTCGGAGTGCGGACCGGGATCGAGGCGCAAGTCGAAGATGGTGTCTCGAAGTGTTTGCCATTCCGCTCTCGTCGTGGCAAACACCCCGTGCGTTGCCTTGGGCATTGCGACCGGTTGTCCTTCGCGTGCCCCCAGCATGACAAACCGGTAGCGATGCTGTGCCGCACCAAAATCGGCAGCATCCAACACGGCGAAGTTCAGTGTGTAACCCAGCGTACGCATCTCAGAAAAGACTTGTCGGATCGCAGAGCCGGACAGTTCTTCCGGTTCCATGGGCGGCACGGTGTGATCGCCCTGCGAACGACTCTTGTGATACGAACTGAGGTTCCACGCCTTGCCGGGGCGTTCCGAGATGGGGCGATGCTTGATGGCCGCCGTGACCAACTGAGCGACGTTCTCCAACACAAAATACTTGGGACGCACCTGATCGATCAGGCGAAGATAGGTGTAAATCAGATTGCCGCGCGGGTCCGACAGCGCGGCCCGCTTACCGCCGGATGAAAAGCTCTGGCACGGCGGTCCACCCACCATGAGAAAGACATCTGCCGAGTGTTGCCGATGTTCCCTCAACGCAGCGGCATCGAGACCACACACGTCAGTTTCCCACACATCCGAATCGGGGCGATTGAGTCGCATCGTCTCGCAGCAATCACCGTCTATCTCGACGGAGAGTGTCGGGGCCAGCCCGGCACGTTCCAGTCCGAGATCCAGTCCACCCGCGCCGGTAAAGAAGGACCAGATCTCTCGTGCCATCAACTCACCTCCAGCATCCGCTGCTCTATGTTCGTTCAATCCGTGTTCGTCCAATCGTTTCCCGACAGCCGTTGTTCATCTCGATTCCATCTTCCGCATGGAATCGCGGGGTGGCGGATTGTGCCTACTTCCTCTTCGCAATCGCACGTTGCACGGCCGCGCCCATGTCGGCGGGGCTTTGGGCGACTTCGACTCCGGCCGCTTCGAGGGCCGCTTGTTTTTCGGCGGCGGTACCGCTGCCGCCGGAGATGATGGCTCCCGCGTGGCCCATGCGCTTGCCGGGGGGAGCGGTCGCTCCCGCGATGAAGGCGGCACACGGTTTGGTGACGTGGGCTTTGATGTACTCGGCGGCTTGGATTTCGGCGTTGCCGCCGATTTCGCCGATCAGCAGGATCGATTCGGTCTGCGGGTCGGCCTGGAACATTTCGAGGAGGTCGATGTAGGTCGTCCCGATGATCGGGTCGCCGCCGATGCCGATGGCCGTCGATTGGCCGAGGTTCACGTTCCCCAACTGCCACGCCGCTTCATACGTCAGTGTGCCACTCTTGCTGATGAGTCCGACCGAGCCGGGCTGGTGAATGTAGCCGGGCATAATGCCGATCTTCGCCACGCCGGGAGTGATGATGCCGGGGCAGTTCGGTCCGATCAGGCGGCTCTTGCTGCCGACCATCGCCCGATGCACGCGAGCCATATCGAGAACTGGAATCCCCTCGGTGATGCAGACGATCAACCCGATCCCGGCGTCGTTCGCTTCGAGGATCGCATCGGCGGCGAACGGTGGCGGGACGAAGATCAGCGAGCAGTTGGCTCCCGTTTTCTTGACCGCCTCTTCGACCGTGTTGAAGACGGGGAAGCCGTCGATCTCGGTGCCGCCCTTGCCGGGAGTACACCCACCGACGAAGACGTTCTCACCGGGACGATGCTCTTTGGCGTAGGCCCGGCACTGTTGAGAGTGAAACAATCCGGACTTGCCGGTGATGCCCTGACAAATGATGCGTGTGTTCTGATCGACGAGGATGCTCATGGGAAGCGGTTAGCCTTTAGTGATTAGCAGTTAGCGGGAGGAAAACTCACGTCATTCAGACGGAGTTGTTCACAGGTTTGTGCGTAAGTTTTTGCGAGGTCAATGGGGACTCGCGGCCCATTTTTCAAACAGAGCGGAAGCATTGGAAGCTGGCCACCGATGGATAGCGGATGATGCCAGAGATCGAGGACGGAATGATCGTCGCGGCTGGTTGGACGGTAGGCGCAGGCATACAGCCCGCGTGATGAGGCAGATGACTCGCCGAGACGGCTCAGCAATTCGTTGTGCAGGTTGGCGTGGCGTTCGGTCACGATATCGATCACCACCAGTCCGATGGCCTCGGAAAGAAACGACTCACACTTGCTGACGAAGGCATCGCGAGATTCTCGCCGGTCCTTATTGCTGGGGCTGATGAGTTCAATGGCACCGGCAAGCACCGGTCCCGCCTCGCCGTTGAAAACGTCCACTTGAACAATGTCGGTGGTCAACACGATGTCGAGCGTCATTGTGGGAGCTTCCGGCTCCCAACTGGAAAATGGTGTGGAAACAGGACTGCTTGAAACCTCGACCGCCTCCCAAGTCGCCACATCCGGCGCGACTTGAATGCCATAGTGAACACTCGGTTCCGCAAACCAATTGGGCGGCAGGATGCGATTCAGCTCGGCGGCGAGGTTGGTAGCCCAGCCGGAGTGAAACGCCTCCCAATGGCGTCGCCCTTTTAGTGGCGGATGAAAGTGATCTCGCAGCATCGCCTTGATCTCCCTGAAGTCGTCACGCCCCGAGAGACGCGACGGCTTTCTTGGCGGCGTCGGTGAGGTCGGTGCCGATGGTGATCTTCTTGCCGCTTTCGGCCAGCATTTTGCGGGCGAGGTCCACGTTGGTCCCTTCGAGGCGGACGACGAGCGGCACCTTGATGCCGATCGTGTCGTAGGCCGACAGCAGTGCGGTGACGATCGTGTCACACTTCATGATGCCGCCGAAGATGTTGACGAGAACACCCTTCACGTTGGGGTCGGCGAGGATGATGCGGAAGGCTTCTGTGACCTGCTCGACGTTCGCGCCGCCACCCACGTCGAGGAAGTTGGCCGGGGCACCGCCGTGGTACTTAATGATGTCCATCGTGCTCATCGCCAGACCGGCTCCGTTGACGAGGCACCCGAGATTTCCTTCGAGCTTCACGTAGCTCAGCCCGAATTTTTGAGCGGCCACTTCGTTCGGTTCCTCTTCGTTGAGGTCTCGGAGCGGCAGCAGGTCTTGATGCCGGAACATCGCGTTGTCGTCGAACGTCACCTTCGCGTCGCCGACGACCAGATCGCCGTCGGCCGTTACGACGAGCGGGTTGATCTCGACCATGCTGCAATCTTTGTCGATGAAGAACTGACAGAGTTGCTTCAGCAGCTTCTCGGCATTGC
Source organism: Schlesneria sp. (assembly GCA_043721755.1). GTDB lineage: Bacteria > Planctomycetota > Planctomycetia > Planctomycetales > Planctomycetaceae > Schlesneria. The sequence goes on from JAYSQC010000630.1 coordinate 8,036, forward strand.
GGACGGCGACTCCTTCGAGGCCGATCCGGTACGCCACGTTGCGGGCTTGATAACCGAGCAACCCCGCTTCGACATCGAATGCTTCGTGAATGATTTTCTCGGGAGTGTTGTGCGCGACATCTTCGATGTTCATGCCCCCCTCAGACGACGCGATCAGCATCGGTCCGCCCGATTCGCGATCGACGACGACGCCGAGGTACAGTTCCTTCGCAATTTTGAGGCCCTCTTCGATCAGGACCACGCTGACCAGCTTCCCTTCGTCGCCCGTCTGGATCGTGACGAGCGTGTTGCCGAGCATCTTCGCCGCATGGTCTCGCGCAGCCTCGGCCGATTTGACAAGAACCACGCCGGGCTGATTCGGCTGCTCCTTGAAGCGGCCTTTGCCGCGACCGCCCGCGTGAATCTGCGACTTCACCACGGCCAGTTCTCCGGCCAGTTGAGTGAACCCGGCAGCAGCCTCATCGGGCGTCCGGGCAACCACGTTTCGAGGCACTTTCACGCCGGCCGCAGCCAGCAATTGTTTGGCTTGATACTCGTGAATCTTCATCGGTTTTCCTGCAAGACGTTCTGTTTCAGTGAGCGCTGAATTGAGCGGGCGGGATGATAGCCGCCGCGCGGAGATTGTTCTAACGAGCCGTTCCACGGTGGGCACCCATCGTTCTTCTGAGCGGGGTGGCGTCAGCCCCCTGACTCTTACCTTAAGTAGCGGTACGGCGCGAGCCGTCCGGTTGAAGCGAGAGCAAACTCGACAAAACTGGGCGGCTTGCGCCGCTCCGCTACTCGATCGGCCCTAAGGAGCGGGAGCGCAATAACTTCCCGAAGTGAAACAGGCTGCGATCAGCCGCAGGGCGCTAGCCCCGGTTTGGATGACACAAACCGGGGCTAGCGC
>JAYSQC010000631.1:0-9055 GCA_043721755.1 Schlesneria sp.
CTAACAGCCTGTTGAAAATCGTAGGATGGACGCCCTCGTCCGTCCGTTTTCAACTCGAAATCGCTCGGACGAGGGCGTCCAAGTTACGTTCTTCAACAGGCTGCTAACCTACCTCCCAACTTCCGGGATTTCGACCTCTTCATTCGCGCTGTCCTCCATTCGCGCGGAAGTCATCCGCGCGAATGGAGGACAGCGCGAATCCATCACGAACGCGACCTTCGCGCGAGGATCACACGGGCTTTGCCGTCGCAGCGGGCGAAAATCAAAACACCCGGTTGATCGCCGGGGAGCGGCAGGCGACGGCGAACGGCATCCGCTTGAATCGGGATGTGGCGGCATTTGATTTCGATCTGGCCGAAGTCCGACTTGCGGAGCCAGTTTCGGTAGTCGCGTTCGTTGTTCGGAAGATCGGCGAGAACCTCAAACGGCGTGACGAAGGCCGAGTCCACCAACGTGTCACTCGTCAGAAATTCCTCAGCGCCGTCGAGTCGTTTCAGCTCGTGACGATGCGCGACGAGATCAACCAAGCCGGATCGCACGACGGCGGGATCGGGGTCGTAGAGGAAGCGCCCCAGCGGTGCGAGCGGGACTGAGATTTCCAGAGGATGTCCGGCGATGGTCTCACCCGAGGGCAAAGCCGTCGCGCGGAACGGAGCCGTGCCGGCGAGTGCCCCGAACCAAATCGTCGCCTCTTTGCATTCGCCATTGAGGCTGATGAGTTCGATCTCGACCGCTTCAAACTTGCCACCAAAGTTGCTCGCGGGACCGACCTTGATCGCGCCCCCTCGCGTGTGTTCCATCAGTCCGTGGAGAAACGGCAAGCCCGGTTCGTAATCTTCGACGCGCGACACGCGGCCTCCCGCTCCCGGTCGCCGATCAGGGTCGATGTGAATCAAACCGGACGCGCCGATCTGTTCGGTCACGCTGGTCACATCGACATCCAAGGTCTTCAACCGCGCGGCCACTCCATACGCCTCGGCATTCCATTCCGCACGCAGACAAGTGGTGGCATTGAGATCGACCGCCGTGACCTCGCATCGCTCGGCTAACGCGATGGCATCTCCGCCAATCCCGCAGCACAAGTCCCAGACGGCTCCCTCGAAACGTTGTGCCTTGTGTCGCGCGATCGCCTCCGATGTGGATTGTTCGAGTCCTTTGCGGTCGAACCACATCGCAGCGGCGCGCGAGAACTTGCCCTTCGCCTTATGACGCAACTCATGCAGCGACAGCGCGGCACGCACAAGCTCGTTCGGGTAGAGCTTGCGCAGACGTGCTTGCAGTCCCAGCCCGAAGTCGATTTCGGTCGAGATCACGTCGAGGATCGCCGGTGACTCGCGCAGCAAGCGCATCACGCGACGTTCGTCTGCGGGGGAAGAGAGCGTCTCGACCTCGTTCACGCTTCGGGTTGGCATTAGAGCACATTTCAAAATTAGCCCGACGCGCAAGCGAGGGCTGAACATTCGATCACGGTGAAGCCGCTCGCTTGCGCGTCGGGCTAGTTTTCGAGGCAAAGCAGGTTTGGAAATGCCCGCTAGGAATTGCACCAGTTGATGTAGCTGTTGACCAGCCAACTGAGCCAGTCGATGTGATCGCACAGCCACAGCAGCGGCGCGTAAAACTTGGCGATCCAGACCGGTCCCTGAACGTACACGGCCTGAAACCAGAACCAGAACATCGGTCCAATGGTGACGAACGCGATGACAAAGTACGCGCACAAATAGATCACCACCCGCAACGCCAACTGGCGAAGGTAGGTCTTGATCCGAATCGAGAGCGGCACGGGCTGATCCATGCGTGGGAGGATAACGCGGTGCGAGACGACTCGAAATCGAGTCGGTGAAAACAACGGGGTCGGACGTTTGGTGCGAGGCGGTGCCGCCCGATCGATACCGCGCGCGGCCAGTGATTAAGACATCTGAGCGGGGCGGCGTAAGCCCCCCGGTTCTTCCAAAGCGGGCTTACGCCCAAGAGCCAGGGGGCTTACGCCGCCCCGCTCGGAAACACCTCACTTTGTACCGCGAGAGGTATATACTCCGCCGCCCTCAACTGGCCCCGCTTCGTTCCCTGTGAGTCCGCCGCCGATGACTTCGCTGCCGCTTGAGCCGACGCAAGACTTCAACTGGGACTTGGCCGCTCAGTCGATCACGTTGCGCATCCGGTGGTTCGGCATCTGCATCGGTTACGTGCTGGTCAATCTGATCGGTGGCGGTGTCGAAACGAACCGCGCGGTCCTGAACGCAATTCTGATGCTCGGCGCGATCTACGCGCTGCTCGACACGCTGTTCAGTGCGCGGGGAAAAGTCTTTTTGTCCGAATGGCCGCTGTTCGTGTCGTTGATGGAAGCGACCTTCATCGGGCTGCTGTGTCACTTCGATCGCGGAGTCCTCAGCGCGTTTCGCTTCTATTACTTTCTATCGCTCTTGGCCTGCGCGATCCGTTATGCACCGGCGGTGACGTGGGCCACATTCGTGTTTCACACCGTCAGCTACGGCATGTTGGCTCTCAGTCGGCGGATTGCCGGGACGGATGAAATCGCCGCGTTCATTCTGACTCCCGTGTTCATGGGCTGGGTGACGTGGGCCAGCACCGAACTGGCAGGGTTGCTGAAGTGGGCCGGTTTTCGGTTGAGGCAACTCAACGTGGCACTGCAAGAGAACCAGAGCCTGCTCGAACACCGCATCGAAGATCGGACCAAGCAGCTTCAAGAGTCGCAGGCGATGCTGGTCCAGCAGGAGAAGCAGGCGGCGTTCGGATTGCTCGCGGCGGGAATCGCGCATGAAGTGGGCAACCCGCTCGCGTCGATCAGCTCGCTGGTTCAACTGCTCAACCGCCGCAACATCGACGATGAAACTCGCAGCAAACTCCTGCTCGTGGACGATCAGCTTCGCCGGATTCAGCGAACGTTGCGCGAGCTGGTCGATTTCAGCAGGCCCGTCATCTACGAACGGTCTCGCTGCGACATCCACTCGGTCCTCGATGTCGCGCTGAACATCGCCAAGTACTACAAGCGAAAGAAAGGGAAACAGATCGTCACGGCCTACGCGCCCGACGTGCCGTTCCTGATGATCGTCCGCGACCAACTGGTCCAAGTGTTTCTGAACCTGATCCTCAATGCGATGGACGCGACGGAAGAGGGGGGAACGATTGAAATCAAGACCCTCTGGGAAGCGGGCCTGCTGCGAATCGACGTGCGCGACGACGGCCACGGGATCGCCGTTGAGTCGCGCGAACGCATCTTTCAACCGTACTTCACGACCAAGGAAACCGGCACCGGATTGGGGCTGTTCGTCTGCCGCAGCATCATGGAGCAAAATGGCGGAAGCATCGAACTGACAGACACGACTTCGTGCGGAACGACGTTCACCGTCTGGCTTCCCGCGACAGACGAAGTGAACCGGAATCCGCCTCGCGTCGCAGACTCCGCGTCATGACGATAAAACGGTGACGCCAACACCAACCCGAAGCGTGAGCGAGGACAAATGTTCTACGGTGCCTGACCACAACGTGTTTCACTCAACTCTCTCCCCTCAATTTGAGGTCACTTCTTTCCATGCCACGTTCCGTACTGATCGTTGAAGACGAAGCCATCATTCGCACGTCGCTCAAGGAATTCCTCACAGACGAAGGCTATGAGGTCGCCGAGGCTGGCACTGTCGCGGCCGCGCTGGCCTTGGCAAGGCAACGCGACTTTCAAGTGGCTATCTGCGACGTGCAGCTTCCTGACGGAGACGGCTTGATGCTGCTCCGGCGGTTGCAGCAGCTCAACCCGAGCATCTCGGGACTGATCATCACGGCCTACGCGACGGTTGAGAACGCGGTCGAAGCGTTTAAGTCGGGCGCGTTCGACTACCTCGTCAAGCCGGTGATCTTCGATGACTTGGCCAACAAGCTGAACCGGTTGTTTCAGTACCGCGAACTGGCTCTCGAAAATCAGGCACTGCGGCGCGAGTTGGCGCGCCATGTGGAAGGTGACGAAATCGTCGGGTCGAGCAAAGCGATCGTCACCGTGCAGGAAGCGCTGCGCCGCGCGGCCGTCACCAACTCGAACGTGCTGCTGGCGGGAGAATCGGGCACGGGAAAGGAACTTTTTGCGCGCACGCTGCACAAATGGGGGCCGAAACAAAACGAACAATTCGTCGCCGTGAACTGTGCGACTCAACCGACCGAATTACTCGAAGGCCAACTCTTCGGAGCCAAAGTGGGAACGATGCCGGGAACGAAAGGCGAGTTGACCGCAATCCTGAGTCAGGCCACCACCGGCACGGTCTATCTGGATGAGGTCGCACAGTTGCCCCTCTCCACTCAAGACAAGCTGCTGCGAGCGATTGAATTCCAAGAGTTCACTCCGCTGGGATCGAATGAACCCTGCAAGACTCACGCCCGTATCGTGGCGGCAACGACGCGCGATCTCGTGAAGGAAGTTGCCGAAGGCCGCTTTCAAGAAGACCTCTTCTATCGGCTTGATGGCGTGAAGATTCGCATCCCCGCGTTGCGCGACCGCTTGGATGACGTGCCCGAACTGGTCGAGTTCTTCGTCAGCAAACACAGTCGCGCGATGGGGCAAAAGGCGACGGGGGCAACCAGTGAAACCATTCGGCTGCTGATGTCGAACCCGTGGAAGGGCAACGTCCGACAGCTCGACAATGCGATCGAACGCGCCGTGATGATGTGCGACGGAACGCAGATTCGCCCCGATGACCTCCCCCCCGACCTTCGTGGCGACGAGCAACCGCTCCCCGACACCGATGACCTCCGTTCGGCGTTGCGTCACTACGAGCGACTCCACATTTTGCGTGTGCTGCGGCAGTGGCCGGAAAAACGTGAAGCCGCCAAACGACTGAAGCTCGGCCTGTCGAGCCTCTACCGCAAGATCGAAGAATTGGGCATCGACCTTTAGAATCTCGCTCGTTTCACCGCGACGCAGTCGAAGATGAGACCTCTGAGCGGGGTGGCGTCAGCCCCCCGGTTCTTGGGCGTCAGCCCGCTTGCAAGGAACCGGGGGGCTGACGCCACCCCGCTCAGAAACGTCTCACTCATGGCCGCGCGAGGTATAAACGACGCACACCATTCCATTCCGAGGAACCTCATGACCGCATCCACTCCACTCCGCATCCTTGTGATTGGCGCTCACCCCGATGATTGCGAGATCAAAGCCGGAGGCGTCACCGCCCTGTATCGCGCGGCGGGGCACAACGTGAAGTTCGTCAGCGTGACCAACGGCGAAGCAGGGCATCAGTCGCGGCAGCCCGCCGAGTTGGCGGCGCTGAGACTCGTCGAGACGCAGGCCGTCGCGAAGCTGATGGGAATCGAATACGAAGTTCTGAACAATCGCGATGGGAGGTTGCAGCCAACGGTCGAAGCCCGCTTTGAATTGATCGCGCTCATCCGCCGTTACCGACCCGATTTGATTCTGACTCACCGCCCCAACGACTATCACCCGGACCACCGCGCCACCTCGACGCTCGTCTGTGACGCCGCTTACATGGTGATCGTGCCGCACATCGTTCCCGAAGTTCCCGCGCTGCGCGTCAACCCGGTCATCGCGTACCTCTCCGACCACTTTCAACGTCCGGCACCGTTCGCGCCAACAATCGTGATCGATGTGGAGCCGGTTCTCGACAGCATCCTCGACCAGATGACCTGTCACAGTTGCCAGTTCTTCGAGTGGCTGCCCTACACACGGTGCCAAGAGAACGGGTTCCCAACCGATCCCGCCGCACGGCGGGACTATCTCAGGCAGTTCTATGTCGGCTTCAACGGACCACTCGCCGACCGCTACCGCGACCTCGTGATTCAAACCTACGGTGAGGAACGCGGCCGCAAGATCCGCTACATTGAAGCCTTCGAGCCGTGCGAGTACGGCTCCCCACTCACAGCCGCCAATCAGAAGTCGCTCTTCCCGATGTTGCCTTGAACCTAGATCGTCGATTGCAGACGATCCGCACCAACAAACGCACACCCGCAACTCAACGGGTTCGTTAGGCGAGCGGCAAGAGTTCGCGAACGCGCGACGTAGGATGGACGCCCCCGTCCGTCCGAGCTTGCCCGGAAGAACCGGACGGACGGGGCGTCCGTCCTACGGGTAAACCTTTCCTGCCGCTCGCGTTGCACCTCACACGGGAGCGAATGGCACATTTCACACTAACCCGAAGCGTAAGCGAGGATGTGAGTTGCGTCCTCGCTTACGCTTCGGGTTAGTGTCAGCGTCAGCCGCTTGCGGTATCACAGACTCGTTCATCAATCAGGATGCCTCAACATGGCACTGCGACTGGCCGAATACGTGTTGGCGGGAGAACTCTTCAACACGAAACTGAACTCGGTTCACGGGTATCTCTGGCTGCGCGATTGTGACCGGCCAATCCTGTTCCAACTGACGGGCAACTGCCTGCCCGATCTGGCCGGACATCATCTGCGGTTTGAAGCCCGACCGAATCCCATGATCGAACAGGGGACGCTGACTGAGGAAGAGATCAACGAACGCCGCATCGCGTGGATGCAAATCGGCGTGCCGGGAGAGATGACCGCCGCGAAGCGGGTCCGCGCTTTCGACTGTTCGATCGACGAGTTTCTCCGCCGCAGCAAACTCGACGAACAGCCGCCGACCGAATGGAAACGGTTGCTATGTCTTGAGTGGTACGGCCAGAACGGTCGCGTCGTCATCGAGCTGGTCGATCCGCTGATTGAGATTGATCCCGATGAGAGCGGCCCGGCAACGTTGAGTTTCTTTGCGTCCGAACAGTCAGGCGGAGACGAGGCCAGCGGGGACGAAGACCTCGATCTGGAGTTCGAGGACGAAGTGCCATGGCCTGAAGAAGAAGTGCCGTGGCCCGAAGACGAATTGAATGAATTCGACGAGGACTCTGCAGACGGCGCGACCATCGCGTTCGAAGAAATGCCGGACGAATTGGACGACGATCCCTACGGCCTCTTCCCAAGAGACCTCGAAGCCAGCCTCGAAACATCATCCTCCGACCAGCCGTGGAACGACGACACCGATCCCGAGACGCTCGCTCTGTGGGAGAGATTGGACGCGTTCGAGGACCATTCCAAGGACGTGCCGCTCTGCACGCTGTTCGATCCGCCGCTGAAGGTTCCGCAGCCCGAATCGCTGGACGATGAACAGGTGGCTCAGGCGTTAAACTCCATCCTGATGGAATTGGCTTTGCACAACGTCGCGCTGCACATGTGCGAACACTTCACGCCACGCACCGCCTACGAACTGCTCGTCAACGACATCCTGCGCAACGCAGAGACTCACCCCGATCTCCCTCGCTCGGACATGACGCAAAACTTCGACACAAGTTCTTACTGCGCGGAGTGCGACGCCGAATTCCAGCGCCGATATGCCGAACGTAAATCTCAAAATGATTCCACCAATGGCGACACGCCGAGCGACTTCGACCCCGACAGCGATGTTCCGTTTTAAACCTCCCAACCCAATTAATGGGCGGTGCATTTGCTACGTCCAAGAGTTCGCTCGGACTTCACGGTACTCCTCTTTCTGCCGCTCTCTTTCTGGTTCATCCGAGGTTTTGCGGGGATTCCAATGAGCGGGATGAAGTCCGTCATTTTGATCCCGAAGGGATGTCAGCGATGAGCCGGGGGTTGAGCGTCCGCGACATCCCCGGTGCGAAGACCTCTATATTGGATTTGCATCCTGAAGGGATGCTGGCCAGCTCAGAATGTCTCCCCGTTTTGCGAGGCTGGCATCCCTTCAGGATGAAGACCCGATCAGACTTCTGTTTTGCGGCCAGTTGGAATCCCCCCAAAACCTCGGATGAACCCAGAAACCGGACTCTAGCGCGGTCCGGCTGATCGTTTTCCGACAAAGCCTAGCCATCAAACAAGCGAAGCCCGGTGGGGCACTTGATTTAGAACTCGCTCGAAAGAACCCCCTCACCTTAGCCCTAGCCCCGCAAAGCTGGGGCGAGGGGACAAAGCCAGCGACCGTCGCGGTTGCCTCCTGCCTCCTGCCCCCTGATTCCTCCCCCATGCACGCCACGGCCATTGTCGAGAGCTACCTCACCGGAACGCGGGTCGATACGTTTTTGGCGCGGCACCTGAGGAGTTACACCGCGTGGCGGCTGCATCGTCTCGTGCGAGCGGGCCAAGTGACGGTCAACGGCGTTGTGGCGGGTGCTGCTCAGCGGGTCTTCACGGGCGAAGAGGTCTCGATCCGGCTGCTCGAACCGCCCGACAACCTGATGCCGTCGGAAGAGATTCCGTTGGAGATCGTCTTCGAGGACCAGTGGCTGCTCATCGTGAACAAGCCGGCGGGACTCATCATTCATCCGACGGGCAAGAATCCGTTGGGGACGCTCACCAACGCGCTCCAGTTTCATCTCGACCAGACATCGGACTATCCGGGTCAAAAGAAGCCGGGGATCGTTCACCGGCTGGACCGCGACACCAGCGGAGTCGTCGCGACGGCGAAGGACCATCTCTCGTTGAGGCTCCTCTCGATCGAGTTCCAGCGCGAGCGAATTCAAAAGTCGTACATCGCACTGGTCGATGGCATCGTGCAGGACGATGCAGGGACGATCGATCTCCCGATCGGCCGGTCTCGCGGCGATTCGAGTGCCCTGATGACGTGTCGGGCCGATGCTCTCGATGCCAAGTCCTCAAAGACGCATTTTGAAGTGATCGAGCGTCTTCCGCGACACACGCTCGTCCGCGCGATGCCCCGCACCGGACGGCTGCATCAAATTCGAGTCCACTTCGCGACACTCGGCCATCCCGTCGTTGGCGATGAGTTCTACGCCGCCTTCGGTGAACTCAAACCCGATCGCACGCCCGACGCCCCGCGCTGTTCTCCGTTCATCAACCGCCAAGCACTCCACGCCGCGTCGATCTCGTTCACCCACCCGCTGACCCACGAATGGAACACGTTCGAGGCATCGCTGCCGCCCGACATCGTGCAGGCGATCGAGGTCGTGCGTGAGTTGTGATGGGTGTGACTAGTGGTCCGCCAACTTGATCTTGAGGGGTTGACCTCGTTTAACCGCGTGGGCAACGCCCCGCGCGTTGATGGGGAACAGACTCGAACGTCGCTCGA
>JAYSQC010000632.1:0-1468 GCA_043721755.1 Schlesneria sp.
GTCACCGCCTCGCCCTGCAACGCCGACGCTGCGGCTGGAACTGCGAAGTTCTCCTCGAAGTTCTCAACGCACAACGGACTGAGTGTGCGCTGGCCCTGGCAGCTTCATCGACCAGTTCATTGCCGGTCGCTCCGACAAAGCAGACGGGACATTGATTCACTACCGGCAGGCCAAGGGGCTGCTGATCGAATACTTTGATGCGGACAAGACGTTGGCCGATGTCACACCTCACGACACCGATCAATTCCGCTCGTGGCTCAAGGGGACGAAGAAAACCGCCGCCAAAAAGCCGCTGGCCGAAAACACCGTTCGAGGTCACTTGAAGAATGCCAAGCTGTTCTTCGGAGCGGCGGTCAAGGCGCGGCTGATCGCCGAGAACCCGTTCAAGGGAATCTCGTCGCAACTTGTGAAGCGGCCCGATCGGATGGCGTTCGTTGAAGGGGAGACGATTCAGAAGGTTCTCGACGCCTGCCCCACGACGCGCTGGAAAGCCATCGTCGTGTTGTGCCGATACGCGGGCTTGCGTTGTCCGTCTGAAGTGTTCGCATTGCGATGGTCGGACGTGGATTTTGACCGTGGCCGAATGCGAGTCCGCAGCCCCAAGGGTGAGAACTTCGGAAAGGGCATTCGCGAAGTCCCGCTGTTCCCCGAAGTCCGCTCCGTTCTGGAAGAGTTGTTTCTGGAGCCGGACGGCGGTGAGTTTGTCATCACGTCGAAGGATCGAAGTTCCGCCAAAAACCTGCGAACGGTGTTTGAGAAGATTCTCCGCAAAGCGGGCGTCGATCCGTGGCCGCGACTCATGCAGAACCTGCGAAGCTCCCGCGAAACAGAATTGGCGCGGGAGTACCCGCTCCAAACGGTCACAGCATGGCTGGGCAACACTCCCCGAGTGGCGTTGGAGAATTACTTGCAAGTCCGAGACGAAGACTTCAGCAAGGCGTCAAAGACGACGCGCATTCCGACGCAGCAAGCGTCCGCAGGCAGCGCGCACAGCCTCGCAACGGCCCACGCCACAAATAAACAAACCCCTTGTTTCGCAGGCCAAACCTGCAAAACAAGGGGTGTTCAAGACTCAGCGAGTGCCCCCACTAGGGCTCGAACCTAGGACCTAATGATTAAGAGTCATTTGCTCTACCAATTGAGCTATAGGGGCGTCGAGCGGGCGGGATTCTAATGACGGACCTAGGCCGCATCAAGCGACTGGTCGGGTGATTTGTTTCGCGGCTCAAGCGGGCTGCTCGATTGGCTGTTTCAACCGGAAGCGCGTTCTGCCGAAGTGGGTTGCGAGTGAGAATCCGTTGGGTTGCATGAGGCTGCTCAGTGTGAGCGAGGTTGAAATCGGTGGACATGGCTCGCGATTCGTTGCCTGACGTTGTTCTGGCTCTCCGCCATTTGTGTTGGATGCTTGAGTGAGCGGCATGGCGCTAGCCGCCGGTGTCGGCGAAAACGACCGGCGGCTAGCGCCATG
>JAYSQC010000633.1:0-11147 GCA_043721755.1 Schlesneria sp.
ACTTCTTCGCGCCGCTGGTGTTCAAAATCGACGTCAATATCAGGCGGCTCACGGCGTTCGCGGCTGATGAAGCGCTCGAACAGGGTTTCGTTTTCTTCCCCCGGTTCTTCCAAAGCGGGCTTACGCCCAAGAACCGGGGGGCTGACGCCGCCCCGCTCGGAAACCTCTCACTTGGTGCCGCGTGAAGCATAGTACCCTGCCAGTTCAAAGTTGGGAGTTCCGCGACCCTCAAACTAAGTTCTGACGAAGCACACGTGAGTCATCCAAAGGAAGGCGGGCCTCGAAGACTCGACACAGCCTACAGCCCAGCCTACAGCCCAGCCTCGCTCACGCTGCGGGTTAGTGTGAGCCAGCCACTCACACTACTTTCCATCCTCACCACGTCTCATCCGAAACGGTTCGCTCTTGGCAATCTCAGTCACCAGCACGGAGAACTTGAAGTCGTGCTTCTTCAGTGCGGCGACAATCTTATCGGTGGCGCAGCGGTCATAGAACTCTAATCCCCGTCCCATCGCATAAGTCAGCATCTTTTCTGCGAGACATTCGCCAAATTCACACTGTTTGCCCCGCAAGACACTCGCCAACTCGACCGGTCCCTTGAAAGTGGCTCCGCCGGGGAGTTCGCCCGTCGTGTCGAGCGGCTTGCCCATTTCACCGTCACGCCAGCGACCGATCGCGTCGAAGTTCTCCATGCCGAAGCCGAGTTGGTCCATCACGCGATGGCACGAGGCACAGGCGGCGTTCTGTCGATGCAGCTCCAATTGTTGACGGAGCGAACTCTCGGGAGCGGCCTTCGCGGACTCTTCCAACTCGGGCACGTTGGGCGGCGGCGGTGGCGGTGGTTTGTCGAGAATCACTTCCATGATCCACTTGCCTCGTTTGACGGGCGAGGTCCGGTCGGGGTTCGAGGTCAGCGTGAGAATGCTCGCTTGCGTCATCAGCCCCGCGCGGTTCTTGCCGTCGAGACTCACCTGTTGGAACTCCGGGCCGGTTATGTTTTCAAAGCCGTAGTGCTTGGCCAGCCGCTCGTTGACGAACGTGTATGTCCCGTCGAGGAACTCCAAGATCGAACGGTCTTCGCGCATGACATGCTCGAAGAACCGGCGGGTCTCGTGCTTCATGTCTTCGCGCAGGTCGGCGTTGAATTCGGGGAACCGCTTCGGGTCGGGGGTGATCTCGTTGAGGACTCGCAGTTGGAGCCACTGTTCGGCGAAGTTATCGACGAGCGCCTGCGACTTCGGATCCTTCAGCATCCGTCGCACATGTTCGTCGAGAACCGCATCGGTGCGGAGATCACCCCGTTCGGCACTCACCAGCAGCGCGTCATCGGGCAGGCTGCTCCAAAGAAAGTACGAGAGTCGCGATGCCAGTTCGTAGTCGTTGAGCGAGTGCTTGTCGGTCGAGTCATTCGGGTTCTTGTCGGACTCAATCCGGAAGAGAAAGTGGGGCGAGACCAGCGCCGCCGTGACCGCCACCCGCATCCCAAACGCGAACGGCTCGCCCTGCTTCACCGCCTGATCGACCAGTTCGACGAACCGCGTCACTTCGACTTCGCTGACCGGGCGTCGAAAGGCGCGCCGCAGGAACGGTCTCAAATTTTCACGCGCTGCCGTCGCAAGACTCTTGTCTGCACTCGGGACCGCCGCGAGCAGCCGCTTGTGCGACTCGGGCAACGCGCTCGCATCGAACTCCACCGGCCCGACAAGTTGCACGTCACGCACGATCAAATTGCGATCCCGCCGGTTCTTGTCCTTCGCCTTCTCATCGTAAAAGTCGTTGAGAAACGCGACCGACAGCTTGTGCTTTCCTTGCGGGACGGCAAAACGAAACTCGAACGGCTCCGTTTTCGGTTCGGCCGCAGTGACGGTGAATTTTTGCAGCGGTTTGCCGTCCAAGCGGTACTCCATGAGCGCACGATCAGAACCGGCGGGCGTCTCCGACGCTCTCGTCTTCAGCACGTAAGTCCCCGCGAGCGCGGCGTTGATCTCCACCGAAAAATCGCCCTCGGACACGAGAATCAGCGCGTCATCGCCATGCGAATGAGCGACCCCACTCCGCTGGACTTCGTTCGACGTGAAGTGTCGCTCGGGCGGACGATTGGGATCGAAGACGGAGATCGCTTCCGTCGCGACCTTTTCCGCCGCATCGAAGTATTTCTCCATGAGTAGCGGCGGCAGCGAGAGCACATCGCCAATGTTGTCGAAGCCATAGCCGACATCATCCGAAGGAAAGTCGTCCGCCGGTCGCACCGTCACCCCGACCAGATCGCGGATCGTGTTGTTGTATTCGGTCCGGTTCAGTCGACGGATCGTCACGCGACCGGGATCCGACACCTTCGTACAGTCGATCCGAAACAACGATCGTTCGAGGTACTCGATCAGCTTCGCCTTCTCATCGGCCGTCGGTTGCGGGCTGTCGGCGGGAGGCATGATCCCTTCCGAGAGCATGTGAAAGCTCCGCTCCCACGTCTTGCGATCTTTCAGCAGAGCCGCTTCGTCCGCGTACTTGGCGAACGAGATCCCCGCTTCGGGATTGCCGCCGCCGTGACACTCGCCGCAGTACTTCTTCACGACCGGCTGAATGTCGGACACGTAGCTCGACTTTGGCTGTGGCGACTCACTGCTGCTCGCCCGTTTCGCCGAAGCCATCGGCACGACCGCCATAAGTAGCACCGCGACCACTGCCGCGACACCCACTCCGACGAAGAACGACATCCGGTCGAGACGACTGAAAACGGACTCGGCCTTCTGCGATTTCCCCTTCGACTTCGCCGACTTTCCCCACGACAGGCTGTTCCCCGCACGAGGCTTCCCATCGCGCGATGAGTCACCCGGATCGGAGTCCTCATCCGGCAATCGTTCATCCCAGAGATCGTCGTCATCGGCGGCAGACTTCGCGACCGCTTTGGGGACGGTGTAGACCTGCCGACATTCCGCATTGGGGCACTTGCCGCGCTTCCCCGCAAACTTCGCATCGACTCGAAACGCATGACCGCAGCCAGCGCAGGTAACAGACACATACATCGCAGCACCGCATGCAGAACGAGGAAGGAAACAGAGAGGCAAGCAAGGGGCGGGAGGGATTCGGGGGGCGGGAGTATAGCCCCGGTTTTCCGGCGAAGTCGAACCGCGCATTGAAAAACCCGTGGGGCAGGTTACAAACCGACCTGACGAGAATCACAACACTCCGTTTCGGATCACTGGAAATTGTTCGCGGAGGCGGCTCGCCTGCTCGAAAACCCCGCTGGTCCCGCTAACCCGAGAACCATGCCATGTCGCAAAAAATCATCATTGATGCCGATCCGGGAATTGGGGACGCCCTCGCGATCGCCCTCGCGCTGCTCGACCCCGATCTCGATGTGATCGCACTGACGGCGGTGGGGGGCAACGTGTCGGCCGTACAGGCGGGACGCAACCTGCAATCGGTGGTCGAAGCCCTCGATCCGCCGAAGTGGCCACGCATTGGAGTGGCCGATTCGGGGCAGCGTTTGCAGGAGGCGGAGGTCGACTTTCCCGAGTCTCCCGCGTGGCACACTCGGCAGCGCTGTCTGAACGGTCCGGATGGTTTGGGCGATTGGACGCCGACGGTCGCCGATCTGCATCACCCCAAAGACGCCCCCAAATTGTTGACCGAACTGGTGCGACAGTATCCGCACGAGATCGTGTTGTTGACGCTCGGGCCGCTCACCAACCTGGCGCTCGCGTGCGATCGCGATGCCGAATTCTTCAGCCACTTGCTGGGAGTGGTCTCGCTGGCCGGGGCCGTCGCCGCGCCGGGCAACATCACCGCCGCCGCCGAGTTCAACGTGCTGCATCACCCCGAAGCGGCTCGGTTGGTGCTGAAGTATCCCGCCACGAAAACGCTCGTCCCGCTCGATGTCAGCCAGCGCACGATGCTCACGTTCGAGCAATTCCACCGTCTCAATCTGACCGACGACACACGGTGCGGACACTTGCTGCGACAGTTGATTCCGTTCGCGCTGCGGGCACACCACCAGCATCTCGGTGTGGAAGGCATGTGGCTACCCGACGTGACCGCGCTCGCGTCAATTGCGCGGCCGAGACTCTTCCAGCGGGCGACGATGGCCATCGACGTGGAGACGCACGGCAAGCTGACACGCGGCATGACGATCTTCGACCGCCGGGCGAAGCCCGAGTGGCGCAACAACATCGACGTGCTGCAAGATGTCGAGCCGCAGGGTGTCCTCGACTATCTGACCTCGATCGTCTTGCGATCCGTGGCGGGACACTGATGCACATCAGCACATCGTTTAACCGCGTGGGCAACGCCCCGCGCGTCGAGCGACGAATGAGTCTGTTTCCCCATCAACGCGCGGGGCGTTGCCCACGCGGTTAAACAACGCAGTGCCGGTTCGTGTAACGAACCTGCTCTCCCCTGAAAACCGCCCGTTCACTCGGTAGACTCCGTCGCCGTGATGAGACCGGCCGCGATGCGGTGGATCGGTCGGCTCGCGTTTCAAATCCCTCATTCCACAGACCGGTCGCCATCACCATGCCATCGTCACGCGATGAGATCCTCGCCTCCGTCCGCAAGCATTTGATCGAGAGTACGCCACTTCCCGAGTTGACCGGGCCGTGGATCGAGTACCCCGATCCGATCGCTCAGTTTGCCAGCGTGCTCGAAATGATCGGCGGCCGCTGCGTGCGAGTTCCCAACGTCGAAGCGATCAACGCGGAACTCGATGCGATCCCCGCCTACTCTGCGGCGAAGCAGACGGTCTCACGCATTCCCGGCGCGGGGGCGTCCACCGTAGACTTGGATGCCATCGACGACCCACACACGCTGGAAGACATCGACTTCGCACTCCTGCCGTGCGAGTTTGCCGTGGCTGAGAACGCGGCGTGCTGGGTTCACGATCGAGGCCTCAAGCACCGCGTGATCTATTTCCTGTGCCAGCATCTGGCGTTCGTCGTGCGTGCGGAAGATGTCCTCCACAACATGCACCAAGCCTACGAACGCCTAGAGTTCCGCGAGGCGGGCTTCGGGACATTCATCGCCGGTCCCTCGAAGACGGCCGATGTGGAGCAGTCGCTCGTCATCGGTGCTCACGGCCCGAGATCACAGACGGTCTTCGTCGTCGGCTGAGACTCTGCCGTTTTGATACACACACACCACCGGGCTGGCCCCGGTGGATTTAGGTCTTTGCACTACTCGCAGTCACTTCGATGCTGACATAGTGCAAAGACCTGAAAACCACCCCGACAAGCGGGGTGGGGTTTCAAAACGAGACCTATTTGAATGACCGCGGCAACGGCAGATCGTCACTGGTCACTGGTGAGTAGCCAACGTCCTCTTCACTCGCGCTGACGAGGCGGATCGGAAACGGCTGCGTTGTCCGTTCGTGCTGACAGGTGATGCGCGTCTGGCCGAGACGATCGGTGACTCGGAGTTCGTCCAGCGCGCCCGATGTCACGTCGAGCCAAACTTGGATCGTGCCATAGAACAGTTGCTCGGTCTCATCCTGCGGAGTTGCTTCGAGATAGACTTGGCGGGCGTCGCGAGTGATGACTGTCCACGCAAACGTCTCGCGCAGCTTGGCGACCCGCACCTGACATGCCAGTTGTTCAACGGCCGTGGCCGCGTGAGCGTTCATCGCCAGCGAGACACGATGCCGCAGAAGGTCACGGCGTGTGAGCGAGAGCGCGGGATGATCTTGCGAAACCCGCTCCCAGCGCCGCAGCCAGTCGGTGATCTGATCGAAGTCGGCGGACGGAGTCACTCCCGCCACATGTTCGATCTTCGTCACGACGCTCTTCGCCGCCGGATACACACAGGTGGCGAACGACCTCTTCGCAATCGGGTCCGCGCCGAGGATCGCCAAAGACAGTGTTAAAGACACAAACATCGGATCACATCCTTGTGACGAGGCCCAATTCAACCGGGCGCGAGCTATAGAGAAATCCCCAAGGCGAGGCAACGCGGACTTCAACGCCTCATTGCTCAGCGGCAGAAAGTGCCGCTCCCGCCACACCAACCCGAAGCGTGAGCGAGGAGGCGTTGCTTGCCTCCACCACGTCCACGGGCAGAGATCACGCTCGGCCAGCGCGCCGATGTCAAACTTTGACGGTTACGCAAACAGACCGGCCGCCGAGCCTTCGCATCTCGTCAGATTCCTCGGAACAACAGCGGTTTCCGGCTTCACAGGCTGAACTCGCACGACCGTTGCAACCGATATTTCGGGTAGAGCGCCTCTCGCTGCGCTTGAGGTCGAATTGGACTTGCCGGCACCCATTACTGAGTGTTGGGCGACGATCTCACGCTTCGGAACGACAACAAAACGCAGACCCGAATCGCGGGCCTGCCATCAGTTGATCCGAAACGCGGCAGAACGGTCTGCGAGTGGTCTAAGAACACAAGGTCGCGTCATGAACAAGTGGTATCGGTCCTGCAAGTGGATGTTGGTTGCGGCGCTGGCTGTTCAAATGAGCGGCTGTGCGCAGCAAGCGAGTTGGCTGAGCCGTGTCACCGGCCGTGGCAACGACGATCGCAAGCTCGTCGAAGTCGAAGGCAAGAAGAAGGCTGGCTCTGCAACGGTGAAGAAGTCGTCTGCGACGAAGTCCTCGAAGGATTCGTTGGACAAGTCCAGCGACTCCCAGTTGGCAGAGAAGTCTCCGACGAAGCCCAATGCCTCTTCGACAGATTCCACTCGCACCGCGGTCGCCAGCGCGAAAGAAACCACCACTTCCAAGATTGCGAAGCGCGCGGTGGAACAGGTCGATCCCTTCCTGACTGACGATGGATTGGAAGCAGCGGTCTCGAAGAAGATCGAAACGAACACGGCGGCTGCGCGCAAGGCCGTCGCTGCGATCGATCCGTTTGCCGAGAGCGATTCCGAACCGACAATTGAACAGACTTCCGCGACCGGCTCTCAAAAGCGAAGCCCTGCGGCGTCACCCGACTTCGAGACGGGATCGCGTGTTCGTGAGGTCGCTCAGCAAGCAGAAGACGATCTCGCGAAGTTGGTCGATCTCCCAGAGTGGGGAATCGACGAAGGAGCTGCTCAGGCGAAGACCGTCGCCAAGCAGGCGACTCAAACCGCCAAGACTCAAGTGATTCAGGCCACATCGAAGGCTGCGACCAACGCCAACAAAGTCATTCGCAGCGCCGAGCAGGTCCGCCATCAACTCGAAACGACGTTGAAGGAACCGGCACCTGCCAGCCCTGTCGCAGCGGACGCGACTAAGTCGGGTACCGTTCAGTTGTTGAGCCTCTGCCCGGCCGCGGAAGGTGAGTTGCGAGATCAGATTCGCGCGCTCGAGACCAATGATGTGGAAGGTCTCAAACGCGGACTGCACCAGATCGGCCGCAGGGGGACGGAGGCCACCGCCGCCGCTCCCGCGCTCACTCAGTTGCTCAAGCACAAAGACGGGTTCGTCAGGACTCACGCCGCGCTGGCACTGGCGCGGATGCAGCAGTCGCCGCCCGAAGCGATCAAGACCGTGGTCGATGGCTTGAAGTCGTCGGATCCCGGCCAGCGATCGTTCGCCGCCGCGGCCCTCGCCGAAATGGGACCGCAGGCAGGACAGGCTCTTAACGCACTCGCCGAAAGCCTCGACGACCGCGATGGCTACGTGCGCCTGCACGCCGCCGAAGTTCTCATTCGATACGAACAGTGGTCGTATCGTTCGCTCGAAACACTGCTCGGCTGCCTGAAAGACAAAGATGAAAACGTGCGTTGGCTCGCCACGTACTCGCTGGCAGAACTGGCTCCGGAATCTCCCGAGGCCGTCACCGCACTGGCCAAAGCCGCCCGCGATCCGATCCTGAAAGTTCAAACCGGTGCCGTCTACGCCCTCGGTGAAATCGGCCCCTTCGCCAAACAAGCCGCCGCCAGCCTGCACCGCCTCGCCGACGAAGCCACTCAACCCGAACTGCAATCCGCGATCCTGTACGCCCTGCAACAAATCGAGCAGTGAGTCGCGCCGCTCTGGATGCACCCTGAAAATAGGACAGCAATTGCTTTCTGACATACGTCGTCCGGACCCCTTGGTCCGGACGTTTTCGTTTGCAGATGTGGCCGGTGCAGTCGCCCGGACTGCGGCGCTGTTTGGAGAGCGGCCATGAAATGCGTCGCCAACGAACGATACTCGACATTCAGCTCTTCACCGCGCGCGCCGCGTCAATCGACGGTATGACAACTCCCCGCCGGTTGCCTGAACAGGCCGTTGAAAAACGTAGCTTGGACGCCTCGTCCGAGCTGATACCTCGCGCGGCTGGGGCTGACACATTTGTCGTTGCGGCACACTAACCCGAAGCGTAAACGAGGAAGTGTGTTGCGTTCCTCGCTTACGCTTCGGGTTAGTGTCAGCCTCGACCGCGCGAGATATAAACCGCTCGGAAACGGACGGACGAGGCGTCCATCCTACGGTTTTCAACAGGCTGTTAGCCGTTGTCTGCTTGGATCAAGGAACTCTTCACCCACGTCGGTTGTGGACCATCGGAATGACGGATATCGTCCTCCCCTCGCATCGGTTTGCTGCTTTGTGTGCGCAAAACTGCGATGCGAAATGCTCTTCAGTTGATAGTGGGGGGTTCCGATGGTTCTCAAGAACAGAGCGCGGAATGGCTGGTTGTGTTTGATACTTGCCCAATTGCACGGCTGTAGCGGCAGTGGCACGCCGCCAGTGGCGAATCAAAATACGGTCACGGCGTCGGCTGATCGCTTGGAGAAAGCGATGCAGATTGCGTCGCTGCATCTGAAGTACAAAGAGTACGACGAAGCCGAACAGGGACTTCAAGCGGCACTCTCGGACCCGGCGGTCAAAGCCACCACCGAGTCGATGGCATTGCTCGACGCGATCAAGGCCGCGAAGCTCGCCGATGCCGCCTCGGCTGGCACCGCGAGTAATTCACCTACGCCTGCGCCGTCACTCGCTGCGCCCATCAGTGGCAATGTACCGAGCGCTGAGAACACTCCATCACCGGCTGCGATTGCGAGCGACGAACCTGCTGGACCACACAGAGCCTCCACGCCGAACGGGCCACTCGCGACTCCCTCTGAGTCGCCAGCAGCGACAGCCAGCCCGTCGGCAGACAAACCGGCCGAGGTCTTGATCGTCGAAGACAAGGTCGCCCAAAAAGGCTCCTCGGATCAAGTCGCAGCGACGGAGGCGATGATTGCCAAATTGGAGTCGAGGCTGAAGGAGGAGACCGAAGCGGCGGAGGCCCTGAGGGTCTATGAACGTTTTGTGGAACGGAACTCGATGTCCGCCGAGCAGGAGCAAAAGTTCGCAGAGCGAGTGGCGAAGTGGAAAGAGGCCGTTGGTAAGAAACGGGTTCGCTGGGGGAACCAGTGGATCACACCCGAAGCGGCGGCACAGAAGAAAGTGGAGTCCGTGAGCTTGCTCGCGCAGGCCGACGCCATGCTGGCGCAACGCAACTTCAAGGAGGCCGCCACGCTGTTGAATCGCGCCAGTAATTTCGATCCGAATAGCATTCGGGCGGACTTCACCCTCGGACTGATGTACTCGGGCGTGGGCGCGAACCAACCGGCCGAGGCGGACGATCACTTTAAGAAGGTCTTGTTGCGCACGCCCGGACACATCTCCGCACTGAACAATCTCGCCCTGATCGAGATCAAAATGGAACGCTTTCCCCAGGCATTGAACCGGTTCACGCAGGCGGCCGAACTGGCACCACGCACTCCCGAGGTCACTCACAACGTGGGACGAGTCATTCAAGAAGCTGGCCTCAAGAAACTCGATGTTCCCGCGTCCGTGCTGTCCAAGTTCATCAAGCTCTACACCGACTTGACGCAAATCGGACAGGCCCCGCCGTCCAACCCAAGCGTCGGCTGGATGAATATGCCGATGTACCTGCCCGAGCGAGAACGGTCGCCAGGAGCTTCCTCGGAACCAGCCTCGGCGGATCAGTTGGTGCTGTTCGGAAGCGGCTCGGGATTTGTCGTGTCCCCCGGATATGTGCTCACCAATCGCAGCGTCGTCCGGGACGAAGAGCTGGGAATGGTGGAGGCCATTCGGGTGCGCGATCCTGCCGATCCGACTCAATTGCGCGAGTTGCCCGCGACGGTCGTGGCGATCTCGGCGGATCACGACTTGGCGCTGGTGAAGTGTGGTCAGGTTCAGTCTGCGGCGCTCCACCTGAGTTCCGTGGTCCCGCCCCGTGGGGCCGAGATCCTGACGCTGGGCTTTCCCACGTCAGCGTTCATGAACCGGAAGCTCAGAGATGTACGAGCCGTGATTACCGGGAGTCCGGAGGAATCGAACGGGCACCACTTGCTCTTCGAGGCCGAACGGAATGGCATCAGCGGAGGACCGGTCCTCTCCCAGAGCGGCGAGGCCGTGGGGTTGATTTCGTCCCGGTACAAGATCAAGGGATCGCGCAAGTCTGTCGCTGTGATTCCCAGCATGATCGCGGCCTCGTTCGTCAAAGTGGCTCTTCCAAACTTCGCGTCCGCAGCCGGATTGCCCGCAGAGACAGATTGGCCTGATGTCACCGCGCGGGCAACTCCCTCCACAGTGGCACTACTGTGTTACCACCGGGCAGTTCCCGTCGGCGCGAATCCTGAGGAGCAGAAAGGAACCAACCGGGGGTCGCGGGCACTGGAGGACATTCTGTGCAGCAAGTGCAACGGAACCAGCTTGGTGCCGTGCCCCAACAAGGGCTGTATCAAGGGGAGCGTCTCGCGCAAGGAGACCTATTCCGAAGTGATCGGTACCGTCCAAAAACGGACGATCAACAAGACGCGTTTCGTGAGTGAGGAATGCCCCGTCTGTGACGGCAGAGCACGAGTCGATTGCCGGGCGTGCGATCGTGGACGCGATCCGTCGCTCAGCGGGCGTTGATCGAACCGCAAAAGTGTCCCGGACGCTCGGAGCGGTCGGGACACTGGCTCCGGCAGTGATTGCGGCCAATCCTAACGGTCAGGGCTTCCAAGGTGCAAAACACCGGGGAATTCAGCCTGTAGCCGAACTCGTGAGAGTTCGGACGATCAGTGATCCGATCCGAATTCTCACGAATTCAGCTACAACAGCGGGGAATCACCACCTTGGAAGCCCAGCCCCTAACTGCCTGTTGAAAATCGTAGGATGGACGCCCTCGTCCGTCCGCTTCCAACTAGAAAAGACTCGGACGAGGGCGTCCAAGTTACGTTTTTCAACAGGCTC
>JAYSQC010000634.1:0-4659 GCA_043721755.1 Schlesneria sp.
GCGACTGAAAGAGATCAAATACGGATGTCGGTCGGTGTCTTCATCCTGAAGGGATGTCAGCGATTAGCCGGGGGTTGAGCGAAGCGACACCCCCGGAAGAGTTCAGACAAAGGGATTTGCATCCTGAAGGGATGCCAGCACGGTTCAGTCTGGCGGGCATCGGGAGCCTGCCAGCATCCCTTCAGGATGCAAATCCCTTTGCGCGGATTCACGACCGGGGGTGTCGCAGACGCTCAACCCCCCGGCTAATTGCTGGCATCCCTTCGGGATGAAATACAGGCGACTTCATTCTTCCGTCTGGAACCAACAATCCCCTCAAAACCTCGGATGAACCCTTTTTCTGACCCGTTTTCCATCATCACACCCACCACGCCACGATTGGCTGGTTCGTGTTCACGGTAGCTACGTCGCTCGGCAACATGAAGCGTGGGAACGAACGCGAGGCGCAATGGCCGTGTCTCGACAGCTCCGAGTGCTCGCAACAGCCGTCACTGTTCTCATCATTTCTCATCATTATCTTTCTGCCTCTCTCTTTCTGTCTCCTGCTTTTCGCACACCCAAAGCAGGAAGACAGAAAGAGAGAGGCAGAAAGATGGCAGTGCGAAGCGTGAAAGCGGGACGGGCAGGAGTGCCCGTCCTACGAGTCGCGACTGGGTCGATTCCGGTCTGGACCGGTTTGAGGGTTTCTTCTGTAATACCTTCGCTTCGACAGTGAGAAATTCGGACAGCAACACAGGGACGCGAGGGATCGTGCAGACTTGGAGTCGGTTGGTTTTGTTTGTCACGCCGTACTGGCGACGGCTGTGGCTGTCGCTGGTCTTCGGGGGCTTGTCCGCGCTGTTGTGGAGTACCGAATTGGCGCTGACGGCTCCGCTGACGATCACGTTTGGCGAGCATCGCACGGTGTCGAACTACGTCCGGCACGAGATCACTCAGTCCTCGGAACAGATCACAAAACTGTCGGAGGCGTTAGAAAAGCAGAAGCTGAGGCTGGCCGAACTGCCCGACGATCAGACTCGGTCACGGATGAAAGAGCGCGTGCCTGTGCTCAACAGCCTGAAACGGATTCAGCAGCGGATCGACCTCGAATCATCGAGTATCTGGTTGATGAGCTGGTTTGAATCTCGCGTGCTGTCGAAGCTGCCGCGTGATCCGTTCGCCATGTTCGCGCTGATCTTCGGCGTGCTGTTATTGGTCACACTGCTCAAGGGATTCTGCTGCTTCGTGCAGGATTCGCTGGCGGGGGGAGTGGCTGAGTTGGTGGCGATCGATCTGCGGCAGGCGCTGTTTCGCCGAACGCTTCAACTCGACCCGCAAACGGTCTCGCTCGGCGGCACGCAGAAGCTGATGAACGACTTCACGTTCACGCTGCAACAGTTGGCAAACGGGCTGGGCGATCTTGGCGGTCGCATCGTGCGTGAACCACTGAAAGCGGCCGCGTGCATCAGTGGGATGTTCTATTTGAACTGGCAGCTCACGCTGTTGTTGCTCGCGTTCGTGCCCCCCGCGTGCTGGATGTTTCATCTGTTCGGGCAGCGGCTCAAACGGGCCACGCGCCGTGTCATGGAGAGCGTGGGACTGATCTACAAGAGCTTGGAAGAGACGTTCGTCAACATGAAGTCGGTGATCGCGTTCGACCGCGCCGGGCAGCATCGGCGCGAGTTCCATCGCCGCAACGTCGAGAACTTCGCACAAGCGATGCGGCTGGTGCGGATCAAGGCGCTCAGCGATGCGCTGGTTGAGGTGCTGGCGGTGTTCGCGGTTCTCGTCGTACTGCTGCCCGCCGCGTACATGGTGTTGAGGCAGGTCACGTCCATCGGAGGCATTGACCTCGCGAGTGCTCCGCCGACGTTTCCGGAACTGACGATGTTCTACGCGCTGCTCGTCGGCGTGATTGATCCGCTGCGAAAGTTCTCGAAGTTTTACATCACGATCCGTCAATCGGGCGTGCTGGCCGGACAGGTCTTCCGGCAGATGGATCGCGTGTCGCTCGTCCCGGTGGCCGAGTCACTGCAATGGTTGCCGCGACTGTCCGAGTCCCTCGAATTTCGCGACGTGCATTTCACGTATGCCCGCGCGGCGGGTGACGATTCGCCGCAGCGCGGTCCCGTGCTGAATGGTCTCGATCTGCGAGTACACTGCGGCGAGGTCATCGCGATCGTCGGGCCGAACGGATCTGGCAAATCGACGTTGGCAGGGCTGCTGCCTCGGTTCTTCGACCCCGATCAGGGTGCGGTCCTGTTCGACGGGATCGACGTGCGACAGACGCGACTGCGCGAGCTGCGCGACCAGATCGCGATCGTCGCTCAAGACACAACGCTGTTTGACGACACCATTGCGGCGAACATTCGCTACGGCCGGCCCGACGCGACGGACGAGCAACTGCGCGCAGCGGCTTCCCGCGCGCATGTCCTCGACTTTACGAACACGCTGCCACGGGGACTCGACACGCCAGTCGGAGAAGGAGGGCGACAGCTCTCGGGCGGGCAGCGGCAGCGCGTCGCACTGGCCCGCGCGATGCTGCGCGATCCGCAGGTGCTGGTGCTCGACGAACCGACCTCGGCGATCGACGCCGAGAGCGAGCTGTTGATTCATCGCGCGCTCAAGGAGTTCGTGCGCGGCCGTACAACGCTCATCATCACGCACAGCTTGTCACCCGCGTTGTTGGAGTACGTTTCACGCATTGCGGTTCTCGACCGAGGTCGAACGATCGCCACGGGAACGCACACGCAACTCCAAGCGACGTGCCCGATCTACCGCCAACTGTTTGAAGGGCCGCTGTCGGCAGCGGCATGAGTCGTAGGATGGGCACTCCTGCCCGTCCGCGTTTGGCCACGAATAGAAGTTGGTCTTCCACATCACGAAACACGGCCTGGTTCCACCCAGGTGACAGCCACTCAGAAGACCCCCTCACCCTAACCCTCTCCCCCGCAAAGCCGGAGGAGAGGGGACAAGAGAAGACCCCTGAGACCCCAACCCACCGCTTCTTGAACCACCTCACGAAACACGGACGGGCAAGAGTGCCCGTCCTACCGCCGTCAATTCAAAATCATGTCGCTCGTGAACACGCACAAACTCTGGAACAGACGCACTGCCGCAGCCGCGCTGCTGGTCGGAGTCGTCGTGTGCCTGTTTGCGAGCAATACCGGGGTGCAGGCGATTCGACGGGCCAACGAACCGACCAACTTCGTGCTCGTCGATCCTCAACCCGGTCCCGACGATTGGCCCGGCTGGCGCGGAACGGGCGGCACAAACGCTTTTCCAGACAGTCGGCCTCCCGTCCAGTGGTCGATCGGCGACAACACGTCTTGGCAGGTGCCTCTCCCCGGTCGCGGTCATGCGTCACCGTCCCTCTGGGGCGATCAGATTTTTGTCACCACGTCCGAAGAGCGGCGACAAACAATCTCGCTGCTCAACTTCGATCGACTGACTGGGCATTCACGATGGCAGTCGGACCTCCATCACGGCAGCTTGCCCATTGGCCATGCGAAGAACTCGCACGCTTCGGCCAGTCCCATTTGCGACGGCCAGTTTGTGTACGTCGCCAGCGCCGTGAACGACTCGATTTGGGTGACGGCGGTGGATTTCGCAGGGCGCATCGCGTGGCAGACTGCGGCCGGACCGTTCCAAGCCAAGTGGGGCTATGGCTCATCACCGACGATCTACAAATCGCTGGTGATCGTCGCGGCCGACAACAAAGGAGCGTCATTCAACCGGCTGCACAACACGAGCTTTCTGGCCGCACTCCATCGTCAAACGGGTGAGATTGTCTGGCGCATCGAACGGCCGTCGGGAGACAGCTTCGGGACGCCGGTCGTCGCGCACGTGTCCGGTTGTGACCAGTTGTTGATCGCCGGGAAGGGGATGATCGCGTCGTATGACCCCGCCACGGGAGACTCACTCTGGACCTGTCGTTGGTCAGCACAGCGCGTCGCGAACACGATGGCCTTCGATCAGGACCACGTCTTCGCGTCGGCACGGTTTCCGCAAAAGGAACTGCTCTGCATTCGCGCCAGTGGCGAGGGCGATGTCACCGGCACGCACGTTGTCTGGCGCGAGAAACAGGCGGCCAGCGAAGTGCCGTCACCCGTCGTGTATCAAGGGCTGCTCTACTCGCTCGGCGACGACGGCATCCTCGCGTGCCTGAATGCGGGGACCGGCAAAACTCAGTGGAAGCGCCGGCTGGAAGGTAGCTTCTCCGCATCGCCGTTAGTCGCGGGCAATCACCTCTACTGTTGCAACGAACAGGGGACGACGTTTGTCGTAAAGCTCGGGGAATCCGCAGCAGATGGCTCGGGCGAGGTCGTCGCCGAGAACACCCTGAACGAGGGTCAGTTCGCATCGCCGATCATCAGTGGCGACCGACTCTATCTGCGAACGGTGAACGGCCTGCATTGCGTGACGGACTCGAACGGCATTCTCGAACGAAACGTCTCGCCGGACCCGCACGCCGCACCTGTTGCGGAACAGCCGGAAGACTCCCGAAGACGGCTGTGAGCGCAGGGCGAAGTGATCGAGGCGAGTGGTCGGACAACTTGAGCTTGCGGGGTTGTTCACTAGCCCGACGCGCAAGCGAGGGCTTCACTTTCGACAACGGTTTGCCCTCGCTTGCGCGTCGGGCTAGTTGTTGAACAACCCCGCAATCTCAAGTTGGCCGAC
>JAYSQC010000635.1:0-4672 GCA_043721755.1 Schlesneria sp.
CTGTTGCAGCGCGGCGGTCCCGCCGCCCCGACTGGCCGAGAGTTGCTGGGGATCGATCAAACCCCGCACGCGACGGAACGTGTCGTGGGCCGGAACGCCAGGGGGCAACTCGAAAAACGGTGGCAGCCACACGCGGCGGCAGAGTGAGTCGTTTGCGAGCCGTCTTTTTGCAGGGCGACGTAGACGATTTGGTCTTCGACGCCGGGGCTGCCTCGGTAGTGGCCCCCCAAGAAAACAACACCGGGCCGAGGCCGAGCCAGTGGTCGCCGGTCAGCGGAGGATGGCCGCCCTCGGCCGTCTGCATTTGCGAGTGCAACGCGATGCGAACGAAGAGACGGCCGGGGGCGGCCATCCTACTTTACTTCCCCAGCAACTCCGCCTTCTCCGGGTCGTTCTTCCAGTTGAACGTCTTGGCGAAGTCGGCGGGGGAGTAGGTCTGCTGGTGGCCGTCTTTGGTGAGGGCGACGTAGACGATGTGCTGTTCGATGCCGTTGCTGCCGCGGTAGTGGCCGTCGGCGCTGATGCAGACGTGGTGGCCGCCGACGATGTGGGGATACAACGCGCCGATCTTGACGTTGCGTTTGGCGTCCAGACCTTGCAGAGGGGAGTAACCATCCAAGCCGGTGAGAAAGCGGCGGCGATCGGGATGCCACTGGACCGGTGAGCCATAGCCGTAGAGGTTGACGCTCTCGCGGGCAGTCAGTGTGCGATAACCAACTTGACCGTAAGTGCCGGCGAGTAGTTGCTTGCTGTCGCCGGACCAAGCCACGCTCTCGACCGACGTACCCAATAGCAGGATCGGATCGCTGAGCTTGCCGGACTTCAAATCGAGCACCCGAGTCGCGCTGTCCCGGCCAGCAATGGCGAGATATTTTCCATCGGGGGACCACGCGAGGCCCGACGGGGCTGGCATACAAGGCGAGGGGAGTCGCGGAAACTCGCCTGCCGCTGCGCCGGTCGTCGCCAGCCAGATACGGATGATGTCGTCGTTCCCGCAGGTTGCCAGACGCTTGCCGTCAGGAGACCAGACGACGGACTGAACCGCGTTGGGATGCGGGATCGACTTGAGTTGTTCGCCGGTCACGGCGTCCCACAGACGCACCGTTTGGTCCTTGCTGCTCGAAGCCAGCGTCTTGCCGTCGCCCGACCAGTTGACTGCGGTGATGGTGCTGCCGTGTCCCAACAGCGCGCGGTGGTTCTGATAGGTAGCGGTATCGACGAGGTGCAAGTTGCCCTGCGGAGAATTCCTATCGAACACCGCCAGCCATTCATCTGTCGGGGAGGCGAGCGAATGCCCGTTCGGCAAGTTCTCCACACGTTTCACGAAGGAGCCGGCGTCAGCGTCCCAAACGGTCAACTGCGAATACTGATGAATCCGTAGTTCTTTGCCGCTGGCCGACAGGTTACCAGCGGCGTTCGCCAAGTGCGGGCAGCCAAAGTTCTCGGTCGTGGTGATCAACTTTCCGGTACTTGAGTCACGCAGTTCCAAATGATTGAACGGTGCGACCGCGATCTGAGTTCCGTCCGGCGACCACGCGACCTTGCTGCTTGAACTTGCAAGCGGAGTATCGAAGAGTTTGTCCCCTTTCGCGGCGTCCCAGACCACGAGCTTTCCGGTGTTCCCGACGCAGGCCAACCGCGGCCACGCCGCATGTTTCGTGGGCAACGTGTCTGCGGCGGCAGGTTCCCAACTGAGTCCGAAGATCGCACCCAGTTCGGGACGCAATTCGTGCAGCCGTTTCTTGGTCGCGGCCTCCCAAATCTTGATGACTCCTTCGTTGCCTCCTGTGGCGACCCACTTGCCGTCGGGGGACCATGCGGCAGACTGCAAGCCCCGTTCGGCGCTGTCGAACTCGGCGGTGGGTTCGAGCGTTTGCGGTTTCCAAAACTTGATGCCGCCCGCTGCGTCCACGCTCGCAATCTGCGAACCATCCGGAGACCAGCAACCGTTCGTGAGAGGTACAGAGCGTTGCGAGAAACGCGTGACGCCGCGAATCGGGTCAATCAACCCCATTCGATGGTGATGTGCGGCCGCGATCAATTGGCCGTCTGGTGACCAGGCCACGGAGAGGCCAACTCCATTGGTGAGCGTGATTCGTTTCAGCAACCGACCGGTGGGGACATCGAACAGGGTGACCGAATGGCCCACACGACTCGTCGTGGCCAGCGTAAAACCGTCGGGAGACCAGGCCACGTCTTGGATGCTTCCATCTTCTCCGAGGAACACACGATCCAACGTGAGCACCGGCGTGTTCGCGACCTCGGTGATTTTCCATAAGCGAACCGTGTCGTCATTCCCGCCGACGGTGGCGACGGATTGTCCGTCGGGACTGTAGGCCAAGCCGGAGATCGATCCCGTGTGTCCGCCAACCTCGATGGACCAACCACGGAGTCCGGGGAGGGGGGCGGGGAGGCTGACCATCGCTCGGTTGCTGATCGCCTTGTTCGCTTTCCCCGCCAGCGGTGCCGCCGGGATTTCGACGCGCGGCACCTTGACCGCCAGCGGCACCGACTTGCTGCTCTTGGCGATCGCCGTTTTCGCAGTGCCCGCTGCCGGCTTGTCCGGTTCCACCGGAATGGGTGGTGGAACCTCCGTCCGTTTCGGAATCACCACTTCGGACGCCAACTTCGTCGCCGGATAGTCCTTGCCGCCGATGATCAAATGCACATCCGGCCGCGCTTTGCGGAAGGCTGCGATCCCGTCGGGCGTCAGCTTCGGCGGTTGCGCGATGTTAATACCTCGCAATTTCGTAGCCGCAGCGAGACTGAGCAGACAGGCGTCGTCGAACTCAGCGGGGGCTACGTAGCCCCAGAAGTGCAAATTCTCGAGTTGTGGCATGGTCGCGATCGCCTGCCAACCGACCTTCGTGATAGCAACAGTGATGTCTCGTACGTCGTCCCGATAAAAGAGCACCTGTTTGATCTGATTCAATCGCGCGATGCGAAGTGCATCGTCGTCGTTGAGTGGTGCAGTAACACTCAGGTTTACCAATTTGGTCAAGCGATTCAGAGTGTCGATGCCCTCGGCCGTCAACTGATTGGCAGAAACGCCGACATCCGTCAGGTCTGTCAAAGGGGTTAGAACTTTGAGCGTTCGCACGGTCGAATTCGGCTGATTTGAAATGAAGACGGACCGCAACTGCGGATGTGAGGCGCAGAACGGTTCCAAGCCACGGTCGGTGATACCTTCGGTCCAGGACACGCTGAGTCGGTTGAGCTGAGGCAGGGCGTCCAGATGTTTCAGCCCGTCGTCATTGATTCCGGGAAGCCTGTCGAGTTCGAGCACGTGAAGCCCGGATAAGAATCCCACATGCCGCAGTGCCTCATTCGTTAGCCGGGGAGCTGACGAGACACCGAGGAACTTCAACTGCGGCAGTGAGCGGAGCGAGGCCAGACCGGCATCGGTCAACTGACTCGATGCAATCTGCAGAGTGTTTAGTTGTGACGCTTGAGCGAAATGGACCAAGCCGTGTCCTGTCAGCCAGTCCCCATTGATACTCACAAGCCCAAGACGACGGCAGGCGGATAACTGCTGCAAATCGCCATCGACGATCGGCTGAGTAGCCCCCAAATCGACCGTGCTGCGGACGGCAAACGGACGTGCGGGGAGCTGATTTGCGTCCAGGGCGATCCCGTTTCCCTCGGCATCCACGAGCGTCAGGTTCCCGCCCACCTTCAGCACCCACTCGGCCGCCTGGCGTTCGGCGGCGAAGTCGATGGAGTCGCTGGCGGGAGCCGACGGTGTGGGATTCGTAGGATGGCCGCCCTCGGCCGTCTTCTTCGTGTTTGGGAGCGTGTCGGAGGGACGGCCGGGGGCGGCCATCTTACGGTCGTTGTCCGTCGTGATCTCGACCTTCGCGTCGCCGGGGACTTCGATCCTGGTCTTTGTGCCGTCCTTGTTCGTGATCGTGATGATGATCACTCCGAGCATGACCAGCGCCGCCGCTCCGCCTGCGCCGAGCAACCACTTGCGATTCGGGCCGCGCGGTGGGACGCCCCGCGACGATCGCTTGCGCAAGGTAGCCGTCTCGCTCCGCGAGACGTGGCGCGCGGCGGGAGAGGCGTTCGGTTGTGCTTTCGCTGCGTTGGAATTGGGGCGCTTCGGCGAGTCGATCTGCGTTCGCGCCTCCTGTCGCGGAGCGACAGGGCGACCTTGGGAAGGCTCGGCGGCGATAGAGTCGGACTGCCACGTCGATGTGGCACCGAGCGGATCGACGAGCGCTTCGCCCAACGTCGCCGTCACGCTCCGCGTGACGATGGCCGGGGCGGGAGAACCGTCCGATGGGGCTGGCACTGCATCGGAGCTGGACCGCTTGGGGGAGTCGATCTGCGTTCGGCTTTCCTCACGCGGAGCGTGAGGGCTACTTTTGGCAGGGCTACTTTGCCGCGTGAACGGGGCGAGGGCTTCGGCCAACTGATCGGCTGAGGCGAAACGATCCTTCGGCTCCTTGGCCATCAGCTTGCGATAGATCGCGTCGAGTCCGTCGGGGATGTCGCTTGTAGGATGGACGCCCTCGTCCGTCCTCTTCGCGTCATTCAAGGTGGAAGTGGCGGAAGACGAAGAGCGGTCGGACGAGGGCGTCCAACCTACGGCGGCGAGGCGTGCGGCCTTGAGGTCGGGGATCGGGTCGCGGACGTGGCCCATCATTTTGCGGGGGACCGTGCGGTACTC
>JAYSQC010000636.1:0-4685 GCA_043721755.1 Schlesneria sp.
CTCCCCTCGGCGGGGAGGGTTAGGGAGGGGGGACGAGTGGCAAATCAACTTGACCTTCCTCCCCCCTCCCCGGCCCTCCCCGCCGAGGGGAGGGAGGAAGGGCGAGGAAAGCGGGAAGTGGTTTCGCACCGGTTCTTGAGGGTGCTGGCGATCACGCCTTGCCTTTGCGGTTGCCGGGTGGCTCTTTCCACTGCTTCAATTGCTGGCGGATGTCCTTGAGCGTGATCGACGGGACCGGGAGTCGCAGTTGTGGTTCGGAATCAGGGCTGGGTTGGTCGCCCGATTCGTGGACTCGATTCAGCTCGTCTTCCAGCGTCTTGAGCCACACGGGAACATCCAGCCCCGAACCCGATGTGGTGCGGAGGTATTCCTCGACCCCCGCTTGCAGTGCGAGGAACGACGGCGAGTTGCCTCGACCCAGATCCGCGTCTTCACAGGCCGGGCGAATCCGTGCGAGCATGTGATTGACGGCCAGCGGTTTGACGAACCGTTCTTGCAAATGGTTCGAGATCGAGAGCAGCTTCATCCCGTACTTCTTTTGCAGCGACTCCAAGCCTTCGAGGTGCGAGTCGGCCATGTCTTCGGTCTTCACCGCGAAGACATCTTCCCAGATGACGGCTGCTTCGGGCTTGCCCTGCCGCGCGAGAACTTCATGTGCGACGGCGACCGGCAGCAGGTTCCACGCATCGCGATCGTAGGCGGTCTCCAGCCGGAGGAAGTCGAGCAAACTGAAGAACTGCTCGCCGTAATCGGACTGCGTGGTGGTCGTGTTGTATTCGAGAAATCGGTCAAATTTTTCGACCACGACCTGGTAGATCAGGTGCAGTTGTTCGGCCGCCTCATCGCGATCCACCGTTCCGTTGCGTAGGTCATTCAGCAGGCGGATCGGTCGGAACGGGTCTTCGTTTTGTTCGAGATACTCCAAGAACTTGGAAACGCCGCTGTGCAGGATCGCCCTCACATTGCCGAGCGTCAGAACTCGGGCGTTCAGAATGTCTGAGCCATACTTCTTCACGAACTTGGCGGTGTCATCCCAGACCTCATCGACCTTCAGTGCCTCGACCGACGACAGCCGCATCGTGCTGCTGTGTTCGAGCCATTGGTCGAGGTACAGCTCGACGATCTCGCCGACGATTTCGATCAGGTCTTCGTCGCTGAAGCGGCCCCCCTTCCAATCCTCCGACGCCCGCACGACACATTCGAGCGTGTTGCGGAGCGCGATGCGGAACAGACGGTCGAACTCGGTGACGGCCATGCCGCGCGGTCGCGAACCGCGCTCCATTTTCTGAGCGGTTCGCAGCAGGTGCCACGTCTCACGGAGCAAGCCCAACTGTGGTAAATGCGCGAGCAGGAACTTCACCAGCATTTGCATGGAACGGGCGGTAAGAATCTGTTTCGGTTCGCCCCCGTGTTCGAGCGGCACGTAGAGCAGCGGTTTGCTTTGAAGCGACCGCAACAATCCGGGCAGGACACGCCGTATCTCTTCCTCATCGCGACGCATGATGCCGCGATACATGTCGATGATCCGGACTTCCTCAGCCGAATTGCGCACCGACTGATCTTCGGGTGACAGGGCACAGGCCAAGCACCACTGCGCCGAGCGGAAGCTGAGCCACGTCGTCAGCGACATCTGGACGAGATAGAGCTTCGTCTGCAATTGGCTGTCGTACTCGACGTTCGCGTCGTGCTCGCCGCTCGATTCGCCGATGTCTCCCTTCCAGAGATCGTCGGTCAGTCGCGTGAGATCGGTTTGCAGATGCACCGCGTGTTCGAGCCAATGTTTGAGAGATTCTGTCTTGGCGAGTTTCGCCGCGCGGCCCTCTTTCGACTCATCGAGTACCGTGCGATCTTCGCGTTCGACCGCCAGCGTCGCGGCCATCTGCCACAGTTGAGCCAGCACGCGGAGGAACTTCAGTCGCGGCTCCAATTGCTTTTCAACCAGCTCGAACTGCGTGTCGCCATCAAGTTTGGGGCCATCATCCATCGTCGCCCCTTCCTGACCGTCGTCCGAACTGTCGTGAAAGACCATGTTGTCGTAGGCCGCGCCGAACAGTCCCTGTTCATCGTCCTCGTCATCCATCGCATCCGGACGACGGCCATCTGCTTCAGGCCAGTCGGACGCTGTGCCCAACTCACCATCGACTGTTCCCGCGCGATAGACCGGTGCCGACCACATTTCACCGGCGTTCGCTTCGAGGTAATCGAACATGCGACGGACCAGCGGCCACGGATCGTCCTTCGCCGTTGCACCGTCTTCGACCGCCTGGCCCATCCACCACAGCAGCAAGTCCTCGAACGACAGATGCCCCGACTCAAGGCCCACCGTTTCATGTTGGCTGAGCCACTGCATCAGAAGTCCCAACGCGGCGACGCGATCATGCCGTTCCAACAACGCTGACACGACCTGCGCGTAGGCCTTCGCCGATTGGAACTGATCGACGTGGGCGCGCCAGAACAGCATGTCCCCGGCCGATTCTCCGGCGGCCCGCCAGTCAGCGAGGGCCTTGGCGACGTGTTCGGCCGAGTCGAGGTGTTCGCGCGCGGCGACACGCGGCAAGTCATGAACGGTCAGCGTGCCGAACCGGTCCCAGAACTCGGCGAGCTTTTCGTACCGTTGCGAGATCGCCAGTTCGAGCGCCTTCTCACCGCGCGCGGCCGATTCCTCCAACGCGCGCGAATAGGCATCGAGCAACGCTTCCATGATGTGGTACAGCATCTCGATTCGTTGATCGGGAACGCTGTCTTCGCGCGAGATGAACAGCGGGAAGAGGCCCTGAAAACCGAGGACGTTCCACGGATCAACCAGCGCTCCGCAATTGATACCGCGATGCAGGAAGTCCTCCGCTTCTTGCAGCAACACGAAGGCTTCCGCGATCTGCTTCTGCTCGACGATCCGCCGCGCCGAGTGAATGCGACACAGCACCTCGCACTCGAATCGAGCCGAGGCGCACGGAATGACTTCGGCCTGGCGAAGGCTCGCTTCGGCATAGCCCATTCGTGCGAACAGGTACGCCAACTGACGCCGTTGCACCTGCTGGGCACCGTACTGGGCGAGAAACATGTTCAACGATTGCCGTACATGGCCGAAGGGTTGCCGCGTCGTTTTGGCATGTCGGGCGAGTCGCTTGGCTCGCGCCCCCGACGCCGAGTTGGAAAGCTGCGAATAGAACTCATCGCGCTGGCGGGCGACCTTCGGCAGTAGCGAGGTCAGCGTGACGCTGGAGTCGTGACATTCGGGACCATACCCGCTGATGGCCGATGCCATCAGGATCGTCCCGCACAAGACGACGGAGATATCGAACAGCGTCTCATCCGGATCGACCCGCTTTTGCGTGGCGGCCCAATCGAGCAGTGCGTCGAGAATCACTTTGCGAACGACGAAGCGGCGGTAGTTTCCCTTCAGGTCGATCTGGTGCGGATCCCACTCGCCGAACAAATAGTTGGTCCGCTTGTTCGCCGGATGAATGTGATCGTGGGCACGCAGGTCGATCGCCAGTTCATCGAGGTTGTCGAGATCGAAGTACGCATCGGCGAGCATCTCGCGCGGCATCTCACGGAGCAGCTCCAACACGCGCGTAATGAGTGCGTGATACTTGCCGCTGACCACGCCCGCTCCGCGCAGGTAGATCGGCAGCGGACGAAACCGCTCATGCGCGTACGGCTCACATTTGCGACCGTTCTCCAAAATCGCGATCGGACGATAGCCGACAAAATCGTTCAGCCGGTCGAGCGCCCCCGCCACAACCCGCTCGGCCTCGTCCCACGGGCCGCCTTGTTCGAGAACGGCCTCAAACGCCTTCGCCAAGAAGAACGGGTGCTGAAGTTCGTCGGCCGTCAAATGGAACAGCAGGTCGCGGTGATGCTCGCGGTATCGCGACAGCGTCTGGTCGAGTGTCAACGCGATGACTTGCTCGGCTTGAGAAATGTCCGAGAACGCGGCCGAGGTCTGATGCAGACTGGCCAGCATTTGACGCAAGCCGGTCGCGAAGTCAGCGAACGGCAAACTCTGCCGCAGCAGGTCGAGATTCTTTTGAAACTTCGGATCGGATCGGCCACCCGAAAAGTTCAGATAGCCGAGGATCTCTTGGGCAATCGCGGCATCATTCGGACTGAGATTCAAAGGACCAACCCTCCTGTGAGGCGAGTTCGCTCGCGGGAAAAGAACTCACTGTCCGGCGTTATACTGCTCGCGGCCGATCCTGACACTAACCCGAAGCGTAAGCGAGGAACGCAATACACCTCCTCGTTTACACTTCGGGTTAGTGTGCCGCAACGGCAAATGTCTCACTTTGGGCCGTGCGAGGCCTAACGGCATGCGGCTCGCCAAACTGTCAGCGTGGGTCGCGTGAGGAATGACCGCTCAGAAAAAGCCATTCGCCTTCACCAGCAAATTGATGCTGTTGATAAAAAGACGCAGCGCGACATGCTGGTGGTACTCACCGTCGCATTCTGATTTTCAGGCTTCGGCGAGGCGTGAACCATTGCATGAGCCGTGGGCGGCATTTCCATGAAGTTGGGATTGGGCCGGTCATGACCCTCCCGTGTGTCTGAATCGACTTTATCAGCCGAGATGACGATCTGCATGCGGGTTGTTGCCGCACACCAACTCCGTACTTCTGGCGAATCAACTGCAACAAAGTTTTCCAGAGAATCTTGTTGACATTTGTTGAGATCGGCAGAGAATA
>JAYSQC010000637.1:0-11545 GCA_043721755.1 Schlesneria sp.
CTCCCCTCGGCGGGGAGGGTTAGGGAGGGGGGACGAGTGGCAAATCAACTTGACCTTCCTCCCCCCTCCCCGGCCCTCCCCGCCGAGGGGAGGGAGGAAAGGCGAGGAAAGCGGGAAGTTGTTTCGCACCGGTTCCTTTCTACGAGATTGAGGATGTTCTTGATGACGACGCCCGTACCGGACCTCTGCCTTCCTGGACTCGTTCGATCTGCCGTGCAGTGCCGCGCGGTCGTGGTCGAGCATGAACAGATGGCACGCAACACTTGGCGAATGAGATTGGAATGTCCCGAGATCGCGCGACAAATTCTGCCGGGACAGTTCTTCATGGTGCGCCTGCCGGAACGCAGCGACCCGCTTCTCGGGCGTCCGTTCGCGCTGTACGACATCTTCCACGACGAGGCCGGTCAACCGACGGGTCTCGACTTCGGCTACGTCGTCGTTGGCAAGATGACTTCGTTGTTGGAGTCGCTTCGGCCGGGTGATGATGTCGAACTGTGGGGACCGCTCGGCAACGGCTTCCCGCCACCTCCGGCTGGCCACTTGGTGATTGTCGCAGGCGGAATCGGCGTGACGCCGTTCTTGGCCGTGATTCGCGAAGCATTGCGACGGCGCAGCTACGGCCAGCCACCGCGCGAACTCGGACACGTCCCGTCGCGGATCACGCTCTGTTACGGAGTTCGCTCGGCTGAGTTCCTCGCCGGTGTCGCAGAGTTCCGTCGCGAAGGAATCGACGTGCGGATCGCGACCGACGACGGATCCTTAGGACATCGTGGCTTCGTCACGGAGCTGTTGCAGGAGTTGCTCGACGAAGCGTCGCCTCCCGAAGCGGTCTATTGCTGCGGTCCCGAGCCACTGATGCACGCCGTCGCGAGACTGACCGACGCCGCAAACGTCCCGTGCTGGCTGTCGCTCGAAACACCGATGGCGTGCGGTTTCGGAGCCTGCTTCAGTTGCGTGACCAAGATCAAACAAGACGATGGCTCATGGGACTACCGGCGCGTCTGTGTCGAAGGCCCCGTCTTCCCGGCCCGGCAACTGGTGTTCGATTAACAGGCTGCTTAGCTCGACTTTTTGCGATCAATTTGGAGTGCGGCAATTGATTGCCGCTTTTCTTTTCTGGGTTGATCGGACTTTTGGGACGACACCGTCATCTCCATCGTCTTCCAAAAAAACGATCAAAGCCAGAGAAGACGTGTCCGACAGAAGTCAAAGTAGTAGGCATATTCCCTGTGCCGTCCACCGAATTCCTCGGCGAATCACGGTAGCGCGGACGGCACACGGAGTGTGCCTGCGACTTTTGTCGGACACGTCAAGATTGAAGTCCGGCTTTCAGAAAAGCCGGACTTCTTGCTCATCCACCGGCGGTGGCATCGTTGTACGTCGCGAGAACTCGCCGCTAGAGTGTGCCTCGTTTTCGAGACTTTTCGAGGACAGCCTCAGCAGTTCTCAAATGCCTTCACCCTTCCTTAGGAGCCTGCCCCATGAGTCACCGTTCCAATCGCCGCGAATTCTTGAAGACGACATCGACCGCCGCACTCGCGGGGGCAACGCTGCCGTACTGGTTCACCGCCGAGAGCAATCGCGCGCTGGGCTTTCAGTCCGTGAACAGCCGGCCCGTGCTGGGCTGCATCGGAACCGGAGACCGCTGGCACCAAGTGGTCGGCGGCGCGCTGAATCACTCCGATGGCGTGGCCGTGTGCGATGTCGATCGGCTGCACATGGAACAGGGTCGCGACAAGATCAAGGATGCTCAGGCAAAGAAGGGCAAGGACGCGACCGTCGAGATGTACGAAGACTATCGCAAGCTGCTCGACCGCAAGGACATTGATGTCGTCACGATCGTCACCTGCGATCACTGGCACAGCAAGATCGCCATTGAAGCGATGCGGGCCGGTAAGGATGTCTACTGCGAGAAGCCACTGACCCTCACGATCAACGAGGGCAAGCAGATTCGCAAAGTGCTTCAAGAGACGAAGCGCGTCTTTCAAGTCGGCACGCAGCAGCGCAGCGAAATGGGCCTGCTGTTCCTGAAGGCCGTGGCGATGGTTAAGGACGGTCGCATTGGCAAGGTCCAGAAAGTGACCTGCGATATCGGCGGCGCTCCCGGCGCGTCAGAGATTCCCGAAGCCGACATTCCCGCAGAACTCAATTGGGACATGTGGCTCGGTCAGGCACCGCTGGTCAAGTACCGCAGCAAGGCCTCGGGCGGCAAGTACCCACACGCCCGCACGCACTACGAGTTCCGTTGGTGGTACGAGTACTCGGGCGGCAAGATGACCGATTGGGGCGCACATCATGTCGATATCGCCAGTTGGGCTTTGGGCATTGATGAGTCCGGCCCGTTGTCTGTCGAAGGTGTTGCCACTCATCCGTGTGAATTCAAGGACGGCCACCCGCTCCGTGACGACTGTTACAATGCGGCAACCAGCTTCGACGTGACGGTCATGTGTCCGGACGATGTCGAGATGCACATCGTCAGCAATTCCAAGGACGGCAACGGCATTCTGTTTGAAGGAACCGAAGGCCGCTTCCACGTCAGCCGCGAAAGGATGAAGGGCAAGCCCGTCGAAGACCTCAAGGAGAAGCCACTCAGCGAAGAACTGCTGTCCAAGCTCTACAAGGGAAAGAAGCCCGGCAACCACATGGGTAACTTTTTCGAGTGCATCGCTGATCGAACCGACCCGATCTCGGACGTGTACTCGCACCATCGCGCGATGACGACCTGCCACTTGGCCAATATCGCCATCCGCCTCGGCCGCAAGATCACTTGGGACTCGAAGACGGAACAGATCGTCGGCGACCCGGCCGCCAATCAATGGCTCGCGCGCGAACAGCGTAAAGGCTACGAGATCGATGTCAGTGTCTGACCGTAGGGTAAGCGTCTCGCTTGCCCGTCCGCTTCCCTCTTGTCGCCTCACCCCCGCCTTCGGGAAAGAGGGGCAGGAGGCTCTGCTTCCAACCCACAGCCCGGCATGCCTTCATGCCGGGCTGTGCCACTCTTCAACAATGTGGACCCGCCGATTTTTTTAAGCAGGTGAGCCGGGTGGCGTAAGCTCCCGGACTCTTGATCGTAGGGGTCCAGGGGCTAGCGCCTAATGGCACTTACTTTAGAACCGATCGAGTAGCGGAGCGGCGCAAGCCGCCCGGTTTTGTCGAGTTTGCTCTCGCTTCAACCGGACGGCTCGCGCCTTACCGCTACTAAAGTCAGCCATTGGGCTGACGCCACCTGGCTCACCTGCTGTGAATTTCTTGTGGTACCCACTCTACATCCGAACACTGCCATGACCGCCCACCTCCCCGACTTCGCCGCGTTCGAGCAACTCGCTGCCGGCATGAACCTCGTCCCCGTCTATCGGCGGCTTGTCAGCGACACGCTCACGCCAGTCAGCGCCTTCTGCCGTCTCGAAGACGGGCCGAACTCATTCTTGTTTGAGAGCGTTGTCGGAGGCGAGCGAATCGGTCGCTACAGCTTTCTCGGCGCGGGACCGTTCCTGCAACTCGACGCCTTCGATCGCGAAGTCGTTCTCACACGAGACGGTCAGACGCAACGCCAGACCGTCGAGGATCCGCTTCAATTTCTGCACGACCTGCTCCAGCAATATCGAGCGCCGCTCGTCCCCGGTCTGCCAAGGTTCTGCGGCGGTGCGGTCGGTTATGCGGGCTATGACACCGTGCGTTACTCCGAGCATTTGCCGAACCCGCCGCAGGACGATCGGCGTCTCCCCGACATGTCGTTCGCGTTCTATGACCGGATGGTCGTGTTCGACCAAATTCAGAAGACGATTCTCGTCGTGGCCTTCGCGAAAGTAGACGGCCCCGATTTGCAGGCCGCCTATCACGCGGCCTGCCAGCGCGTCGATGAGACCTGCGAACGACTGGCCGTCCCCAACGATGGGCTGCTGCTGACAGATATTTCTCTCT
Source organism: Schlesneria sp. (assembly GCA_043721755.1). Lineage (GTDB taxonomy): Bacteria > Planctomycetota > Planctomycetia > Planctomycetales > Planctomycetaceae > Schlesneria. The sequence continues at coordinate 3,922 of JAYSQC010000637.1, forward strand.
CGGCGGACCCACAGCTTCCGTTCCGGTCCAACTTCACCAAGGCCGGGTACGAGGCGGCGGTCGATCAATGCAAGGAGTACATCAAGGCGGGCGACATCTTCCAAGTCGTCCTCAGCCAACGGCTGGAACTCGAAACGCAGGCGACGCCGCGCGACATCTATCGTGCCCTGCGCGTCGTGAATCCCAGTCCGTACATGTTTCTCCTGCGATCGCCCGCGGTGACGTTGATCGGCTCATCGCCCGAAATCATGGTCCGCGTCGATGAGGGGATGACCACGATCCGGCCCTTGGCGGGCACGCGCCGACGTGGCAAGACCGAGGCGGAAGACATCGCCCTCGAAAATGAACTGCTCGCCGACGAGAAGGAGATTGCCGAGCACGTGATGCTCGTTGATCTCGCCCGCAACGATGTCGGACGGGTCGCCGAGTACGGGTCAGTCGCCGTGACGAAGCAGTTCGTCGTCGAACGCTACAGCCATGTGATGCACATCAGTTCGGAAGTCGTCGGTCGCTTAAAGAGTGATCTCACGGCCCTCGACGCCCTCCGCGCGGGCCTTCCCGCTGGAACGCTTTCGGGCGCACCGAAGGTCCGCGCGATGCAGATCATCGACGAATTCGAGCCTCACCGGCGCGGCCCTTATGGCGGTGCCGTCGGCTACCTCGACTTCACCGGCCAGATGGACACCTGCATCGCGCTGCGCACGATCGTGATGATCGGCCAAACCGCCTATCTGCAAGCGGGAGCGGGGATCGTCGCCGACAGCGTCCCGGCCAGCGAATATGAAGAAACGCTCAGCAAAGCCCGCGGGCTGCTGAAGGCCATCGAAGTCGCAGAACGTCAGTTGATGTGACAGTCCAATGCTGCTGGCGTTTTACTCGTTTGGGAGTGAGTCCGCCGCTGAATTGTGCTGCTTGACTCTCTCAAACCAAACAGGTAACTACTTCCGCCGTTGCCAGTGGTTCACGGCTCGAGTCTCTCCACTTATAAACGAAAGTCGGGGTCAACATGCGTCACGGACTAGTGCTTGCCGCACGCGGTGGCTTTGGGGCGATCATCGGTTGGTTCATTCGCATCGTGATCTACGACATTTGTATTACGGCGATTTCCGACATTCTGCACGTTCCGCGCATGGTCGCGCTGTTTATTTTCTTGGGGATTCTCGGAGTGGTGGCCTTCGTCGGATATCTCATGCAGCAGAAGTACGCATCCAATTCCGATGTCGAAGATTAAAGATCGTTTCTAAATGGCATTTCAAAACTAGCCCGACGCGCAAGCGAGGGCTTCACCATCATTGAATGCCCAGTCCGCGCTTGCGCGTCGGGCTAGTGTTTCGAGACAAAACCGGCGCAGCCGGTCAATGTTGCCGTCTCGCTCCGCGAGACGATCGCCGAATCGAGAAGAAAACCCTGTTTCACATTCGGCTTACCTCTCGCGGAGCGAGAGGGCTACAGTTTTGAAATGCCTTCTTGAAGATCGGACTTCATGGAATACCGCATCCAACATGCCCCTGTGTTTACGGTGCTGGAATTCCAACTGAACGAAGCCGATGAAGTGGTCGCCCAGCCGGACAGCATGATTTCAATCACGCCCGGCATTCAGATTTCTGCAGCCGTCGGTGGAACACAATCAAACACGGGTTGGTGGACCGGCTTCAAGAGTTTGCTGGGGGGCGAGTCCCTGTTTCGGGCCGTGTTTCGTGCGAAGCGCGATGGACAGTCGCTACTGTTGGCTCCCGACAACTACGGCGACATTCTGCCGATCGTGCTAGCGGATGTGGGGAGTCTGTATCTCAGTCGCGGATCATATTTGGCTCATATTGGCAATTGCCATTTGAGTATCAAATACGGAGGCGTCAAAGGGGTGTTTGCGAAGACGGGCCTGTTCCTGCTGCATGTGACTGGCGAGGGAACGCTCTTCTGCCAGACGTACGGTGCGATCGTCGAGCGATCGCTGGCCGAAGGGGAACAGTTTCTCATCGACAACCGGTACGTGGTCGCCTTCTCTGAAACCGTCACCTATCAACTGGTCAAAGCGAGCCGTAGCCTGCGTGATTCGCTGATGTCCGGTGAAGGGTTGGTGAACCGCTATACCGGCCCCGGAAAACTTTATTATCAGACGCGAGTGAAGCCTTCGGTCGGATTCCTGGGCTATCTCTTGAATGCCGTCACATGAAGCCGAACGGAAATCATGGCAAGCAGCGACACAATTCCAGCGCGGGCGCAATTGATTGAGCAGATTCAGCGGGCCAATCGCGTCGCGGGACCGTGGGTCGTGATTCAGTTCCTCGCGTTGATCGCCCTCGCGTGGGGGATCGACTGGTCTCAGATTGTCGAAGAGCCGCTGTTTTCGATGATCGCGGTCCTCGTCATTCTTGGCCCGCATGTCATGGGCGTGCTGCGGCAATACGCGATGAACAAGAAAGAGATCGGCGATCTCAAGGAACACACGCGATTTGGTGAGTTCGATAAGTTCCGTCTCCGGTCTCTGATGAATGACACGCTGGATCGACTGAGGCTGCCGCCACCGGGACCACCGGTCTATATCACTGCCGACAAGTCGTTGAACGCCAGCGCCGTCCATCTCGGTCTGGGTGGCTTCTTTCGATCGCTGAATGGCGTGTACTTGAATCGACAGTTGCTGCATCGCCTCACACCCGCCGAAGTGCAGGACATCATTGGCCACGAGCTGGGGCACTTCTATCGGTACTACCTGCTGAATCAACGATTTCGAGCCATCACGCTGATGGTCGGTGCGATGGGCGGTCTCTTGGTCACGCAATGGATTGGGATGTCGAGCGCTCTCAGCATGGTTGCCTTGTCCCTGTGTGGCTCCGCATGTTGGATGGTTTCCGGCTGGCTGGATCTCCGGCATGACATGGCCATCGAGTATCTCTGCGACGACTTTGGTGGGCAGGTTCATGGCGTCCAAGTCTCGATCAATGGGCTGCTCAAACTCGGGGCCGAAAGCGAAATGCAGGCCGCGATTCAGCAGCAGGAATTGTTATCGCGCAGGCACGGCAACTTGAACGCCCGCGATGTGGTCGAGGCGATCGAAGCGGCGATCCCTTATGGCCACACGTCCAAGGAAACGCTGGAGCGTGCTGTGGAGGAGTCCCTCAAACGGCGATCCCAAGATCGCCGCAACTTGTCTGTGAAAGGGTTTCTCGAATACGCTTGGCAGGGAGACGACGAGACGGAGGTCGAAGAGGCCGCAAAAAAACTTCGGCGGCTACAGACCATTCCGCGTCTCGATTGGGAGACGCAACTCGATCACTCCCGTCAGTCCGAGCTGGATGAACGCCGGATCGAACAGTTGGTGAATCTCATCGACGCTCAGCCCGACAAGGTCTTGTTTCGCCTGCCCGGTGAAGTCGGGGAAACGGACGGCGTTCATCCCCCCCTCCGCTCGCGCATCCTGTACCTGTGGAAGAACCGCCGGGAAATTGACGCGGCGCGCACTTCGTGGGAATGACCGCAACGGCTCGTCGGCTGGCGAGGCCACCCGTGTTATGCCGCTCACGGATGAGGATGGCACATATCACACTAACCCGAAGCGTAAGCGAGGACGTGTGTTGCATCCTCGCTTACGCTTCGGGTTAGTGTCAGCGCGTACCGCCGGTTGAAAAAGCTGTCACATTTCGGAGAGCGACTAACTCACCGCGATCGGCTGTCGGCGGCCAGTTGCTCAGCCGCAGAGACGACGGACTGGCGAGCAGCCACGTCGCATGTGCCGGTTCGGAATGCGAAGCGGCGGACGATGTGGCGGTCTTCGTACAGAATGGCCGTGATGGCGGCATCGGGTTCGATGTTCAAGGCGGCGGCATCCGCAATGGCTTCACCGGCGAGGGTCAACGGCAACTCCAACTTCTCGTCGAAGGAGAGCGTCTGCAAGCGTGGCGCTTCGCGCTGGGGTGTCCCAGTGACCAACACGGCGAAGCAGCGCAGTCCGTCAGCACGGTGACGATTCACGCAGCGGTCCAACTCCTTTAACAGAGCGGCCACATCGGCACCGAGTTCCCGGACCAACACCATCACCACGGGGCGGTCTCCGTGGCGGCAGACGTAGCAGACCGATTTCCCCGCTTGCGGCCCTGTCACCGCGCGGACGTAGAACGAGGCGACCTCATCACCCACCTTTACAGATGTTTTCTCGGCATGTTTTGCGGCAGGAATTGTCTCGTCGGACTTTGATTGAGCCGGTGCTGCCGAGTTGACGCCGACAACGACGAGACACACCGCGATCACCAGCGGGCAACCGAGTCTGCTCCGCAGGAATGATCGAACGACGGGTTTGGCGGACTTCATGGGGAGATCATCGTTCCGCCTTTGGCGAAGCGACTCCAATGGATTCATTCGGACTGAAAGCGGGACCACGGGCCACTCCCTACATCACATCTCAGTAGTCGTACCGCACTCCCAACCCAAACAGTTGCTGATTGTCCTGCAAGAACGAGTACTGATTGTTCTTGCCCCCGAAGTATTGCAGTCCGACTCGAAACAGATGCTCGGACTGACTGCGCCGCCATTGCCAACCGGCCAACACATTGACACTACCGCTGCCGTGAGTCGCCTCGCGCAGATGGACGTTGGCTGCGAAGTACGGTGTGCCGCGCAAGCCGGTTGCGTGCGGACTACTCCATTCCAGACCGCTCTGCCATTCAAAGGGCTTGTCGCCTCCGGCTCCCGAGATTCCCCAACCGACTTCGGTGTACAGACGTAATGAATCAAACACGAAGTAGCCGACACCCAACACGATTGCCGTGCGGTCGTATTTGTTCGTTACGAACCCCGGATGCTTGGCGAGGAAATCGTCTCCAACATGAGACTCGATGTGATACGCGGCGACCTTCGCCTGAAATGGTCCTTCGCGCCAGGTGAGCGGAATCCCCGCGCGAAAGTCGATCGACTGAAGGTCATTTCCTTCGTTCGGCAACACGCGGAGAAACGTTCCGCCTTCGACATCGATCTGCAAACCTTCAGGCTGGATCCCGCGAGCCGTCCCGAATCGAATCAGTCCGACACGCCAGCCCAAGGTGGAGTCCCACAACGTCTGCCCGCCGGACTCACTGAGAAAGGTGTTTGAAAGACGCGGCTCCTTCTCACCCGCCAGATACGAGCGATACAGCAGCCCCTCGGGAAGGAATCGCCAGTCCCAAGTCGTATCTGTCCAAGCAGCGTCCCCCATGAAAGCCGAGGGAAACGGCGACTCGTCAATCCCAGGCCACACGGGGTGGGCTGACGGTTGGCTCGTGATCGAATTTTGAAATTCGATCGACTCCCACGCGGCGTCCATGCCCTGATGCGGGATGAGAGGAGTCAACGGAATCAGCGGCGGTGGCAGAAGCCGATCATCTCCAAACGACGCATGTGGGAGCTGCGCGAACACCACTGAGATTAAGGTGAGGGCGATGCTTAAGGCGAGCGGCAAGACTTGATTGACCCAAAGTAGACGTGTCACTCCGTGACACGAACCGCTCCCGCCACGGAGCGTCGGGTCTACTTTCTCTGGCCGGTCGCCTAACAAACGCGGACACGATCGATTCATCGTGGGATTCCTCGGTAATTCAGCAGAAAAGCGGTAAGGCGAGCGACAAGAAAAAGCAGACCCATCGAAGCCTGACGCGCAAGCAAAGGATGCTCGAGATCCCAGGCTTCGCTTGCGCGTCAGGCTTCGATGGTCGGTATGACAACGACTGCCGCTCGCCTAACCGCCGATTGATGTCTCGGACGACGACCCCAAAGTCACCGTTGTGGTCCACATGAGCCACAACAGTCGAAATCTAGCAGGGGATTCTGAATCCCAACAGGCGGGTTCGCGTCCGCTGGCGTCGGCTCAATCCTCGTCGGTCTGAGGCGGAGCCTCGTTAGAAATCACACCTCGAGTACTTTGACGACGATGCCGGTCATGTCATCTTGTTGCTGATGACCATCGGCAAACTTGCGTGCGGCCTGCCTCAGCGAGTTGAAGATGATTTCGGCCGTTTCGTGTGAGTTCGCGGCGACCGTCTCGACGATGCGGGACTCTCCAAACAAGATGTCGTCTGAATTGGAAGCCTCGCGAAATCCATCTGTCAGCATCAGCAGGATGTCGCCCGGTTCCAAGGCGACTTGGGCGGCGGTTTCGTAGACGGACTCTTCCATCAGCCCGATGGGAAAACCGCTGGCGGGAACACGGCGTTTCAAGTGTCCGTCGCGACTGACGATGAGCATCCCTTCACCGGCCCCGCCGTAAGTGAGGCTGCGCACACCGGGCTTCAGTTGTCCGAGCGAGAGTACGGCGAATGCTCCGTCGAGACTCCGTTTGCAAACCATGCGGTTGCAGATGTTCAGAATCTCCTGCACGTTGGAGTGGGTTTCCGCGAGGGCTTCCAAATAGGCCGCCATCGTCGCACTGAGGATTGCCGGGCCGAACCCTTTGCCACTGACATCACCCACCGCCAGCACCACTGATTTGTCGGGCAACCTCAAGTAATCAAACCAGTCACCGCAGGTTTGCCTTGCCGGATGCGAGCCACCAAAAATCTCGAACCCCTCCAATTGCGGATCGTCTGCCGGCAGCAGCCCCTCTTGAACCAAGTGTGCGAAGTGGATTTCACGGTCGAGGATTCGTCGATCCGTCACATCAAGCGCCACACCGATCGTTCCCGTAATCTCGCGATCAGGCTCGCGCAGCGGATCGATTTTGACTTCAAATGTTCGTCCCAGCCATTCCGTTTCCAACGCGACAGACTGGCCGTCGAGCGCCCGCTGGTGCGCTCTCACCGCTCGATCCGTTGCGCGGGAGCCGGGGAAGTGGGCTGCCAACGACTGGCCTACGATCTGCTGCGGATTGAGATTCATGAGCGGCAACGCGGCTCCCAGCGCGCTGGTAATTTCCAGGGCCACGTTGGTCGTCCAGACGATCGCGGGCACGCGGCTCAAAACCTGTTGAAAGCGGTTGTCTCGCTGAGCCAGCTCGTATTGAAAGTGATGCCGGTCGATGGCGTACTGCAACACGCGCGCGATGGCCGAGCCGGGGAAGGCCCCTTTCACCAGATAGTCCTGCGCACCGCTGCGGATGGCCTCGGTGGCCAAAGCTCGATCATCCGTCGCCGTCATCACCACAACCGGGGTCTCGGGGGCCGCCGTGACGACGCAGTGGCAGGTCTCCAAGCCCTCGGAATCCGGTAGCCACAGGTCCAGCAAGATAATGTCGAAGCGCGATTCAACCAGTTGCTCCAATGCTCCCACCAACGACTCGCAGTGAACCAGTTCGTACTCAAATCCTGCGACTTGTCGGAGTGACTGCGTGACAAACATCCGATCCACCGAATTATCTTCAACCAGCAAGATGTTCATGAGCGACTCCAGTCATGGTCTTCAAGCGAGCCGCTTGAAAACTGGGGTTGGCGTTGGCGGGAGCCAGCATACGCCGATGAATCGTTTTTCCAAACCCTTGCACGAAGGGCGAATCTTCGCCAAGGCGTTTCCGACAGAAGTTGGCGAGCCTGAATCGGACTTCTGTCAGACATGTCCGCCAATCGTTCCTAGTGCTTCGTCAACACTAAGTTTGGGGGTTGGTGGTAGGGTGGCCGGGGTTGGAGCGTCTTCGCGAAACCCCGGGGCTTCCTTCGCAAAGCCTCAG
>JAYSQC010000638.1:0-1184 GCA_043721755.1 Schlesneria sp.
GACCACGATCCGAATGAACTGAGTCCGCATGTTCTGAGTCGCGTCGCGATACCGAGTGATGAGGAACTCGTCTTCGGGGTTGAACGCCTCTTCCAAGTAGGGACGAAGTTCACCGAACAGCGGGATCGTTCGCTTGCCGTGTCCGTCGTGATGAGCAGTCTTCGGGGACGTGACGTTGATCGTGTTGGCCTGCCAGTCAACATCGCTCCAGCGTAGGGCCAGTGTCTCGGACGGCGTTCTGAGGCCACCGAAGCGACTGAGGGCCACGATCAGCCGCCACTGTGAATCGGGGCAGGCGTCGATCAGCTTCGCCGTGTCCGTCAAACTGAGGAACTGAAATCCGTTCGCATCACCTCGGACAGCAACCTTGATGTCCTTGGACTTGAAGGGATTCTTGACCAGCAGTTCGGCATCGACCGCATCGTTGATGAACTGCCGCACGAAACCATTCATACGCCGGGCTGTATTTTCGGCGAGCGGCTTCTGCTTGGTCTTCATCCACCGGGCGAAATCTTTCGCATCGGCCACGGTCACTTTGTCGAGCCGCGTCGTCTTGAAGTAGGCGGACAACAGAGTCCGGCATCGCTTGTAGACGATCAGTGTGGCAGGCTTCGTGTCGGTTCTCTTGGCGATATACCGGTCAACGAACTCGACCAGCGTGGGCATCGCCACGTTGTTCGGCGGGTCGATCAGATTCAGTTCGGCGAGTCGGCTGGCCAGTTCGTTGGGCAACTTGGCCACCCATGCGGCAACTTCCAGAGTCATCGTTTGGTTGAGCCTGCGGAACTTGACGAGTTCTTCGATCTTGTCGCGGACTCGCTCGGCATTGCGTTGTGAAGTCTCGCCGAGCCACACAGAGCAGCGTCGCTTGTTGATCGTGGCTTGGATGTACTTCGTGCCGTTCTCGCGGCTGATGATGCTGGCCATGTCAGAGGCTCCTACGTCTTGAATGATGAATCTGTCGGGATGGTAGCCCACTTCGTAAGCGGGCGCAAGATGTCGCAATCGGGCTTGAGTTGTGAGACCACGGGGCTACGAAAGAAACGAAAGAAACGAACAAAGGGTCGGACGGTCATGCGGTCGCAAACCATGTCTCAGCAGGACGGCCACCGGTTTGAATTGTGTCCCGATGAGCCAGCTTGGCTGAGAACAGCACCTGCAACGCGGCATCCAGTTCGACCTTG
>JAYSQC010000639.1:0-1183 GCA_043721755.1 Schlesneria sp.
GACCACGATCCGAATGAACTGAGTCCGCATGTTCTGAGTCGCGTCGCGATACCGAGTGATGAGGAACTCGTCTTCGGGGTTGAACGCCTCTTCCAAGTACGGGCGAAGATCACCGAACAACGGGATCGTCCGCTGGCCGTGTCCGTCGTGGTGCGCAGTCTTCGGGGACGTGACGTTGATCGTGTTGGCCTGCCAGTCAACATCGGCCCAGCGCAGGGCCAACGTCTCGGATGGTGTGCGGAGTCCGCCGAAGCGACTGAGGGCCACGATCAGCCGCCACTGTGAATCGGGGCAGGCGTCGATCAGCTTCACCGTGTCGGACAAACTGAGGAACCGGAAACCGTTCGCGTTGCCTCGGACGGAAACCTTGATGTCCTTGGACTTGAAGGGGTTCTTGACCAGCAGTTCGGCATCGACCGCATCGTTGATGAACTGGCGCACGAAGCCGTTCATGCGCCGGGCCGTGTTCTCGGCGAGCGGCTTTTGCTTGGTCTTCATCCATCGGGCGAAGTCTTTCGCGTCGGCGACGGTCACTTTGTCGAGCCGCGTCGTCTTGAAGTAGGCGGACAACAGCGTCCGGCATCGCTTGTAGACGATCAGCGTGGCAGGCTTCGTGTCGGTCCGCTTGGCGATATACCGGTCAACGAACTCGACCAGCGTGGGCATCGCCACGTTGTTCGGCGGGTCGATCAGATTCAGTTCGGCGAGTCGGTTGGCCAGTTCGTCGGGCAACTTGGCCACCCACGCAGCAACTTCCAAAGTCATCGTCTGGTTGAGCCGACGGAACTTGACGAGTTCCTCGATCTTGTCGCGGACTCGTTCGGCATTACGATCCGAAGTCTCGCCGAGCCACACAGAGCAGCGTCGCTTGTTGATCGTGGCTTGGATGTACTTCGTGCCGTTCTGGCGGCTGATGATGCTGGCCATGTCAGAGACTCCTACGTCTTGAATGTTGAACCTGTCGGGATGGTAGCCCACGTTGTAAGAGGGCGCAAGGTGTCGCAATCGGGCTTGAGTTGTGAGACTACGGGGCTACGAAAGAAACGAAAGAAACGAACAAAGGTCGGTCGGTCATGCGGTCGCGAACCATGTCTCAGCAGGACGGCCACCGGTTTGAATTGTGTCCCGATGAGCCAGCTTGGCTGAGAACAGCACCTGCAACGCGGCATCCAGTTCGACCTTG
>JAYSQC010000640.1:0-14954 GCA_043721755.1 Schlesneria sp.
GACTGACCGCGAAACAAACCTCACACTGACCACACCGCTCGCGAAGCCCACCGCTCCGCCCGAGCCCCTTCACGCGGCGCGGTCACCGACCTCACCACCCCGCGCTCCCCTCGCCGCGACGCCCCTCGACCGACGCCCCTCGACCGACCGCCCGGACACCCCACCGCTCCAGCCCACCCGCTTGACTCCCCCCAACCCTCGACCGGCACCATTCGCGCCGAACGAGATTGGGCGTCAGCCACCCGCTCAGAAGGAATTCATCACGAGTGTGATGCCCTCGGTCTGGCAACCTTCCAGCGACCGGCAACTTCTGCGAGTTCCTCTTGCCGCGTTTTTGAGATTTGCCATACAACCCGGCGGATGGGTCGTCTTGATGGCGATCCATCGGGTTTTGTTAGCAGCGTTGGAAAACGTAGGGTGAGCGTCTCGCTTGCCCGTCTTCTGTTTGCAGACTTAGGCAAGTCGTGGGCTGGGGCAAGCGAGACGCTTACCCTACGTTTTTCAATCTGGCTGTTAGGTGTTGCGACGGCTCTCAAAGGAGGGAGAGGTCATGGCTGCTCTGAATCGTTTCGTGTGGTGTGCGGGGATCGCCAGTGTCTTGACCGGAAGCCTGATCGGCTGCGGTGGTGGCGGAGGCAGTTCGGGTTCGGTCGCTTCCAACGAAGACGGATCGGGATCATCGGGCTTGCCGACGATGGCCTTGCCCGGCTTGAAGGGGCTCACCGGCAAGAACTCCAAGACGGAGGCCAATTCCAAAGAGACGACTCCCAAGGGAGCTGCTCCGAAGGGGTCCGCCACGAAAGGGGCGGCCGCGCCGGAACAACCGGCTGCCGCACAAACGCCTCCCGCCGCGAAGGTGCCCGAGAAGGGTTCGCCCGAGTGGCTGTTGCTCGAAATCCAGCACATCCGCACGCTCCCGTTGCCCGGCTCCAAAGTCGATGAAGAGGAGAGCGAGGACGAAGACCTCGACAAGGAACTGACTCCCCAGCAAGAGGCCGCGTTGCAGAAAGAGTACGACCAGCAGCGAATCGTGCGTCGCGAACGCAATCTGCAAATCGTCAAGCTCGCGGAAGAGTGCCTCGCCAAGACGAGCAAGAAGCCGGAGTTGGAAGCGGAGTTTGAGACGGCCGTGCATCAGTTGCTCGATGCCCGATTGCAGTTGGCTTTGCAAGGAGATGCCGCGAGCGTTGAGTCGTTGTTTGAAGCGGCAAAGGCTTTCCATGCCAGGAACCCGAATTCCGAATCGGCTCTCGAATCGCAACTGACGCTCGTCAATCTGACGCACGCGAATGCCCTGCGTTACGGGAAGGCCGAGCCGAAGTGGCTGCAAGAATTTGCCAAGCACGCGCAACTGTTTGCCGCACGTTTCCCGGAAGAACAGGGGCGCGCGGTCCCGTTGCTGGCGGCGGCGGCGCGCACATGTGAATTGAATGGCCTGCCGGATGAAGCGAAGAGCTGCTACTCGCTGCTCATGACGAAGTTCAAGGACACGCAACAGGCCCAACAGGCACAGGGCGTTGTTCGCCGCCTGCAACTCAAGGGAAAAACGCTCGAACTTTCCGGTCCCACGATGGACGGCGGCGAAGTCGATATCGAAACGTATCGCGGCAAGATGGTGATCGTCGTCTTCTGGGCGACGCACGCACAGCCCTTCGTTCAGCAACTGCCGAAGCTGCTCGCGACGGCGAAAAGGTTCGAGAAGTATGCGGTCGTGGTGGGTGTGAACCTCGACGCGGAAGAGCCTGCCGTCGAAGCGTTCCTCGAGAAGACCGGCCTGGCTTGGCCGCAAATCTTTTCGCCAAATCGTGAACAACGTGGCTGGAGTTCACCGCTCGCCGCGCACTACGGCATCAACAACTTGCCGACGATGTGGCTGGTCGATCCGAACGGTGTCGTCGCGGAGACGGTCCTCGACAGCGAGAACCTCGAATCGAAACTACGCGACGTGTACCTGCCGTACATCAAGGCCAACGCCGTGAAGCCAGCGGGCGGTGTGAAGTAACGCGAGCCACGACTCATTCCAGTGGTGCCGTTACGAACTGGCACGACATTGACTCTACCTTACGTGGCACAAAATGAGAGGTTTCCGAGCGGGGCGGCGTCAGCCCCCCGGTTCTTGGGCGTCAGCCCGCTTTTGAAGAACCGGGGGGCTTACACCGCCCCGCTCGGATGTCTCATTACTGACCGCGCGAGGTATAAACAAACACCCCGCTTGTCGGGGTGTTTGCGTTGATGGCAGGCTGGAACTGCTGTGCGCGCCGGGGTCAGGCACCTCGCATTGAAACCAACGTCCTCTGCGAACACGTCGCGGATTGGTGATCTGCTGCTGACGGAGTATCTTTCTCGCCGCCTCAAGCTCGAACCGATGCCCGCTCCTGACGAAGCTCCCACCATGTATGACCTGCTGATTCGCAATGGCCACGTGATCGACCCGGCGGCCAACGTGGATGCTCCGCGTGATGTCGCCGTGACCGGCGGTCGCGTCGTCGCGATCTTGGAACCGGGAACTGGTGTCAGGGCCATTCGCACGGTCGATGCCAAGGGCCGGTATGTGGTTCCCGGTCTGATCGACTTCCACGTCCATGTCTTTTCCGGCGTGAGCCACTTCGGGATCGATCCCGACTCGACGTGTCTAGCGCGCGGCGTGACGACGGTCGTCGATTTTGGAACGGCGGGCGGACTGATCTTCGACGGTTTCCGCCAGTTCGTGATCGACCAATCTCAGACCCGCGTCTTCGCGCTGCTCCACATCGCCGGGCAGGGGATGATCAGCAGCGTCGGTACGCTTCCCGCACTCGGCGAGCTGCACGATTTGCGGTATTGCAGCGTTGAGAACGTCGAACGAGTCGTCGCCAAACACCGCGACGTGATTTGCGGGATCAAGATTCGCTGCACGGCGAACCTCGCCGAAGAGGGTCGCAACGAAGCGGAGGGCCTGAACTTGGCACGCGCGGCGGCGGATCGAGTCGGTCTGCCGCTGGTGGTCCATACGCCCGGTTCGTCGCTCACCATCGAACAGATTCTTGCGGAACTCAAACCGGGTGACGTGCTGACGCACTGCTATCACGGCAAACGCTGCGGACTGGTCGATGCCGACCGCAGGCTGCTCCCCGCCGTGCGCGCCGCACTGCGAGACGGCGTGCTACTCGATGTCGGTCATGGCGTGGCGAGCTTCGACATGCGCGTGGCCCGCGCGCTGCTCGACCAAGGTGTGCTACCCGACTTCATCAGTAGCGACATCCATCACTACAACGTCCACGGGCCGGTCTTCGACCTCGTCACGACGATGGACAAGTTCCTGCACCTCGGCCTGTCACTGCGCGATGTCATTCTGCGAGTCACTCAAACGCCCGCCCGCTTTCTCGGACGCGAACACGAACTCGGAACGCTCAAACCCGGAGCCATCGCCGACATCGTGATCCTTGAACTGCAACACGGCCAGTTCCCGATCACGGACTCCGAGCATCAGACCGAACTCGCGAACCAACGGCTCGAACCGACCCACGTCTTCCGCGCCGGACGACCAACCGGACTGCTGCCACGACCTGAAGCAATCGAGTGAGGCGACAAAGCGTGCGACCATCTCTACCCGCAGCGTGAGCGAGCGCGACGAGGGTTCAGCCGCCTGTCGCGTTCATGCTGCAGGTTGGTTCGGCGAATTTTCCCCGTCCTCATTTTTCTGTCGCTCTCTTTCTGTCTCCTGCTTCTTGGATTGTCGAAAGAGTGAGACAGAAAGAGAGCGGCAGAAAGATAAAGGCGGGGAGAAAACTCGTCCGTCACTGACCGCGTTTGGCGGGCACACCGATAATCGCGGCGATTTCGTCCTGGTCGAGCGACTCTTTATCGACGAGGGCTTTCGTGAGGGCGTCGAGTTTGTCGCGGTGTTCCGTCAGGACTTCGATCGCGCGGCGATCGGCTTGCACGAGGAACTTATGGACTTCCGAGTCGATCACGCGGGCGGTCTCATCGCTGTACTCGCGCTGCTCGTGCATCTCTTTGCCGAGGAACGGGTGCTCTTCGCCGTCGTGGAAGGCGACCGGGCCGATCGCGGGACTCATGCCCCAGCGCGTGACCATCTTTCGGGCGATTTGAGTGGCACGCTTGAGATCGTTCTCGGCACCGCCCGAGTACTCGTCGTAGACCATCTTCTCGGCGGCACGGCCACCGAGCATGAAGGCGAGTTGTGCGTGGAGTCGTGACTCGCCGACGCTGTAGCGGTCCTCATCGGGAACGAGCCAGGTCAGTCCCAGCGCGCGACCGCGCGGGATGATCGTGACCTTGTGAACGTGATCGACATCTGGCAACAGCCACGCCAGCAGCGCATGGCCCGCCTCGTGGTAGGCCGTCATTTCCTTTTCGTGGTCGTTCAAAATCTCTTCGCGCTTCGGTCCCATGAGGATCTTCTCGCGCGCCGCATCGAAGTCTTCGGGCAGCACGACATCGCGGCTGGTGCGAGCGGCATGGAGCGCCGCTTCGTTGACAAGGTTCTTCAGTTCCGCGCCCGAGAAGCCAATCGTGTTGGCGGCGATCCTCGTCAGATCGACACTCGGATCGAGAGGCACCTTGCGGACGTGAACTTTCAGAATGTCAACGCGGCCCGATTTCGTGGGCTTATCGACTGTAACGTGCCGGTCGAACCGGCCCGGTCGGAGCAGCGCGGGGTCGAGGACATCGGGGCGATTTGTGGCGGCAATCACGATGACGGATTCGGTCTGCGTGAAGCCGTCCATCTCACTGAGAATCTGATTCAGCGTTTGTTCGCGTTCGTCATGGCCTCCGCCCATCCCGGCACCGCGATGTCGGCCGACGGCGTCGATCTCGTCGATGAACAAGATGCACGGCGCGCTCTCTTTCGCCGTCTTGAACATGTCCCGTACGCGACTCGCCCCGACGCCGACAAACATCTGGATGAACTCGGACCCGTTGATCGTGAAGAACGGCACCCCCGCTTCCCCCGCCGTGGCCCGTGCGAGCAACGTCTTGCCCGTTCCCGGCGATCCCATCAGCAGCACGCCCTTCGGAATCTGAGCACCCAGCCGCTGGAATTTGGCCGGCGTTTTGAGGAACTCGACGATCTCCTGCAACTCAAACTTCGCGTGTTCCATCGCGGCCACGTCGTCGAACGTGGTCTGCTGGTCGGAAGGTTTGAATCGCTTGGCCGGACTGCGGATGAAGTTGCTCATCATCCCCGATCCCATCGGGTCGCTGTTTCGCCGCATGATCTGCCAAATGACCCAGCCGAAGGCGATAAACACCACGAGATTCAGCAGGACCATCAGATCGGCCCCACTCAAGTAGCCCGACGGCGACTTTCCGCTGAACTGCACACCGTGCGTGCGCATGTGATTCTTGAGTTCGTGGTCGAACGGCACCGGCAGATCGACGATGAAGTCCGCCTTGAGATCGGCCGACTTCGGGTCCGGCTTGGCGGGGATTTTCTTCCATGTCCCACGCACCACCTCACCGTCGAACTCGGCCTTCGTGACGTTCGAGTCTTCGAGCTGCTTCCACAGAAACATGTACTCCACGCGACTGATTCCGCTCGCATTCCAATTCATCAACCCCATCGAAATCAAAATGAACGCAACGATCATGATGATCCACGACGACGAGAAGAACGGCCGCGATCCCTTCCCCTCCTGGCGTGATGTATCGCGCGGTTGATCGGAATCGTTATTCGAGGGAGAGCTGCTCATATCGTGAAATACCTATTGAGGTCGGTTTGGTTGGCGAGGATTGGTGCCACACCAACCCGCAGCGTGAGCAAGGTCGTTCAACTTCGACTGGCTGCTGGTACACGAAGACTTCGTCCTCGCTTACGCTGCGGGTTAGTCCTTAAACAAGCGAACCCCACCGGGCTTGCCCCGGTGGATTTAGGTTTTTGCACTACTTGTGACTTCGCTTGAAACTCAACGTGAGTAGTGCAGAAACCCGCGAGCCACCGGGGCAAGCCCGGTGGGGTCGCTTGATCGAGGGTGAGTGAAGTCAGCATCAGTCGGTCCACCAGTACCGCAGGATGCACCACAGCGCCTGCAGGCCGTCCTTCCAGCCGATGTGTTTGCCTTCCTTGTACGTTCGGCCGTGATAGCTGATCGCCAGTTCATAGACCCGCAGCCTTCGCCGGGCAATCTTCGCGGTCAACTCCGGCTCGATCCCGAAGCGGTTTTGTTTGAGCGTCGGCCAGATATCCGCCAGAGCCGCCCGCGTGAAGACCTTGTAGCAGGTCTCCATATCGGTGAGGTTCAAGTTCGTCATGCAGTTCGACACGGTCGTCAGCACGGTGTTGCCGAGCGAGTGCCAGTAATAGAGGACGCGATGCTCCTGATCGCCCAAGAACCGGCTGCCATAAACCACGTCAGCGTGACCTTCCAGAATCGGCCGCAGCAGACGTGGGTACTCTTCGGGGCTGTATTCGAGGTCCGCGTCTTGAATGACGATCACATCGCCGCGCGCCTTCGAGAATCCCGTCCGCACCGCCGCTCCCTTCCCCTTGTTCACGTCGTGGTATGTGACCGTGATCGTGTTCATCGGATCGGGGTTCGCGGCCGCTTCGGCTTCCAACTGCTGAAGAACCGCCCGCGTGCCGTCCTTGCTGCAATCCTCGACCAGTACGAGTTCCTTCCGAATGGGAACGGCCCGCACGCGGTCGATCAAGACCCGCAGCGTCCGCTCTTCGTTGTAGATCGGGATCACGACCGACAGCATCCAGTCGTCGGGGATCGCGTAGCAGCCGAGTTGTCGGCAACCGATCTCACCCACCAGTCGCTTGATCGATTCGTACCACGCCTGTGTATACGGGCGAGCGGCCGGGTCCAGTCCTTCAAGGCTCATGCGGGTTCCGATTCAGGGTGTGATCAGGTCGCGGACACAACGACGCGACTTCCGGTTCGTCTTCACGTCCTTTGACGCAGCGTATTGTTGCGAGCGTCCGCTCGTTCTCAGGACTTTCGGAGCGGGGCGGCGTCAGCCCCCTGGCTCTTGGGCGTTAGCCCTTCTTCGATCAACGCAGTGCCAGGGGGCTGACGCCGCCCCGCTCGGAAAAACAGCAGAGGGCTAACGCCCAAGAACCACACTTTAGTTCACGGCATTCACGCCCTCGGTTTGGTCGCGATCAAGGGGGCGATGTTGTACAGTTTGCCCCCCATGCTGTCACCCATTCCCCGACTTACCTCACGAGGTTCCGATGGCTGCGTTCTCACTGATACTGACCGATGTTGACGCGGGCTTGCATCGCGAACAGGGCGAACTCCGGCCGAGTACCGAACTGTCACTGGCCGGTTCTTCCGACTGGTCGATCCGCTGGCGAACACTGCGGGGCGGAGTCTCCGACGGCGTGAGCGTCGTCGAACTGAACAGCGGCGGGTTGTCGTTGTCGGTGCTGCCGACGCGCGGGATGGGAATCTGGAAGGGCCGCTTCCACGATCTGCCACTCGAATGGAAGTCGCCCGTCGAGCGACCCGTTCACCCGGCGTTCGTCAACCTGCAAGATCGCGGTGGCCTCGGTTGGCTGCACGGCTTCAATGAACTCCTTTGCCGGTGCGGTCTCGGATTCATGGGACCACCCGGCGACGATGGCGGTGAGAAACTGACGCTGCACGGCCGCATCGCCAACATCCCGGCGCATCGGGTCGAAGTGCGAATCGATCCGGACGGCGACGGCACGCTCGAACTGATCGGCATCGTAGACGAGTGCTCGATGTTCGGCCCGCGCTGGCGACTGACTTCGACCTTGCGCCTCGTCGCCGGTTCCAATCGCTGCGAGATCATCGACGAAGTGACCAACCTCGGCGGACAGCCTCAGGAGTTGTCGCTGCTCTACCACATCAACGTCGGCCGCCCGTTCCTCGAACCGGTCGCGACGTATGCCGTGCCGTGTCGAGACATCGCGCCGCGAGACGCCCGCGCGGCGGAAGGGATCGACGCCTGCTATGTCTACGGCGCGCCGGTCGCCGGGTTTGCCGAGCAGGCTTACTACCACACTCCGCTCAGCGCGGCCGACGGGTGGTCCACGGCGGTTCTCGCCAACGCCGCCAACAACGCCGCGCTGGCCGTTCATTTCCAAACGAAGCAACTGCCGACATTCACCGTCTGGAAGAACACGATCGCCGAGGCCGATGGCTACGTGACGGGCCTCGAACCGGGAGTCAACTTCCCCAACTTCCGTGCGTTTGAGCGGCAACAAGGACGCCTGCCCGTCATCAAACCGGGCCAGTCGTACCGCAGCGAACTCGCGCTGGAGGTCGCCGACACCGAACAGTCCGTTCATCAATTGCATGATCGAGTGAAACGCCTGCAAGGCGCGACCAACCCCGTCGTTCACCGTCAACCCCTCGCACGATTGTCACCCGCCGGAACAAAGTAGCGGAGCAGGCTGCAATCGTAGGGTAAGCGTCTCGCTTGCCCGCTTTGGCACAATGACAACACCAGTCGTCGTGACCCCTGATCGCCACCCCTTCTCATTACGGAGATTCGCCACATGACGCGCTCGCCCACTTCTCGACGTGACTTTCTTTCCCATTCGGCAGCCGGAGTGACGGCTCTGTCCGGACTGAGTCTGCACCGTTCGGGGCGACTGTGTGCAGCGGATGGCCCCGCCAGCGACGCCGTTCGCAAGCAGCTCGACATCAAGACCGAAAAGCCATTCAACGCGGAAACGCCGCTCAGCGTGATCGCCGAGCGCTGGATCACGCCGCTGGAGTCGTTCTATGTGCGGTCCAACGGAGCGGTCCCGGCTCTCAACGTGCGCGACTTCACGCTGACGGTCGAAGGTCTTGTCGAGCAGCCCCTCACGCTGAAAGTGGGCGAGTTGCTCGAACGCTTTCCCGCCGTGAAGACGACCGCCACGCTGACCTGCGCGGGGAATCGCCGGATCGAATTCGCCGCGACATCGAAAAAGGCGAGCGGTCTGCAATGGGTTTCCGGCGCGATGAGCAACGCCGAGTGGGCGGGAGTCCGTCTCTCGGACGTGCTGAAGTTGGCGGGAGTCAAACCCGGCGCGAAGCACATCTGGTTTGATGGCCTCGACGAAGTGATCGAGAAGACCGAAACAATCTCGTTCGGCGGTTCGATCCCGCTCGACAAAGCCTTCGCTGACACTGCCGCCGCGCCCGGCGCGCTGCTGGCAACACACATGAACGGCCGCGAGCTGCTTCCCGAACACGGCTTCCCGCTGAGGTCCGTCGTCCCCGGTTTTGTCGGTGCGCGGAGCGTCAAGTGGCTCGGCAAGATCACCGTCAGCGACCGTCCGTCACCGAACCGCTTTGTCGCCAGCTCGTACAAAGTAGTCAGCGAAGACACCCCCGCCGCGCTCGCCGCCGCGACACCGCTCTACGAACAGTGCCTCAACGCGATGATCTGCTCGCCCGCCGCCGGAGCCGTGATCACCGGAGACCGTCTCACAATGAAAGGCTTCGCAATGGCCGCCGGTCACGCGGGCCGCCGCATCCAACTCGTCGAGGTCTCGACCGACGAAGGCCAGTCGTGGCAACCGGCCAAGATCACGTCGCCCGTCCACGACTTCTGCTGGGTCTTGTGGACGGCCGATGTCGCACTGACCGCAACCACGTCCAGCCTGCTCGTCCGCGCCACCGACTCCAGTGGCGAGACTCAACCGCAAGCCATGCCGTGGAACGCCAAGGGCTACCAGTACAACGCCTGGCACAAGGTGAGCGTGAAGCGTGCGTGACCTTGTCGATACCTCACGCGGTCATTGATGAGATCTCTGAGCGGGGTGGCGTTAGCCCCCCGGTTCTTGGGCGTTAGCCCTTCTTCAGTGACATGGAACTCTAAGAACCAGGGGGCTGACGCCACCCCGCTCCGATTCGGATAAGAGGGCTAACGCCCAAGAGTCTCACGATGAGGCGGCTGCTTGCATTCCACATTCTCCCGGCAATGGAACCGTGTTTATGAAGTCGCTTGCCTGCGTCACTTTCTGTTGGCTGTTTTTCACCGCCTCTGCTTGGGCCGAGGACGATGCTCGTCTGGCCGAGTTGCTTCAGCCGGTGATCGCGGCTCATCAGGGAACCGTGTCTGTCGCGGTGAAGCATCTGAAGTCGGGGGCGACGTTCGTGCATCGGGCCGACGAGCCGATGCCGACGGCGAGTCTCATCAAGTTCCCGGTGATGGTCGCCGCGTATCAGCAGGCGGCGGACGGGACGCTCGATCTGACCAAGCCGGTCGTCTTGAAAGAGGAAGACAAAGTCCCCGGCTCGGGCGTCCTCACACAACACTTTTCGGCGGGGACACAGCTTTCGGTGCGCGATGCCATTCGCCTGATGATCGCGTACTCGGACAACACGGCGACGAATCTAGTGGTCGATCAAATTGGCTTGCCTGCCACGACCGAACTCATGACGAAGTGGGAGTTCCCGCACACGCGGCTCTACGCCAAGGTCTATCGCGGCGACACGTCGATCGCCCCCGAGCGGAGCAAACAGTTTGGTCTCGGCAGCACCACCGCGGGTGAGATGCTGCGTCTGCTGGAGCGACTGCATCGGAAGGAACTCGTTTCCGCAGAGGCATCGCAGCAGATGGTCGATCACTTGCTGGCGTGCGACGACAAACAACGGCTTGCCAAGTTTCTGCCTGCCGGGACGAAGGTCGCCCTCAAGACAGGCTCGGTCTCGGCGGTGAGAACCGTCGCGGGGATCATCGAGTCTCCGTCCGGTCCCATCGCCGTCTGCGTGTTGACCTCGAACAACAAGGACCAGCGCTGGGCCGACGACAACGCGGCGCAGTTGCTTTGTGCCGAGATCGCGCGACAACTCTGGCAGCACTTCCATCCGGCGACTGTTCCGACCGATGCGAATCCGCCCACGGAACTCGCTTCCGGAGCGAATGGCGAGTTGGTCGAAGCTCTTCAGCGGACGCTCAATCAACACTTGGGAGAGAAGTCGCAGGTGTCGGTCGATGGCGATTTCGGCCCGGCCACCAAACAAGCGGTCACGGCGTTTCAGAAGACTCACCATCTGCCGCAGACTGGCATCGTCGGATCGGAGACTTGGAAATCACTCGGCCCGCTGGTCATGACCGCCGAAGAACCGCCGAGCGATCCCGACTCGATCAACAAAGAAGTCCTGCCGCTCGCCCCGGCCGATGCGCTCGTCGGCCCACCGTTCGTCACCGCCGATGCGTGGGCGATCGGCGACGCCAAGACCGGTCTTTTGCTTTGGCACGAACAGGGACACGAACGCCGCGACTTCGCGAGTACGACCAAAACCATGACCGCGTGGCTCGTCCTGCGCGAGGCGAGCAGCGACGCGCTTCCTTCACCCCTCGCCCCGGCTCTGCGGGGAGAGGGGCCGGGGGTGAGGGGTTCTTCCAGCGGCGCGAACCTGCTCGACGAGATCCTCACGTTCTCCTCGACCGCCGACAAAACCCCCGGTTCGACCTCGGGCCTGAAGACCGGTGAGAAGCTCAGCGTGCGCGAGTTGCTGTACGGCTTGATGCTCCCGTCCGGCAACGACGCCGCGACCGCATTAGCCGAACATGTCGGGCCGCGCTTCAAGCCCGCCGGCGACTCGAAGGAGGCCGCCCGTCCCGCCGCCCGCTTCGTCGCCGAGATGAATCGCGCGGCGAGCGAACTCGGCATGCAGCAGACCCACTACGCCAACCCGCACGGCCTGCCCGACAACGCACATCTCTCGACGGCCGCCGATCAGTTGCTGCTCGCCGCGAAGGTCATGCAAAGTGAAAAAATCCGCGAGTACGTCCAAACCCGCCAACACGGCACGCGCGTCCAAGGCCCCTCGGGCGACACCCGCCACGTCGTTTGGAAGAACACGAACAAGCTGCTCGAAATCACCGGCTACTCGGGCTTAAAGACCGGCACGACCGACGCCGCCGGTGCGTGCCTCGTCTCCGTCGGCAAACACTCGGGCGATGAACTGATCGTCGTGGTCCTCGGCAGTGCCTCGAACGAATCCCGCTACACCGACACCCGCAACCTCTTCCGCTGGGCCTGGCAACAACGCGGCCACCGCGAGTGAGACTGGGGCATTCCCTTCTTGCACTTGTAGGGTGGGACCAGCGGCGCTTTGCCGCGCCGGCCCTCCATGATTTTCAGTTGCGCCGTGATAGTGGGCCGGCGCTCGAAACGAGCTTGTCCCACCCTACTTTGTATTCGGGAAGAGCCGTTCCGGGCAGGAGTCGCCAATTGCACGCATCCGGATCGACCGATAGCATCCCTCGTGAGACGATGCTCTTTCCTGCGAGGACGCTCTGATGCTGACACTGCTCGACGCGAACCGCCGTTACGACCGCCGTGAGATGTTGCGAGTCGGTGCCTTCGGGGCGGGGGCGTTGGGAGTCGTGAACGGCTTCACCAACAAAGCGTTCGCCGCATCGCGGGGACTGCCGATCACAGACAAGTCGGTGATCCTGCTCTTTCTGCACGGCGGACCGAGTCAGATCGAGACCTTCGATCCGAAGATGACCGCGCCGGTCGGAATCCAATCGGTCACGGGTGAGATTCAGACCGCGATCCCCGGCGTGACGTTTGGTTCGTCGTTTCCACAGTTGGCTCAGCGGGCGGATCGGTTGAGCATCGTTCGCTCATTCGTGACGGGCGACGGCAATCACGACATCAAGCCGGTCGTGGGGAAGGAGTCCTCGGGCGCGAATGTCGGTTCGCTGTATGCGCGGGTGGCGGGCGCGAACCGACCCGTCTCGGGAATGCCCACCAACGCGATGCTCTTTCCGCAGTCGGTCGATTCGACAACGGGACCGGCGATCACGACGTTTGGCAAGTTTGAATCGACCGGATTGCTGGGCAACGGCTACTCACCGTTCGTTCCCGGTGCGGGTGGCGACTTACAAAAAAACCTCGAACTGCGAGTCGCCGTGGATCGGCTTGGTGATCGACGAACATTGCTGTCGGAACTCGATCGACAGCGGTTCCGGCTCGATGAACAGGGCCGGTTGGAAAGTGTCGATCCGCTGCGCGAGCAAGCTTTCAGCACGCTGCTCGGTGGAGTCGCGGGGGCCTTCGATTTGTCGAAGGAAGACCCGGCGACGATCGCCCGGTACGACACGGCTCCGCTGGTCCGGCCCGATCAGATCGACAAGAAGTGGAACAACTACAACCACTACGTTGATAACGCGAAGGCCCTGGGAAAACTGCTGCTGTTGGCAAGACGACTGTGCGAGGCGGGTTGCGGCTTCGTGACCGTGACGACCAGTTTCGTGTGGGACATGCACGCCGACGTGAACAACGCGACGGTCGAGGAGGGGATGCGGTACATGGGTCCGCCGCTCGATCATGCGATCGCGGCGTTCCTCGACGATGTCGCCTCGCGCGGGCTGAGCGACAAGATCATGCTGGTCGCCACGGGCGAGATGGGTCGCACGCCCCGCGTGAACAACAACGGAGGCCGCGACCACTGGGGCAACCTCGCCCCCCTGCTCCTCTCGGGCGGAGGCATCAAGACGGGCCAGGTCATCGGCCAATCGACCCGCGACGCGGCGGAACCCTCTTCGGAGCCGATCCGCATCAAACACCTCGTCGCCACGATGCTGCAACGCCTCGTCGATCCGGGCGAACTCCGCCTCAACCCCAGCATCCCGAAAGAAGTCCTCGCCGCCGCCTCCGCCGAGCCGATCATGGGACTGTGATGAAACGAGTAGGGGAGTAGGGTGCGTGGAGTCTTCGGAACGCACCTTTATTTCGTTCAAGAATGGTGTGTTCCGAAGACTCCACACACCCTACGTAAATGCGATTAGGAACGGGGTCGCAATAACTTCCCGATCAGCCGCAGGGCGCTAGCCCCTGTTTGTCTCGTTCGAACCGGGGCTAGCGCCCTGCGGCTCATCGCCATGTGGCTGAGTCTGTTCGCGGCTACGGTTGCCGCAGCCGATGAACCTTCTCGACCGGCTGTGGCAGTGACCGAGTACGCTCCGAAAGACGGAACCTTTTCAGGCAGTACGCACCTCCTGTTTCGAGACAACTTGGAAATCGTCACGACCGGCAAGCGGTTCCACTTTCGTCGCGTGGGAGAAACTGCGTTTCGCGAATCGCCGTTGACGATGTTTGATGACGCGCATGCCGTGGTCTTCAATGCCCACGACCAGTTGTACTACGCCACCGATACCGCCAATCATCGACTGTTCTCATTCCGCGATCCTGCCGACGGTCGCATCGAACAGACCGCGACGACGCTGGCTGGAGTGAAGCTGGATCGACCGCACGACATCGTGGTGGACTCAGACGGTTGGATGTACGCACTGAATCCGAACAAGGCGGAAGTCTTTCGTTTTCGCGGCTTCGGAGACCAGGAAAGTGTTCTCGATCTTTCCCAACACCTCGGCTACTCGCGTGCTCTGACAGTGGTTGGCAAGACGCTGTATGTGGTCGGTTCCAGTGCCGGGAAAATCGTGGAGATCGACAACTTCGAGCGGCGAGAGTTTCGCGTTCATACGAGTTCTGGAAAACGCAGCGATGCGGTGGCCGGAAGCTGGCAGACGACAGGTCTCGTGCCCAATGATGTCGATTTCTATCAGGGGTACTGGTACGTAACGTCCTACTTCTGTCCCACGTATTCTCAGCAGACGGACTGCAACGAGATGAAGTTCATCCGCTTCAACACCTGGAAAGATTTTGAGACCGGGAATTGGGAGGATCTGAGTGACCTGCTCCCGCGCGATCTCGTTCCGTACTACCTCACGCCGCATGACAACGGCCTGTTTTTGGCCGCCTTTTCGCATGAAGCCGAGAGTCAGCCGGGATGGATCTATCGCGTGGCCAGCCGCCAAAAAAAATGATCTCCAATTCCGACGAAACGTGTCGCCGCCGGGCTGGCCTCAGCGCAGATTTCATCAAACGATCGAACGTCTTGGCTGGCGACCGATTACTTCGGCATGGGAAGAATGATGAGGGCGTCTTCGTCAAAGGAGGCTTCGCCAGCTTTGCCGTTGATCTTGTATTGAATCTTCAACTTCTTGACGCTCCCCTGCGCCGG
>JAYSQC010000641.1:0-15334 GCA_043721755.1 Schlesneria sp.
GTGCCATTGGGCGTCAGCCCCCCGTTTCTTCCAAAGCGGGCTGACGCCCAAGAACCGGGGGGCTGACGCCGCCCCGCTCAGAAACTCTCACTTGGTGCCGCGTGAGGTATCAATCAAAGGGTGAATCGAGCGGCGGGATCATACTGGCCGCGATCACTCCTGACACTCACTCGGAATCGCGAGTCATGACGCGGGGGTGCAGTCGTTGATTGGTGGTCAACGGAGATCTGAACACGCTTCTTTCCAACTCCCGCCCCTCGGCGGGGAGGGCCGGGGAGGGGGGAGGATTGGCAGAAAGACCGTCTCTCGCTCATCGCCCCCCCTCCCTAACCCTCCCCGCCGAGGGGAGGGAACTCAGACCTTCGATTCCGGGGCGGCATTGGCATGACCACCAAGGGGCGACTTCACCCATGACGCGGGACTGTCGCACAGGAGTGACTTTCTTCACCGAAAAACATGTCCTTTCGGAAGGCCTTTCCACCGATCACGGCATTCCCTAAACTCGGCCGCACGCTTCGACCCCTTTGGTTTGGGTCGAAATTGGCAACTGTTTTGACTCAAACATCGCAAGGAGTTTTCTGTCCATGACCGAGCAAAAGGCCACCAACGTCACTTGGCACGAACACAAAGTGACGAAGGACGAACGATCCAAGTTGAATGGACACAAGGGGGCCGTGCTGTGGTTCACCGGATTGTCCGCCTGTGGCAAAAGCACGATCGCCAATGCCGTCGATCACAGGCTCAGCCTCGCCGGCAAGCACAGCGTCGTGCTGGATGGCGACAACATCCGCATGGGTCTGAACAAGAACCTCGGGTTCTCCGCCGAAGACCGCGCCGAGAACATCCGCCGCATCGGTGAAGTGGCAAAGCTGTTCGCTCACAACGCCAACTTCACACTGACCGCGTTCATCTCGCCCTACCGTGCCGACCGCGATGCCGTCCGCGCGTTGCTGCAACCGGGTGAGTTCATCGAAATCCTCGTCGATGCCACCGTCGAAACGTGCGAGCAGCGCGATCCGAAGGGCCTCTACAAGAAGGCCCGCGCGGGCGAGATCAAGAACTTCACCGGCATCAGCGACCCCTACGAAGGTCCGGAAAAGCCGGAGTTGGTTCTCGATTCCAACAACAAGGGAATCGAAGAGCTGACCAACGAAGTGATCGCGTACCTTGAGAAGAACGGCTACCTCAATACGTGAGGTTCGCGTTGCGAATGCAGACCGGAGCGCGGTGATGATTCATCGCACTCAACCAAACAGAACACCCCGGTGGCCACGCGGCGACCGGGGTGTTTTCGTTGCGTACAGTCGCGAGACTGCTTCGTTTAACCGCGTGGGCAACGCCCCGCGCGTCGATGGTGTATCCGGCGTAGAACGCGTGTCCCACATCGACGCGCGGGGCGTTGCCCACGCGGTTAAACGACTTGGTCCGGTAACTCCAATGTTGCGAACGCCCCGCCTGCCTCACAACTTTGGCAGCACGGGTGGGACCGGCTTCGGTGTCGGTTTTGTGGCGACCTTCTGCTGTTCGTTGGCAAACTTGGGGGCAGGCTTGGCTTTGGCTTCTTTGTTTTTCGGAGCGGGCGGGGCGGGCGGAATAAAACGTTCGATCAGCTTGATACCGAAGCCGTCGCGAAGTTCTCTTGCGGCCATGACCGCCCAAGGAGTGCCCGGTGCTTCGCTGATGACTCGCTGAAGATGCGTCTCCGCGACACCCACCTGTTTTCGCAGTGACGGAGCGTACGTCAGCTCGCGACTCGGGCGAAAGATGAAGTGGTTGACCTTCGATTGAATGTCGGCCTCCGCGTAGCCGGTCTTTAACTGAGCCAAGGCTGAGTTGTATTCAAAGGCGCGGATTTTTTGAGCGAGCAGACGACCGTAGTTCAAGCTGAATGCGAGTCGCCAGCGGGCGGAAGGCTCGGACGCATAGAGCTTCTCCACGTTGGGAGGCATCCGCGCGAGAATGTTATCGACCGCCAAACTGCTGATCGCCGCCGAACGCTGAGCGTCAGTGAAGCTCTGCCGGAAGTTGCCCGGCTGTACGCGAAACTCCATCTGCGGAGTCCCCTGCGCGCGGAGGTTCGTCGTCTGACTGTACTCGGCCGCGCCGACGACCGCCGCTCGCAAGGGATGCTTGATCATGTCCTTCAGGAATTGATCGGGTGAGCTGTATTTGTAGTCCGGCTCGAAAGCCTTCATCAGACCGGGGTCAAATTCCCCGACGGTACTTAGCCCCGCGTTGGTTGTCATATTGGTCAGGAAGTAGACGCCGCCAGTTTCTCGAACGAGCCGCGACAAGGCGTAGGGACCGTAGCCCGACGAGAGGTAGGTGTACTGTGGTCCCTCGTACCAGAACGGCAGATCGACGTTCTCGACGACGACGGTTTCTGGACCGAGATCGACTGGGATTTGATAGGTCTGGCCATTCTCCTTCGCGACGTACGGGATCAGACCCTTGCGACGACCGAACGGCGATGCGGGACCGATCACGTAGCCCTTTGCCCCGAAACGCTGACACTTGGTGATGGCCAGCTCCATCGTCGGACCATGATCGTCGCCCGCTTCATCTGTCACCGTGACGAGCAGGATGCGGCGTCCGTTGTCCGTGCGGTACTTGCTCCAGTTGTCCATCACTTGGTTGACGGCCGCGAAGACGTTCTCGATCCCCGACTCATCGGTCGGCGCAGTGCGAACGGCATTCAGAACCTCTTCAAATTTGGCGGTTGGCTCCTTCGTCATGAACAACGTTTTCGAGCCGAACGTCACGACACCGCTGAGGATTGGCTGTTCCTGTCGCGGGATTTGTTCGGTCTGTTCCAACGCATTGAGTTCGCCGTAGATGCGTTTAAGCCGCCGCTGCAACACCAGACGTTGCGGCCCCAAGCTTCCCGAGGCATCAATCAGCCAGACGACGAGAACCTTGCGTTCCTGCAAATTCTGAGCGATCTCCCAAGTGACGCGGTCAAGAGCCGATTCGATCTGAACCAGTCCCTCGCCAGTCGTCCCGTGGACGACCATTTTCTCACTGAGATTGATCCCCTGCGGGATGTCGTACATCGGCGGGCGCAGCCCTTCGACGTTTAAGTCGAGGAGTGCCGTCGGAGCCGTTTCCATTCTCGGGTTCTGGGCGATCTCCTGCCCGAGTGACATCGCGTTCATCGACTTGCGGACTTCCATCTCACGATCGCTGGGATTGGCGAGTTCGTACTGCGGTTCCACGGCCTTGAAGTCGATTGGCTCTTCGCGCGGCGGCAACGCGGTGAAGTCCGACTCAATCGGTTCGTCCGCCAGCTTGGGACGGAGTTCAAACGACACGTCGGCCAGCGTCGCGAGCAGCCAGAGATGGAAGAGGATGCTGAGACCAATCCCAAACAGCCGCGCGACCCACCTCGAACCGCTCGGCGCAACATCGTCGTCTTGAAATGCCAGTTCCAACAGGAACGGCTCGTCCGATGTCAGCAGTCGGTCTTGATTCATGGCTCTCTCCCACACGTCGCGCGTTGCCCCGCCGAAGCCGAGTCAATTCGTGTTGTAAGGCGACCGGCAAGAGTTGTCTTACCGCAGATAGAAGCCTGACGCGCAAGCGAAGGATCGGTTGCCGAGCATCCTTCGCTTGCGCGTCAGGCTCCTATGGGTATGCAGTTTCTTGCCGCTCGCCGAAGTCTAGCGTCAGGATGTCCTGCTCGGCGAGCAATGCCTCTCATGTTGAACCCGCCCGCCGCCCGATCCGGCTCATTTTTTTCCCAGCGACCGTTGATGAGCGAAGAACTCGCGCAGGATGTCGCGACATTCGTCCTGCAAGACGCCGCCGATCACGGTCGCGCGGTGATTCAGACGCGGATCGCTGGTGATCTGGTACAGCGTGTGACAAGCCCCGGCTTTCTCGTCGATCGTGCCGTAGATCACCGTCGGGATGCGGGCCTGCACGATGGCTCCCGCGCACATCGGACAGGGTTCGAGGGTCGAATACAGCGTGCAATCGAGTAATCGCCACGAGCCGAGTGACTCGGCCGCTTGGGTGATGGCGATCATCTCGGCGTGAGCGGTTGGGTCGCGAAGCTGCTCGCGCTGATTGCCCGCCGCGCCGATGATCCGGTTGTTGTGGACAATCACCGCACCGATTGGCACTTCTTGCTCTTCAAACGCTTGTCGAGCCAGATCGAGGGCCGCGCGCATCCAGCGCGCGTGCGGTTGCAGCGGGTCTTCTTCAATGGGATCAAACACGATTCATCCTTCAAAATGGAACGCGATGACCGGCCGTCACACTGAAAACGGAGACGGCCAACAGTTCAGCAACACGGTCGGCGCGGAGTGTATACGGCACGCGGCACCAAAGTGAGAGGTTACCGAGCGGGGCGGCGTCAGCCCCCCGGTTCTTGGGCGTCAGCCCGCATTGGAATAACCGGGGGGCTGACGCCGCCCCGCTCGGAAGCCTCATCACTAACCGCGTGCGGGCTAGCAACCGCTCTCATCGGCAGATCACGCCGGAGGGCGTGCGGGACTTCACTCGGACGTTCGCGGAGAAGCGGTCTCGCGACAACAATCGCGTGAAGCTTTGACGGTTATGAGGTCGATACTGACGATGCGCGATTTGCCATTTGCGCCGGTCGTGCCTGCCGCGCGGGTGCCAAAGTAGACGAGTCACTCCGTGACTCGAACTCGAGTCACGGAGTGACTCGTCTACTTTGATGGTGCCTCCCGCGTCGAATTCACCACGAGCCAAGACTGCGCGAGTGGTGATACTTCACGCGGCCGAAACTGACACATTTGCGACCACTGACACTAACCCGAAGCGTAAGCGAGGATGTGAGTTGCGTCCTCGTTTACACTTCGGGTTGGTGTCAGTTTCGGCCGCGTGAAGTATAGAGGGTAAGGGAACCGACTGATGAAGTGGTGCCGTTCCATACGTTGGATCAATTCGCTGATGCTCGGCTCGGCTCTGCTGAGCACGGTGTTGGTCGGTTGCCGCGCGCCGCGCGAGGTCTATTACTTGGGTGAGGCGGACCTCCAGCACTACAAGGACAAGTCGCTGGCGGTCGAATATCCGAACGTCGATCAGCCGACGCCACCGGAAGTCGCGTTCTCGCTCAAACCGCGCACCATTCGCGACCGGAACAAGGACGAAGTCTGGAACCTGACGTTGACCGAGGCCATTCAGACGGCGGTCACGAACAACAAGCTGATTCGGACTCGCAACGCGCCTCAACTCAACTCAAACAGTCCGTCGATCTACGACCCGGCGTTGCGTGAGACCGGTTTCCTGTTCGGCAACCGTGGTGTGGAAGCGGCTCTCGCCGACTTCGATGCCACCTTCTCCAGCTCTCTCGGGTTTGGACACAACGCACAGCACGCGAACAATGCGTTCCGTCCGGACTTCGTAAATTCCAACGACACGTCCAATTTTACGTCTCAGGTCGGTAAGCAGTTTGCGAACGGCGGTTCGTTCGCCGTCAATCACAACTGGAACTACCTCGACACCAATTCGCCGAACGCACTGTTTCCCAACAGTTACTCGGGCCTGTTGCAGGCGCAGTACGTTCAGCCGTTGTGGGCGGGAGCGGGGGTCGAGTACACGCGGATCGCGGGACCGGCTCGACCGGGACTCGGTTCGATCGTCGGCATCTCGCAAGGCGTGTCGATCGCGCGCATCAACACCGACATCTCAGTCGCCGACTTTGAAGCGTCCGTGATCGTCATGTTGAGGGACGTGGAAGACCTCTATTGGGATCTGTACCTCGCCTATCGCCAGTACGACGCCGATCTGGCCAACCGAGACAGTTCGTTGCGAACGTGGCGCGAAGTGAAAGCGCGCATGGAAGCGGGTGCGACCGGTGGCAGCGCGGGGAACGAGGCTCAAGCGCGCGAGAACTACTTTGAAACGCGGGCGCGTGTGGAGACGGCGCTCGCCAGCGTCTACATCATCGAGAACCAGCTTCGTCGAATTTTGGGACTGCCCGTCAACGACAGCCGCATCATCCGACCTGCCGACGACCCGATCGAAGTCGAGTTCATCGTGAACTGGGAGTCGAGCCTGTTGGAAGCTCTCACGCGGCGCGTCGAACTGCGTCGCCAGAAGTGGCAGATCAAGAGTCTCGAACTGCAACGGATCGCCGCTGAGAACGTCACGAACCCAAGACTCGATCTCGTGTCGTCGTATCAAGTCAACGGTTTCGGACGGTCGTTGGCCTCGCAGCAAGAGGCCGATGGGGTGACGACCGCCGGCTACAACAGTGCCTACTCCACGCTAACGCGCGGCGATCTGACCGGCTGGAATCTGGGTCTGCAATTCAGCATGCCGATCGGTTTCCGACAAGCCCGTGCTCAGTTGCACAACACGGAATTGCAACTGGTCAAAGCTCGCGCTCTGTTGTCGGCACAGGAACTCGACATCAGTCACGAACTGGCCGAGGCGATCCAACGCATCGACGCGGCGTACATCACCGCGCAGACGCAACTCGACCGCAAGTTCGCATCGGCGCGCCGCGTTCAGACGACGCAGGCCGAGTACGAAGCGGGTGTGAAGGACGCCACGCTGGACCTCGTGCTGCGGGCACAGGCCAGTAATGCCGTCGCCGAGATCGCCTACTTCAACGCCTTGATTGCCTACAACAAGGCCATCACCGAATATCACCTGCGACGCGGCACACTGCTCGAACATGATGGCATTCAACTCGCGGAGGGCGAGTGGACCGAGGCCGCTCAAGAGGAAGCATTGCGCCGAGCCTGGGCACGCAGCTTTGCATCCCCCGACGGCGTTTCCATAGGGCAAGGTTGGCGTGACCTGAACGGCCTCCCAGCAGAACGCTTGACCACTGAGCCAGCCGAGTTCTCATCGCCAGTGCCGTACCCGAAGACCGACCTCTACCCCGGTCTGCCACAGGGAGCCGAAATTCATTCGATCGGCCCCGGCTCCGAACAGCCCGGCGTTCCCGAAGTTAAGCCGTATGACGGCCCGGTCCCGAATGAAGTTCTGCCATAAGGCGAGCGGCAAGAAAAAGCGGACCCATCGAAGCCTGACGCGCAAGCGAAGGATGCTCGACATCCCAAGCTTCGCTTGCGCGTCAGGCTTCCATTGCCGGGATGACAACTTCTGCCGCTCGCCTAAGACGACCGGCAAGAGATCGTTTACCCGCGCCATACCAACCCGAAGTGTGAACGAGGGCGAAGTCGATCGATGCCCTCGTTCACACTTCGGGTTGGTGTGGGTCAGACCCTCAAGGCGGGTCATCTCCGCCGGGATGCCACGGGTGGCAACGGCAGATGCGAAGCACGCCCTTCGTCGCGCCTCGGACTGCGCCATACTTGTTCACCGCCTGGATGAAATAGTGGCTGCACGATGGCTCGAAGCGGCAGTGCCTGCCCAGCATCGGGCCGATGAATATCTGATAGAACCGGACTCCGGCAATCAGCAGCAGACTCGGAAGTCGGGTGATCCATTTCCTCAAGGCGGTCATGGAGTCGAGTCCGGCAATCGCGGACTGCTCTCGGGCGGCAGCGCGGTGTGGAGTTGCTCGATCGGCCCGAGTCGTTTCACCAGTCGGCGGACCAACCCGGCGATGGAGACTTGATACGTCGCGAGCGCCGCCTTGTTGGCCGCCAGCGGAATGGCGATCAGGTCGAGGCCACACGGAAGGTGAGACCGTTCGAGTCGAAAGGCTTCTCGCAGGAGTCGCTTCAACCGATTGCGGACCACCGCGCCGCCGTGCTTCTTGCCCACGCTCAAGCCGATGCGTGTGACGTTCGTGTCGTTTCGCGCCAGAAACATCAGCAACACACCATCGGCCGCTTTGCATTTCAGCGCGTAGACTCGTTCGTAGTTGGAACTGCTGCGCAGTTGAGCGGTCTTCGGAAACGAGGCGTCCGGCATCACGGCGAGTCCGAATCAGGAGGTGTGTTGGGCGGCAGGTCGCCAGCGTCGCGTTGCTGTTCTGGCAGTGCGGATCGCGTCACCAGTCGCTTCGGTGGTTTGAGGAACCAGAACGACCGGTCGAGCGGCGTGCAGGCAGGATCGGACTTGCGCAACTGCCGACGGAGGCGGCCCGCCCACAGGATTGTCAGTGCGCTGAGTGCCACGCCAATCACCACGATCCCGGCGACCGCCACCAGTCCGATGTAAGCCTTTTTCTTCTTTTCAAGCTGCTCCGGCGTCAACGGGACAGGAGCCTCTGGATACAACTCGGCGGCCGCTACGGTCGCGACAGCATCGTGCGCAGAAGTCGGCTCATCGGCCGCGACACGAACCGAGTGGAATGCCATGACCGTGCAGGTCATCGCGATGAATGGGGCGAGTCGAACTAGCATCTCAGGTTCCAGTGAACGAACGGTTGAGGCCGCGATGTCTCCGTGCAGGTGGCTGCGTCGTTTAACCGCGTGGGCAACGCCCCGCGCGTCGTGCGACGAAACACGCTCCAACGTCGCACGACACGCGGGGCGTTGCCCACGCGGTTAAACGAGATCACGCATTAAACTGCCAGATCACGACACCGGCCAGAGTCCGGTGCGGGGCGAAGTCTCACGTTCGGCCAATTGTTTGTACAGCGATTTGTCCGCGTCGCTGATCTCCTTTGAAACGACGATCTTGACCACGACGAACTGATCGCCCGTTTGATGCGTTTGCGGATCGATGATCCCTTTGCCGCGCAGTCGCAGCTTTGCGCCGCTCGATGTTCCCGGTGGGATCGTCACGACCATCAGTCCTTCGGTGAGCGTCGGAACTTCCGCCTTCGCTCCCAGCACCGCTTCCGAGAGCGTGATCGGAACATCGACCAGCAGGTTCGAGCCTTCACGTCGAAAATAGGCGTGCGGTTCGATGGCGATGGTCAGAAACAGATCGCCCGCCGTTCCACCGCGCGGCGCGGGCGAGCCTTGTCCCGCCAGACGGATCACTTGGCCCGAACTGACTCCCGGCGGAACCTTGACCGCCAGCGTTTCGATCTTGCCGCCACGATCGACTCGAACATCAACCGCTCCGCCACTGACAGCCGTTTCAAATGGAAGGCTGACCGTGGCCCGCACGTCTTCACCGCGCGCGGGGGCTCGTTTTCCCTTGCGGCTCGAACCGGTCGGTGCCCCTCCACCGAAGAACTCACTGAAATCGACCCCTTGCCCGAACAGGTCGCCGAGGTCGATCGGCCCCGCGCCGCCAAACGGATTGGGACCAGCTCCCGCTCGCCCCGCCTGCTGCGCGTAGGCACTGCCGAACCGGTCGTACTGCTTGCGTTTGGTGTCGTCGTTGAGAACGTCGTACGCCTCTTGAACCTGCTTGAACCGATCCGCCGCCGCGTTGTCGTTCGGCTTCGCGTCGGGATGATTCTCGCGCGCGAGCTTGCGGTACGCCTTGCGAAGTTCCTCCGCAGATGCCGTTTTGGGAACACCCAGAACCTTGTAGTAGTCGAGATCAGCCATTGGCAGGGAATTCAGTCAGGAGAGGGATTGAGGGCGGAGTTGCGGGGCGGATTCTAGGTCTGCGATTTGCGAGGAACAAGCTGCGTGTGATCGCGAGGATGCCGTCGCTCCTTGGTGGTAGCCCTGTCGCTCCGCGACAGGAAGCGCGAACGCCCGAGTGGCGTCTGCCGTTGATTTCAGAGGACTCGACAGATCAATGCCTCTTGTTGATCCGCCTCCTGTCGCGGAGCGACAGGGCTACCTTTGCGGAATCGTTTCCACACAGCGTTTCATTGCAGGTCCACCCCTGATCGACGGCATCCGTTTCGAGGCGCGACTTCAGGTTTTGCGATACTGGCCTCGGCCTCTTATCGCCCAAGGCTTGAAGTTGAGTCGGGTGGTCGATACTTTCCCGCCGCGTATTTTGATGGCTGATTGGCGGGGAAAGTCCGCGCCGAAGATGGCCGATCTCGACCGTGGAGCGATTGCGTTCTGCGGTCGGTGACCAGTGTGTGAGGCCGCGATTTCGCGGCCGGGTTCGTGAGGAAGTTGCATGTCGACGCAGTACGTTTATTACTTTGGTGATGGTGAAGCGGATGGCAATACCACAATGAAATCCTTGCTGGGTGGCAAGGGAGCCAATCTGGCCGAGATGGTTCGGATCGGGTTGCCGGTGCCAGCGGGTTTCACTCTGACGACCGAAGTCTGCACCTATTACTACGCCAACGGTCGCACGTTCCCGCCCGAGCTGAAGCAGCAGGTCATCGACTCCCTGAAAAAGGTTGAGAAGTCGATGGGAGCCGAGTTCGGCTGTTCGACCAATCCGTTGCTCTTCTCGTGCCGTTCGGGTGCCCGCGAATCGATGCCCGGCATGATGGACACCGTACTGAACATCGGCCTCAACGACACGACCGTCGTCGCGCTGGCCAAGCAGACCGGCAACGAACGCTCTGCATGGGACAGCTATCGCCGCTTCGTTCAGATGTACGGCGATGTCGTGCTCGAGCTGAAGCCGAAGGACAAGACCGAAGGCGACCCGTTTGAAGTGGCTCTCGAACACAAGCGTGAGAAAGAGGGAGTCGCCGAGGATTCGGGACTCTCCGTCGCGGCACTCAAAGAGTTGGTCGCTGAGTTCAAGCTGCTCATCAAGACCCGCGCCGGGAAAGACTTCCCGACCGATCCGATGGAACAAGTTTGGGGCGCGATCGGCGCTGTGTTCGGGAGCTGGATGAACGACCGCGCGATGGTCTATCGCCGGACGTACGGCATCCCTCACGAATGGGGTACGGCCGCCAACGTGCAAGCGATGGTCTTCGGCAATTTGGGCGATGACTGTGCGACGGGCGTCGGCCTGACGCGCGACTGTGCCCTCGGGACGCCCGGCTTCTGCGGCGACTACCTCATCAACGCTCAGGGCGAAGACGTGGTCGCGGGGATCCGCACTCCGAAGCGGATCGAAGAAACGCTGGCGGCCGACATGCCCGAATCGTTCGCTCAACTGAACGAGATCGGGAAGAAACTCGAAAAGCACTACAAGGAAGTGCAAGACATCGAGTTCACGATCCAACGCGGCAAGGTCTACATGCTGCAAACTCGTAACGCCAAACGAACCGGTTTTGCGGCCGTTCGGATCGCGGTCGATCTCGTGAACGAGGGCCTCATCACCGAGGTTGAAGCGTTGCAGAAACGCCGCATTCCGGCAGACGATCTCAACCAGTTGCTCCAACCGATCTTCGACCCAGCCGGGAAAGCGGTCGCGACGAAGGAAGGCCGCTTCTTGGCGAAGGGGATCAACGCGGGACCAGGCGCGGCATCGGGCGTCATCTGTCTGTTCGCTGACGAAGCCGAGAAGTTCCACGAGAAGAACCCGAACATTGACATCGTGCTGGTCCGTAAAGAGACCAGCCCGGAAGACCTGCGCGGGATGAAGGCTGCCAAGGGAATTCTGACGGCGACCGGCGGTGCCAGCTCACACGCGGCGCTCGTGTCGCGGCAGATGGGCAAGGCGTGCATCGTCGGCTGCTCGGCCATCGTCGTGGATTACACGGCCTGCACGGTGACGGTGGCGGGGAAGACGCTCAAGGCGGGCGACTTCATCAGCATGGACGGCTTCACGGGCGAAGTCTTTGAAGGCAAGGTCGCCACGAAGGACAGCGAAGTCATTCAAGTGCTGGTTCAGAAGACGCTCCAGCCGGAAGCGTCGGAGACGTATCAGCGTTACGCCCAACTGATGGGCTGGGTGGACAAGTACCGCACGTTGCGCGTCCGCACGAACGCCGACACGCCCGGCCAGGCCGACGAAGCGATGTCGTTCGGTGCCGAGGGGATTGGCCTCTGCCGCACCGAGCACATGTTCTTCGATCACCTCGACGAAATCCGGCACATGATCGTCTGTGAGACGGAAGAGACGCGCCAAGCGGCTCTGGCCAAGCTGCTGCCGTTCCAGCGAGACGACTTCGCCGGGCTATTCCGCAGCATGAACGGTCGTCCCGTGACGATCCGTTTGCTCGACCCTCCGCTGCACGAGTTCCTCTCGGATCGGCACCTCGAAGAGCAACCGGACCTCGGTCCCAAGCTGGCTTCGTGGACGGGTGGCACGCTCGACGCCGTGAAGCGTCGCGTGGCAGAACTTCACGAAGCGAATCCGATGCTCGGACATCGCGGTTGTCGTCTGGGAATCGTCTACCCCGAAATCACCGCCATGCAGGCCCGCGCGATTTTTGAAGCGGCCGTGTTGGTGAAGCAGGAAGGGATCAGCGTCGTCCCCGAAGTCATGGTGCCGCTCGCCGGGTTCTTGGCCGAGTTCAAGCACCAGGAAAAGATCATTCGTGCTCAAGCCGAAGCGGTCTTCAAGGAAACCGGCGTCACGCTGGAGTACCTTGTCGGCACGATGATCGAAGTCCCGCGAGCCGCTGTTCGCGCCGACCAGATCGCCACGGCCGCTGAGTTCTTCAGCTTCGGCACCAACGACCTGACTCAAACGACGTTGGCGATCAGCCGCGATGACTACGGCCCGTTCATTGGCTTCTACCGCGAGCACGACATCATCGCGAATGACCCATTCCAAACGATCGATCAGGAAGGCGTCGGTGACATCATGCGCATCGGTGTCGAACGTGGTCGCTCGACACGCAAGGATCTCAAGATCGGCATCTGCGGCGAACACGGCGGCGATCCCGCTTCGGTCATGTTCTGCCACGAGATCGGCCTCACCTACGTGAGCTGCTCTCCACGCCGAGTCCCCGTCGCCAAGCTGGCCGCCGCACAGGCCGCGCTCGCCGCCAAGTAGCTCACGGACGACTAATCGCCAGGGCCTACAAAACTTCCAGCAGCCCGGCATCTTCCAGATGCCGGGCTGCTGGTGTTTATGCGAGCGGCATGAGTTGTCATACCGCAGATCAAAGCCTGACGCGCAAGCGAAGACTCGGCTACCAAGCCGCTTCGCTTGCGCGTCAGGCTTTGACTGGTAAGCTGTTTCCTGCCGCGCGCCTTATGCCTCGTCCTCTTGATTCAATTATTAGCCAAGTACGAAACGAAACAGCCCCGAACCAACTTGGTCCGAGGCTGTTTTTTTCGTCAATGTTTATCGAACGACCTGCGTTAGTGGCCGGTCAGTTTTCTGATTTGGGTGGTTCCTTCTGATCCCCGTCTTTCTTTTCCTCATCCTTCTTGTCGTTCTTTTTCTCGTCTTTGTTCTCTGCGGCGTCTTTCTTCTTTTCTACGGCAGCCTTGTCTTCCGCCGCCTTCACGGCCGCGTCGAGCTTCTGCTTGAGTTGGGCCGCTTCATCAACCGCCTTCTTCGCCTCGGCCATCGCAGACTGTTTTGCCGCGTCTGCGACCTTGGTCGCTTCCACAGCCTGCTTCACGTCCGCTTGAGCCGCCGCGACCTGCTTGGCCGCTTCGTCTTTAGCCTTTGCGGCGGCGGCATCGGCCGCGACCTTGGCCTTCGTTGCTTCAGCGGCCGCCTGCTTCGAGGCCACAGCGTCGGCTTGAGCGGCCTTGGCCAAAGTCGCCTGTTCTGCGGCGACCTTCGCGGACGCGGCGGCATCGGTCTTCGCCTTGTCTCGCTCCGCCACCGCCGACTGCAACTCCGCCTTCAACTTGGCGAGTTCCGCCTGAAGACTGTCTCGCTGTTGAGTCGTTGCCGCCAAGGCCGCTTCGGCCCGAGTCGCATCATCGGCACGACGCAAGGCGGTGTGATACGGCAGCAACGTTCCTTGGCAGCACTGCTGCTGAATTTGGGCCGGGACCGGATCACAACACTTGCGGGGACCGCCCGCCATCGCCGCTCCCGTCCAACCGAGTACCGCCAGCACACCCCACACCATTGTTCGCTTCGTCATTGGAGTCCGTCACCTTTCTGAAAAATCAATTCACGGCCGTTGAGTGCGAGACCCTCGAACTCCCACGGCCGACCAAAATCGTCCCAAGACCTGCCAGTTTGCTTGCTGACACATTGAAGCCCGCTCGTTTCACCGCGTGAGTAAACCCGCTAGCCCGGATGATTCACCACGAAATACTCGAAAGACACGAAAGTGAAGAGGAGACGAGAGTTCTGATCCCCAGTGACCGCAATGGCACGACACGCGATGCCTAGTGGTCGGACAACTTTGTCTTGCGGGGTTCATCACTCGCCCGACGCGCAAGCGAGGGCTTCACTTTCGACAACGGTTTGCCCTCGCTTGCGCGTCGGGCTCGTTGTTGAACAACCCCGCAATCTCCAGTTGTCCGACCACGAGTGTCATCGCACTTGCCAATGTACGACCGGCAGCATCCGCCGAGTCGCATTGTGAGCCTGCCTGAAAGAGTTCCGTTTGTATCGGTCGTGACACAGGTGAAGGCTAGAACGGTTCTGTCTCACCCACGATGCCGATGAGTCGGAAGCGAGACCTCGGTGTCGCAATTGATCGAGTACGAACTCGAACGGTTATTGCGTGGACGGTCTCGCTCGACCGAACACGACACGCTTCGCCAAAAGTCTCGTTGACACGGAAGTCAACGGACGCACGATGGATCGCCTCTTGGCAGTCATCAGCGATTGACGACTGCGCGGAGCATGGAATGCAACGCTCGAAACAAACCCCAATCACGCACAGCCTCATCGCTGCGTTGGCACTCGGACTGACGTGGCCGGCGTCGGCGACCGCAGAGTGGTGGTTTGGCTGGCACAAGCCGGATCAGGCGGCGAAAGCGGCCCCGATCGCGTCCGCGCCACGTCCTTCCGCCACCAAGCCCGCGACCAAATCCGCAGCGACCACCCCCACCTTTGGCAATCGGCGGCAATCCGCTCCCACCAATCCGGCTCCGGCGGAGCAGGCCGCTGCCAATCACTGGTGGAATCGCATCGGCGGCAAATCCAAGCAGAGCGATTCCAAGGTGGTTGCACGCCCTCAAGCTGAAGCGGACGAGAAGCGTCCGGTCGTCGTCCAGAAGAGTCTGCCACCTCCTCCCAACAGACAGACCGCCTCTCACAAGCGCGCGGCACCGGCTGTTGCGCGTGGAGAGGAAGTCTGGCGCGATGATCGCGCCTTCGTCACACTGGGCGAACTCGAGCCAGCCGAAGCGGTCGCCAGTATGGAGTCTCCTCGCCGCGTCAGGATTTCTCCCAACCAGGCGGCCCGACCGAATCAACAAGCGGGCGCGCAACCGCAGCTCGCCGAGTCTCCGCGGCGGCGTCTCTCTCCCAACGTCCGTCACGTTGCCTATGACGATTCAGGCAATGTCGTCGAAAGTGAGCCGCTCGTCCCGCTGCTGCGGCAGGCTCCGGGAAAGGGACACGCGCTGCTGCCGTTCGCCGAAGCCGAACGCACTCCCAAGATTCAACTCCGTCCGTCACCGAAGTCGGATGAGCTAATCTCGCTGACCGTGCGTGATGCGCCGCTTTCGGTCGTCCTCAGCCTGATCGCCGAACAACACGGCCTGAATTTGGTTGCGGGGGGCGAGGTCGAAGGCAA
>JAYSQC010000642.1:0-9100 GCA_043721755.1 Schlesneria sp.
GGCATCGCAGGACTCCTTGGAACCAGAGAAGGGACTGTTTTCGCTGTCGGTGTCTCATACTACCGCACCGAACCTGTCTGACAATCAAAAAAAATGGCCAATCACGCGAGCGAACCACTCTGCCGCACGAGCGAATCTGTCTGGCGAGCAGAAAAAGTTGTCTGGCGCGCGAGCGAAGCACATTCGCTCGCATCCCAGATGCCTCCGCTCACGTTCCATAGATCTTCGCTCGTATAACAGAGATCTTCGCTCGTATAACAGAGAGATTCGCTCGAATCACAGAGAGCTTCGCTCGAATCACAGAGAGCTTCGCTCGAATCACAGACGCATTCGCTCCGCCACCAGAGAGCTTCGCTCGTTAAAAATGCCACTTCACTCACAACGCAGACACATTCGCTCGCACAAAACAGAGCTTCGTTCACTCTCTAAGAGTACTCGCGGGGTGGCCCAGCTTGCTTCAAGCTGGGTGCGCAGCACAAGAAACCCGAGTACGAGCGATGGAGTAAGATCGAGCGCTCCACTCGACAGCACGTCAACTCCAAGTTTCTTGTGCTGACGCACCCGGCTTGAAGCAAGCCGGGCCACCCTGCGTTTGGGCAACAACGTGGTGAACACCTCAACTGCCATCGCCTGCCTCCTTCAGAAAGAGAAAACACACACTTGCCACTTCCGATCCAAGCGATACTGTACTCCCCGCGATGGCGGGCCAATAAACACCCATCGCGGGATAATCGTGTTATTCCGCGATCGCCCCCTATCGCGGATAACACCCCCGTGGGCACATTATCCGCGATCCATCGCGGATAATGATTAGTTCGACAGCAAGAGGGTTAGAAATGCGTGTCAAGGTACTCATCTGTTTGGCCGCTTGGGTTGCCAGCGGCCCGACACTGTTCGCCCAGCCCGCGGCAGACGAACTCACCGGGGCGTGGGACTCCGACTTCGGTTGGGTCACACTCGACACCCGCAAGTCCGGGGTGGTCTCTGGTCACTGGATACAGTCGGCTACCAAGAAGGGGTACATCACCGGAGGCACCTTCGCCCCCGGCACCCGTACCTTAACTTACTCCTTAACCCAGCCGTGGAACGGCGAGAAAGGGTCGGCGACCTTCACCTTGTCTGCCGACGGCTCCAAACTCGACGGCACCTGGAAGCACTCGTCTGGCAGTGGCAAGTGGCAAATGACCCGCGTCCGCGGCACCACTCTAGATGAACAAGTAGACTCGATCCTTAAGAACGCCGGGATCAAAGCGAACGAGCCGGGAATGGCCGTCGCGGTGGTGCAGAACGGCAAAACCGCTGTCGAGCGGTGCATGGGGCTGGCGAACGTCGCCGACGGCCGGCCGCTCACCCCGACGACCGCGTTCGAGTTGGCGTCGGTATCCAAGATCATCACCGCTCAGGCGGTGATGATTGCCCACGACCGCAGACTGCTTAACGTCGCCGACGATGTTCGCAAGTATGTGCCAGAACTGCCGGTGTACGATTCCAGCCGGCCGATCACCATCAAGCACTTGCTCGACCACGCGTCTGGCTTGCCGAACTATCTGGCGTTCGACTGGCCGAAGGGTGCGGACAAGCGGTTCGTCGGTCTGGAGGACTACGCCCCAGCGTTTGCCGCCCAGAAGGCCACGTTCCCGGCGCTGTTCGCGCCGGGGGCGGAGTACAAGTACTCGAACGTCAACTACATGCTGCTGGCCCTTACGGTTCAGCGGGTGGCGAAGAAGAGCTTCGGCACGTTCCTAAAGGACGAGGTATTTCAGCCGCTCGGGATGACGACCGCGTTCACTTACGAACACCCTGACGCCGTACCGGTGGACCCGAAGTTGGGGTACGCCGGGGCGGTGGGGTACTACGCCGACAAGGGGGACTATAAGCCGAATCGGAAGATGCCACCGGCGGATAACGAGTTCGTCCTCACGTGCGGAGATGGCTACCTGTTCGCCAGCCTCCGTGACCTAGAGAAGTGGGACGCCGGCTGGCGGAAGGGCGGGCTGGTCCGGCCGGACACCCTACGGCTAGCGTCCCTGGTGACGAAGACCCGCGATGGCAAAACGGCCTCCCACGGATACGCAGTGGACGGCCAGGGCCGAATCGAATCGCTGTCGAAAGGCGGGGCGAACGGGGGCACTCGGACGTACTACACCTACGACACCGGGACCGGCCGGACGATCATCACCTTGTGCAACCGGGGCGACATGGGTGCCCCGGTCGCCGATTCGCTCGAACGGCTGTTCACGGCCCGGCAGTACAAGGGTAAGTGAGCGACATTGCTCCGTCGGCGTGTGAAGGCAGCGGTATGGTGCTCAGTCAGGTACATGCCCGTGTTGTAGCCTTTACGCCGAACCAGGCGCGGAGTGGCCCGGCTCAAATGATGTAGTAGTTATTGGACGAATTCGTTGGAGTGTTTGGTGCCGTTGCCGGTCAGGTCGCTGTCGCGCTTCCGCTTCTCGGTCCAGAGTGACATGCCGCCCAGCTCACCAAGACCAGCTTTGGGAAAAGGTTTCACCTTCACTCCACGTGTTCTCAAACGAAAGAAGTCGCCCGGTCACAGAGCGACCGGGCGACTTCTTGGTCATTTCATACCTCACGCGGCGTAAAGTGAGCGGTTTCCGAGCGGGGCGGCGTCAGCCCCCCGGTTCTTCCGAAGAGGGCTGACGCCCAAGAACCGGGGGGCTGACGCCGCCCCGCTCGGATGTCTCATCACTGACCGCGTGAGGTACAAATTGAAACCGAGGCTGTGATCAGTACGGAGAGACGACCGGTAACCCGGCGACTGTTCCCGTGGCATGCGCCGGATCGGCTTGAGGAATGATGCTCGGCCCGGATGCCATCGTGGGCGACGAGTACATCGGCTGAGCGGTCATCACGGGGCCGCCCATTGTTGTGCCGGGCAACATGATTTGCTCGGCTGTCGTCGGGTACTGCACCGTGTACGGCTGCTCCAGGAACTGCTGATTGGCCAGCATCGGCTGCTGGTAAGACATCATCGGTTGAGACATCGCGGTCCCGGTCGGGCTCCACAAGGCGGTCTGCGTTCCGTAGGTCGGTAGCGGATAACCTCCGGCCACAGTGCCGTGTGGGTGTCGTCGTTCACGTCGAGTCATCCGGCGTGTATCGACGGGGTCTTCGAGTGGCATTGCGGCGAACGTCGATTGGTCGAGCGAGATCGGTCCCGATGCAAAGGTATTCGGTTGCGAATAGCTCGCGTTCTGCATCATGGCGGACCGCCGGACATCGCGGCGATTGGCGACCGTGGCCAATCGAGAATGGACTTCGGGCTGATCCCATTGCGAGGCGAGTGACCGTTCGTAGTAAGCCGCCGCTTGGTCGGGCCGCCCTGCGTCGTGATGAACCTGCCCCAGATGAGACAACGCGATCGGGTTGTTCGGCTCGACTTGCAACGCCTGACGGAGCGACTGCTCAGCACCCGCCGTGTTCCCCATCTCGCGTTGCAACCACGCCATCTCGACGTGCGATGAAGTCGCGTAGGGCTGCGTCTCCGCCCAGCCGACCAACAATTCCTGAGCTTCGTCAGGACGCTGTTGCAGCATCAAGCTTTGAGCCAGCGCGTGATAGGTGGGCTGATGCATCGGGTCGATCGACAGGGTGTGTCGCATGACCCGTTCGGCTCCCGGCAGATCGCCCTGCTTCTGCATGGCCATTGCCAAATTGTGGCGGTAGTCGGGGTGATAGGGATCGTCGGCGATGGCCCGAGCGAACTCTTGCCGCGCCTTCGTGTAGTTCCCTTTTTGGTAGTAGCCCATCCCGGAGTTGTTCATCATCCAGCCGTTGCTGGCGCGACAACCCGTGGAGAGCACCAACAACGAGAGGCAGATCGCAAACCGTGTGAATTGACCCATGGCACGCATGGCTTCGCTACTCCTATTTCGTGGAAGCGTGGACCGCCGACCATCGACAAGCCCGTGAGGACTCCGTCGCGGTCGCGCTGTTTCGATTGAGATGTGAGGGGGGAGAAAGGCGGCGGGAACATAGTCCACGATTTCGAGGCTCACAAGACGACTTTGGCCGTTGAGAGCGTCGCCCGATCAAAACTTGAGGCCCGATTGG
Source organism: Schlesneria sp. (assembly GCA_043721755.1). GTDB lineage: Bacteria > Planctomycetota > Planctomycetia > Planctomycetales > Planctomycetaceae > Schlesneria. Next base: position 4,072 of record JAYSQC010000642.1, read on the forward strand.
CGGGAACCGGCGGAATCCGCGAATCAGTGACTCGCGCCCTCGTAAAGCAGTCGTATTCGCGAGGGCGCTGAACGAGTTTCAGCGAGTAGGGCCGGTTCCATCGAACTGTCTGCTTCAGACCGAAAAGGGGCATGGTTCAATTCGAGCCGCATTGGGGTGGCAGCGATCCTGCCTTTGCCGAATCTTTGAACAGTGGTCCGACTCCATTTCACGTCCCGAATTATGAGACGTGGCTTTCATTCGCGCTCCCCTCAATTCGCGCGGACATGATTCCGCGCGAATTGAGGGGAGCGCGAATGAAAGCCAGAGTCATTGTGCGGACGTTGATGCCACCCAACTTGAACCAGGACCGAAAGTGGATGGTTGAGCCAGACCGAAGTCGTTGGGCCAGACCAGTCCGACAACCGCATGAGACGCCTGTTGCGACCCCTTTCATCGCGAGTTATACCTCACGCGGTCATTGATGAGACATCTGAGCGGGGTGGCGTAAGCCCCCCGGTTCTTGGGCGTAAGCCCGTTTGCGACGAACCAGGGGGCTTACGCCACCCCGCTCAGAAACCTCTCACTTTGGGCCGCGAGGAGTATAACGCGAGAGCTATTGAGGGCGGAGCGACCTTGGCAACCCCTGTCGTCCCTCTTCACCATCCCCCGATGCCCCGGTATGCTCCGCCCGCTTGGTGAGAGAACGTTTCAATAGCAATGTGGTCGAGCAGGGAGGCTGTCATGAGCATGAGTCGCGTGGATCGAGTCTGGAGCGTGGCGCGAGTGACGCGCGGGGCGAGTCTCTTCCTTGGGCTGGTCATGATTGCCGCCTGCGGACTCGCCATGAGAGTTCAGGCCGCGAACGACACCGATGCGGTCAAGCCTGAGGATCATCCGTTCGCCGTCGTGGCGTTTGCCAGCTTCGACCGTCTCAAGGCGCGAGCCACATCACTGGGCGAGGCGATCGGCACACCGGAGTTCGCCGACAAATTGATCGCCAATGGGTTCGACGGTGACGAGTCGCTCGGCAAGCTCTTGAACTCGCCGGGATTCGACCCGACGCGCCCGATCGGGGTCATGAGCTTTCCGAAGTGGTACAGCGGTGAGGTCGAGTCCGCAGAAGGGATCGCGGAGGACGACAAGCAGGCTGGCGACGAAGGCAATTCCTTCGCGATGCCGAGCTTCGACGAACTCTTCCAGACCGCATTTGGCTTTCTGGCGGAAGGTGCTATTGAGAACTCAACGCTTGCGATCTGCATTCCCGCCAAAGACCGTGACCAAATGCTGGCGACCATTTCAGAATTTGCCGGTGAATTCAGCCCCGTCGAAGGGCGAGCCGGTTGGTTTGCAGCAGAGGGGAACGAGTACATGCTAGTCGTGTTCGCTGGTCGTTACGTGCTGCTTCTCGTCGATGTCGGGAAGGTCAAGCAGTGGGACCGCAACTATCCCGACTTCGAGAAGCTCGCCAAATCGTCGCTCGGGCAGAACGACTTCGTCTACTCGCTTCACCGGCGCGGACTACCGAAGCTGGTGCGAGAGGACATGGCCGAGGCGTTCAAGCTGGCTCACGCCGCTGGCTATCAACGACACGACGATGAACTTGAGGCCGCCTTCAAGCTCCGCACGATGTTCGGCCCGCTCGCGACCGAGTCACTTGATCTACTCCTGTCGCAGATCGATGAGTTCCGGATCACCGGCCACGTCGATTCCAACACGCACCAAATCAGGGTCGATGCCGAACTGATCGGGCCGAAGGATGGGAAGCTCGCCAAGCTGGCCAACGCCATGACGACGAAGAGCCATCAGTTCGCCAGCCTCTCCGAGGACGAAGCCCACTTCTCCGCCAACGTCTCACTGCCTCTGAGTCCCCAGTTTTTCAAGCCGGTCTCAGAGGGACTGCTGGCGTTGGCAGTGGCGTATCAACCTCTCGATTCTTACTCAAATGTCCTGCGTGCTCTCGCCAAGACGGTCGAAGCGGGACAGCTTGAACTGCATGTCTCTTACTTCAACCGGGGAGATGCTCTCCTTGCGCTACGGGTTGCCGGGGGGGCTGCGTTCCCCGAGCAACTCCAAGCGGCATTGACGGGAGTCGCCACGAAAGTCGCGGCCGATTTGGTCGAAGGTTGCCCAATTCATCAGCTCCCCTTCGAGTATCTGGGACTGCTCTCGCTGCTTCAGATGGACGACGCGATGGGCCTGTTTGCTCATCACGTCAAAACGGTCACGGTCACAAAAGCCGTTGAAGAAAGCGGCAAGCAAAAGATTATCACTGAAGAACGCGAGGCCCCGGCGTCAGAACAACCCGCCGCGTTTTGGATGGCCGCAACTCCGAACGCCGTCTGGTTGGCGGTGGGCACTTCGGATGAGGGCGGTTGCCCGGCGTGGTTCAAGTCCGTGCTGGAGGCCAGCCTCGCCAAGTCGAAGCCAACCACAACCGTAAATCGCAGCAACGCTCCCGTCCGAGTGCTGCTGCGAGGATTGGGAGCCTCGCCCCCCGCAACCGATTCCGCGAATGAGAAACCTCGCCATGCAAAGGTCACTCAGGCAGCGGCCAAGGGAGTCGAGAAGGGTGAGGAATTCGTCATTGACGTCGATTTGGATGAAGCCCTGAAAAACGGCTTCGACGTTGGGGGTGTGAAACCCAGAAAGATGACAGCCGAAGAACTCGCCGCCGCCAAAGCACAACAGGAACGAGTGGAACAACAGGTTCGCGAACGAGGCGACCTCCTGCGCGACGGCTCGAATGACATTCGAGTCGAACTGCGTCCCACCGCGAACGGCCTCCGAGTGAGAACGACGTTCGACGACGCCTACTTCCACTGGTTCGCCACGATGATGCAGCACTCGCTCGACGAAGAGGGCGAATGGGAAACCCTGCCTAACGCCGAACTCGAACCGGCAGACGTGAAACCACCTCAGCCCAAATGAGCAGACTGAAACCGTAGGATGGACGCCCTCGTCCGTCCGTCCGAGATGTCGCCGCCTCGTTCGGACGGACGGGGGCGTCCATCCTACGAGCACCTTCCTGCCGCTCGTCTCGACAACCATCATGCCTCGTTTCGCGATCCTCACGCACGATCATCCGTCGCACCACTGGGACTTCTTGTTGGAGCAGGGTGAGTCGTGTCTGGCGTGGCGGCTGCTGAAGTCCCCCGACTCGCCCGGCGGCATTCCCGCCGAAGCGATCGCCGACCACCGACTGATGTACCTCGACTACGAAGGCCCGGTGAGTGGCAATCGCGGCACGGTGACTCAGTGGGACGCCGGAACGTTCGAGTGGCTCTCTCCGACTGAGCCACCCGTCTCGGATGTCGATCACTGCGAAGTGCGTCTGACCGGTCAACAGTTCACCGGGATCGCGCGACTCGACCGACGGGATGAGGGAGTCTGCGTGTGGACGTTCGTGGCCGATGCGCTCGGCGACTCGTGACGACGGGGCTTCCTCGTACTACTCGGTCTGAGATTCTTGTCGCCCTGCGGGCGTTTCCATCTTCAACAAGTCGCCTTCATCGCTCCGCGTGAAGGAAGCCGATGGGAGTGGACGCTGATAGTGCCCATCGATGCTGGACTGGCACTCGGCTTCCTTCACGCGGAGCGATGAAGGCGACTTTGCTGCGGCTACGCCGCGTCGTTTAACCGCAAGCCAAAGGCGAGCGCTGCGAGAGACGCGAAATCGAGGCTCGGTGTCTTGCCTCAGCGCTCGCCTTTGGCTTGCGGTTAAACGAGGCGGACGATTCACGACCTTCGCGCGAGGTGGAGCCTGAGCCGCTCTCGTTCCGAGTTCCGCGTCGCACGCTCGTTCTCTTTCAGCCTTGCAAGCGCAGGGCGCGGTTCCAAGAATGTCGCCCGCCTTGAGGACCGGCTTGCGACCGGTCTCACTCGCCCCGCCTCCCGCCTCACTTTTGTTGAGACTTCACCATGCTTCGAGTCCCATCCTTTGTCTCTGGTCTGTGTGCCGCGTTGGCTCTGACCATTGCTGCTTCGCGCGAGTTGATCGCGGCGGAACCGGCGGGCCTCCCACCGGTCGTGCATCCCAAGGACAACGCCCCGACACCCGAGAAAATCGCGCTCGGCAAGCAGCTCTACTTTGATGGCCGACTGTCGGCCGACAACAAAGTGTCGTGTGCCTCGTGCCACGATCCCGCGAAGGGCTTTAGTAATGGCGAGCAGTTTGCCACCGGCGTCGAAGGGCAAAAGGGGGGCCGCAATTCGCCGACCATCATCAACTCGGCCTACGCCAAGTTGCAGTTCTGGGACGGTCGCGCCAAGAGTCTCGAAGATCAGGCGATGGGACCGGTCCAGAACCCGATTGAAATGAAGATGACCGCCGAAGCGGTCGTCGCGAAACTCAACGCGATCGAAGGCTACAAGCAGCAGTTCCAACAGGTCTTTGCCAGTGATGTCACGGCGGACGGCATCGCGAAAGCGATCGCGGCTTACGAGCGAACGGTGCTGTCGGGAGACGCTCCCTTCGACAAGTTCCAAGCGGGCGACAAAGCCGCTCTCTCCGAGTCCGCAGCGCGAGGCAAAAAACTGTTCTTCGGTAAGGCCAACTGCACCGCGTGCCATTCCGGCGCGAGCTTCACCGACAACGGCTTCCACAACATCGGCCTCCCCAGCACTGATGACGGTCGCGCGACGATCAACAAATCGGAGGGAGACAAGGGGGCCTTCAAGACTCCGACGCTGCGCGAGATCGCTCGCACCGCTCCCTACATGCACGACGGTAGCCTGAAGACGCTGGAAGAGGCCGTCGCCCACTACAACAAAGGGGGCACGCCGCACCCGCAACGCGATGAGGAAATCTTCCCGCTCAAGTTGACCGACGCGGAAGCCGCCGACCTCGTGACCTTCTTGAAAGACGGACTGGCCAGCGCGAGCTACCCCAACCACACGGCTCCCGAATTGCCGAAGTAGCCCTGGATGAGCAGCGATCCCTCACATGGTCATGTGTGCGAGATATCTGAGCGGGGCGGCGTCAGCCCCCTAGCTCTTGGGCGTCAGCCCGCTTGACGGTGCAACGAAGAGCCAGGGGGCTGACGCCGCC
>JAYSQC010000643.1:0-15991 GCA_043721755.1 Schlesneria sp.
GGTCTGCGGATGCACGGTTGGATCGCCATAGACCTCGGATGTGGAGGCATGCAGCACGCGAGCCTTGCAACGCTTCGCCAACCCCAGCACGTTGACGACGCCGACCGTCGAAGTCTTGATCGTCTTGATCGGGTTGTACTGATAGGCCACCGGGGAGGCGGGACACGCGAGGTTGTAGATCTGGTCCACCTCCAGCGTGATTGGCTCGACGATGTCGTGGCGGATCAACTCGAAACGTGGGTTCCCCATCAGATGCAGGATGTTCTCCTTACGCCCTGTGAAGAAATTGTCGAGGCAGACAACGTTGTCGCCCCGTTCAAGCAGCTGCTCGCACAGGTGGCTGCCGAGAAACCCCGACCCGCCGGTGACAAGAATCGATCGCATGTTTTAACCTTCAATCCGCGCTATTCGTCTGCTCATCGCGTGAACCATGTTGCACGGAATGCCGCCGTGACACGACGGCGTTTGCGTGTCAACTCACGATGAACGGGGTGACCATTGGGACAGATCGGGCAGGTTGTCTCGTCAAAGAAAAGTCTCTGCCGCACTCTCGCGAAGCCGAATGCAGAGCAGCGTGGCTGTCCCTTCCGACGGCAGGGGGATCCATTGAACATCCTGAGTGACTGCGGGGATCAGTACCGATGATCCCCGACTGAACGTCTGTCGGTAACCTGTGTCGGGATTATGGAGTTCCGTTTCGCCATCGAGGACCATCCAGATGGTCAACTCGCCGCAATGAGGCGCGGGTAGACGGCTGCGGATGGTGAAGCGTTCCAACACGAACGAGGGAGAATTCAGAAGCCGCTCGGCATACACGCCGCTGAGCGGCGAGGTCATGGCATGCGGAGCAAGTGGTTGAATGGCACCTTGGTGCCAGTCGATCGCTTGGAGGGCCTGGTCAACTTGAAGCGGACGTGGCTTCCCGTCCAGGCCGAGACGGTGCCAGTCGAAGAGTCGAAACGTGGCATCGCTGGACTGCTGGACCTCGGCGAGCACAACTCCCCCACCGGCCGCATGAACGGTGCCCGCGGGAAGCGAGATGCAGTCACCCGCCTGTGGGACAAACGAATGCAGACATTTCACTACCGTTCCCGCAGTCAGATGCGCCACAAATTCGGCGCGCGTGACCCCAGGCTTCAAACCGGCGAAGACGCGCGCTGTCGGTTCCGCGTGAATGACAATCCAGGCTTCAGACTTTCCATAAGGCTGACCAAGCACCTCGCGTGCCATGCTGTCATCGGGATGCACCTGAACCGACAGCAGCTCACGGCATTCGAGCCACTTGACCAAGAGAGGAAATTCGGCGGTCGGCTCGGCCAGACGGCCCGCCTCCGGGCCTAGCAGGTTCTGCCGCCAGTGCGTCCACAATTCGGTCAATTCGAGACCGGCCGTCACGCCCTGTGAGACTCGGCTGACATGCGGCGACAGCGCGCTGATTTCCCAAGCTTCACCGTAGGAGCCCTGTTCCGGAAGGGTCCGTCCGAGGTGTTGGCTCAGTCCACGCCCCCCCCAGATCTGCGGACGCAAATAGGAGTCAAAACAGATTGGATCCGTGAGTTCAGCGATTGCGGTGGCTTGCACGAAGTTGATCCTTGTTGGGCGGCTCGCCTGTCGCTGCCGAGGCGTGTGACGCAACGTGTCACGGTTGATACGAGGTATTGACGTTTCCGACGGAAGGTGAGCCGGGCGGCGTCAGCCCAATGGCACTCACTTTACCTGCAAAGTAGCAGGCACATTCCATGTGCCGTCTGCAAATTGCAGGTCACGGCACATGGAATGTGCCTACTACGTTCTAAAGTCAGTGCCATTGGGCTAGCGCCTTGCCGCTCACGGATGTTGTCCAACAGGAGTGGCAGAGAGCCTATTTTCTGCCTGTTTCAATTCATCCTGCCGCGGCCAGATCCCCGCGATTGCCCCGAATGGTCCCCCATGCGTTGGTGCGGGCCACTCGTTTCGGGCGGGCTTCTTTCAGAGACATTGCTCGGTCGCCGAAGAAGAGGTTTGTTGTGTTTCGGGGGACGTTTTCTTGAGTTTTTGCCCCTTCCAAATACCGCTGCCACTCAGACTGTTCGCATCGTCCATGACGAGGCCGATCATCTGAGTTTCAAACGGCTTCAGCCCAGCGATCAGATCTCCCATCCACTCGCAGACCGAGCCACCTGTACATTTGCCTCGGATCCGCAGGCGGCCAATCGTCATTTCTTGAGCCATCAGCGGAATCTCGGTCGACCATTGTTTCTGCTCCGAGCCCCGTTCCTTGCGTTCCCAGTTGACGTGATAGTCTTCATTCAAAGCGGGCAGGTGGACGTTCAATTGCACGGAACTGAGATCGAATCGTTCGGCATATTCCGTCAGGGTCGTCCACAAGTCTTCCCAGTCGCGCGTCCCCGTCAGGCGGGCGTGAAAGGGAGGTGAAACGTAACCGTTCCGCGCGTGAGGAAACTGCACGAGCGAACCCACCAATCTCTTCAGGCGACCTCCGAGCAGCATGAATTCGGAGTGACCGAACCACCGTGTCAGCACGAGGGTGGCCACGACCGCCAGACCACTGGCGACCGCCAGCCATTCGTTCTGTAGAGCCACACTGACAAGCGCCCCGACTGCTGTACAAGAGCAGAAAACTACGATCCACAGCAGCGTGGCGCGGCCGCTAAAGCCGCGACGCAGCAGACAGTGATGCAGATGTCCTCGATCCGTGTCGTAGATGCTGCGCCCCGTCAGCTTCCGTCGGAGAATCGCCATGCTGACATCCAGGATGGGGATGGTCCAAATCACGGTCGTGGCCGCGAGGGCCACAGTGGCCGGCCCCTTCAGCGAGCTGCGGATGGCCAAGCCGCCCAAGAGCAGTCCGATGAGCATGCTGCCCGCATCACCCAGAAAAATTGAGGCTGGTGGAAAGTTGTATCGCAGAAAGCCCAACAGGGCGCCACACAGCGCCAAAGCGATGAGGGCATCGATCTCGTGACCGGTCATCCAGGCCATACCGGCAATGGACAAACTGAGAATGACACCTACGCCGCCTGCCAGGCCGTCGATGCCGTCGATCAGATTGAGGGCATTGATCGCTCCGAGCAACCAGAACAACGTGAAGGGAACTGCCAGAAGCCCCAGATCCACGTTGTACCCCAAGATTTGGATTCGCTCGACAATGAGTCCCGACATCAGCAGGACCGAGGCGGCGACAATCTGCCCCCCCAGTTTTTGCCGACCCCGCAGCCGAAATCGGTCGTCCAGCAAGCCTACAACGACAATCACCAGGGCGGCACCGAGGAAGCCCCCGAGGGACTGCAGGTGCTCCGTGAAAGGCTGCTTGGCAGGATCGGGAAATTGGATGCCGATTGCCACTGCGCCAACTGTGGCGAGAAATACCGCCAAACCTCCGCCCAGTGGAATCGCGGACTGGTGCAGCTTTCGGCGCCCATCGGGCAGATCGACGATCCCGCAGCGCACAGCAATTGACCGTACGGCGGGAGTCAGCAGGAGGCTGACCACGAATGCGATTGAGAGACTTGCAAGGAGAGCCGTCATGGCAGTGCCAGTTACTTCAGGGGAACGATCGTGGTTCGTCAGCGAACTTGGCGAGCGGGAGTGCAGGGGGGAGTTTACGGGGGGGGCCCCCGCGCATGTCGATTGAAATTGCGAAATTCTCAAGTGTTTTCTGGAATTGGTGGAGAAAAGTCTCTCCAAATGCAGCGCCGCTCTCGGCGGGCAGCGAATACGGCTGAAACGCCAACAGCCTTGTAAAAGCAATCGGATCAAGAACATCGTGGTCACGGCGTTTGTCAGGCATCGCGGCTCGTCCTTCGGGGGTGTCTTGAACGTCAGGGAACATGCGGACATCGACTGTTTCTTAACCGGAGGAATCCCTCTAGGGTGTGTGCGCCGGAGCAGCGAACCCAGTCGTAGCCGCCGGTTGCCGGAGGTGAAGCTGCCGTAACGAATTCACCCGTTCTCGGATGGCTGCTTGATCGGGAGCCATCGCTTGACATAGCTCGGCTTGATCGAGCGCTGCCCGGTACTCCCCCTGTTGGTGTAGCAGTCCGACCAGTTCCAGACGCCATTCGATGTGGAGCGGCTCACGCACAAGCAGTTGTCGATAGTAGTCCACAGCAGCGGTTGGATCATCGCGCAGGACACTGCAGCGGGCGAGCGCGTGAAGCCGTTCCGATTCCGTCAATTGGCCCGACTTGACTTCGAGGAGTTGCTGTACCCTCAGGGCCAGCGCATGACGAATTGCGCGGTGCTCGTCTCCGGCATAGCTCCCGCTGGCCAGCGACAACAGGAGTTCCGGTGAATCCGGAACGATCCACTGCAATTCCTGTTCGATCGTCATCTGATTCATCCACAGGTGCCGAATCTTGTGGAGGCGATCCGGAGCCAGTTCCAGAGATCGATGCCAGCACGCATGGGAGAACTCGGAGAGTCCCGCAGCTTGAGCCAGCATCCCGCAGCGAATCAGCAGATCCGGATCTCCAGGCGAGACCAGAACAGCTCGTCGCAGGTGTGCCTCTCCGGCGGGCTCGCGCGGATTTCTGACAAATGCCAGCATTGCCAACTGGCGGTCGATCTCCGGCATCAAGGGGCACGCCATTTGGGCCGCCGACAAGTGCCGCAGGGCGGGTACGAGGTTGTCGCGGACCTGAGGGATGTTGCGAAGCGCATCGACTCGTTCGCTGTCTCCGGCGCGTGTCCAGTCATGAATCCGGAGGTACAACACGACCGGATCGGTCAAGCTCCAGTCCGCCGGGGCACCGCTGGCGCGTGTTTGCGCGGCAAGTACCTCAAACGCCTGGAGTCGGTAGCGGTAGATCCAGAGTTCGGCGAGGGCTCGATGTGCCTCAGCATCGTCCGGCTGCCGCGCCACCACAGCCTGCAGTCGTTGAATAGCCACGGCAAGGGAGGACTCAGACATCGATGTCGCAGAGTTGAGTCGCGGTAATTCCCGCCGCACCGTTCGACTGTCCGCAGCGGCCGAGACCTGCCTGAGCCCGAGGGCTCCGTGAGCCAGGAGCGCCACACCCACGAGCGCCGTCATCCAGGCGGGGCGCAATACCGGCAGGGCCAGCCACCCGCCGACGGAGCCGGTTCCACACTGCCACGCAGCACGACCCGTGACGGCACCGATGATGAGCGCGAAGGCAAGCATGTTCGCCGACAGCGACGGGCCAAAATCAAAACTGGCACTGACACACTGGCTAATCACTGTGAACAGGCCCACGACAGCCACTGGGTCCGCGGGAACGGCACGAGCCAGAGCCAGTGAGGCCGCCAAGCTCAAGCCGACGGACAGCAGGATCAGGCCGAGACCCACGAGTCCCCCCTCCACCATCCCTTCCACGAACTGGTTGTCCGCATTGTAGAAGTGGACTGTGGCTGGCCAGGTCTGGTAGGGCAGGTAGGCATAGCGATAGGTTCCGAATCCGGTTCCCGTCACAGGAAAATCGCGAGCGGCCCGCAGGGCATCGCTCCAGTTCGCCAGTCGAGCATCTGTGGAAAGGGATTCGACGGAGACGAGTTTCCAGCGACTCCCGACACGACCCGCCAGGCCCGACCAGGTCACCAGGCTCGTGCCGAACAGGCCGACGCCGAGCAACATCGTGGCGATCTGCCGACCACTCCAGGCCCGAGCCATCAGTCCGCAGACGGCCGTAGTGGCGATCACCATGGCGAGGACTCCCCCCCGTGACAGTGAGCAGACAATCCCCGTTGCCACCAGGGGCAGGATGGCCAACACACCGAGCTGTCTCCCATCCAAGCTCTTCGTAGCGTCAAGCAAGCGGTGAATCCCTCGAGCTGACGACTTCGCGCGCAGCACCGTCGGCCAGACCTTGCCACCGAACTGGTCCCCTGTTGCTCGCTGCGCCCGGGTTAGCCACCAGAACGCGAACCCCCACGCGGCTGCTAGGCACAGATTCAAGTAGCCTGCGGCGTTATTGCGGTTCACGTAGGAGGCAAACGGCTGCCCGCCCAAAATCAGCGGCACCGTCCAAAAGAGTTTTCCATTCCAACTGAGTTGCTGAGTGATGCCGAAGAAGGCCAGTGCCGCGCCGTTCGAGGCTAAGCACGCCCAAAGCCAGATTTGGGAGTTGGCTTTGGCAAACAGCACTGTTCCGAGGTAGAGGGCGATAATCGCCATGACGAGCCGTGCCAACTCGACGCGAGTCGCTGCCGGACAGATGCTGAGGGCGGCGGAACGCTCCGACATCAAGGCTCGTGCAGAGGGGACGGGCGTCGAGCCTGCCTGAGCTTGGTGGCGAGAATCTGACGGCACCACAGCCGTAGGGTTGCCGATCAACGGATCATTTGTCGGCCAGAGTTGGAAAGTTCCCAGCAACAGTGCGGCGAGTACTGGTGCAAGAACCGTTGGCAGGGGAACGGCCGCAATACCAACCGTGAGCGATTGCAGACCTGTCGCCGCCAGCCAACAGGCGAGCGAGACCAAGAGGCCCGTGTAGAGCCAGAATTGAATGTCAGGCTCGACTCCCCCAAACCACCACGGTGCGGCACAAACGACGACCAACACACCGGCCCGGGCGATAGCGGCCAGCAGCCCGATGAGGATACTTGCCAAGTTTTCCGCAGAATAAATTTCGCGGAGCCTGGGGCGGTTCAGAGAGACATGTGACCACTGGGAGGAAGACAACATTTCACTTGCTATCGCAGATTCGCGATTCTGATTGTCACCTCCGTGGACCAGTTCCGACGTGCTCTAACTCCCTCAACGGAGCAGGTTCTCATACAAACACGTTGCAGTCGAGCCGATCTATCGCACAGTAGCCGGGCCAGCCGGGCCAGCCGGACTGGCCGGAACGTTGTTGTTGCCCAGGCCCCCGATCGCAAATCCGGCACCCGCTCCTGCCAGAGCACCGAGGAGCAGTCCACCTCCACCGCCGCCGCCGCCGCCACTTCCTGCCCCCCCCGCGCCTTCGGCGGGTGCGGCTGCAACCTCTGCACCTGAGCCATCGCCGTCCGAGCCATCGCCGTTGATTCCGGCTTCGATGTCCTCGGTCGAAATGGTGTCTATGTCGGCAATCTCACTGATTTCATCATCCGCCGCCAATCGTACGGAACTCACCAGTTGGTAGAGGCTGTTTTTCGGTCGAGCCACGGCCTTGGGCTGCGGCAACGCGGCCGACTTTGCCACCGTGACTCCAAGCGCGGCGTAGCCATTACGGAGACCGGCTGTGCGTCCAGCATCTGCATTGTCAGCCACTTGAGGCCGTCGAGTAACCAACAGTGAATATTCACCCGGTTCCACATTCCAGCGGGCACCATCAACATCAAAAATGCCGTTCTGATCGACATCCACGCGAGCCTGGATTTGTCTGCCGCGGATCAGAAACACAGTGCATTCGGTCGCAAGCGTGCGCTGTTCGGCCTTGGGATCGATGCGATGCAAACGCCCTCGGAGATGACCATCGAGACCGATCGTCAACAGGGGAGTGCGGTACGGTTTGGAGACACGGTTGGTTCTGTCCAACTCCGTACTCTCCGCCACCGCACGGCGTGTGGGGAAAATTCGCTCGCGGATCAGTTTACGCACCAGGGGCACGTTCTCGGGGGGGACCAGCGCCCCATCAATTTGCAATCCCGCTTCATTGGCCGCGCCCTGCCCGTTCACTGCGGGAAGCACAGAGATCGCTGTCGCCAGAAACCCATCCGGCCCACTGGCAATCATCGAGTAGATACCTGGCGTCAGACCGGAGGCTTGGAACACGCCGCTCACGCCGGGGCGAGCTCGCGTTATGACCTTGCCGTTTTGCACAAAACTGATCGTTAAGCGTTCGGCCGCGACCTCGATCCCTGTGACTGAGTCGAGGAATCTGAACCGACCGGGCAACAGGCCATCACTGGACAACCGCAGGCCAAAGGCATGCCCTTCCGCAACCTCCTGATTCGGGACCGGAGCCTGCTCAAGCAATCCAGGCAACGGAACCACGCGCGCCGGAACAACGATTGCCGGGGCCTCGGCTGCCGGGTCAACCGCACCAGTTGTCTCGAGGATCGCATCCGCAGGCGCGAGTTCTTGATTCACGGCGGCAGGATTCGGCGGTGCAGTTACGCCAATTGGATCAGTGGGATCAGGACTGCTCACGGCACTGACAAGACCGCTCATTCCGAGCGTTCCGAAGATCAGGGCGGCTGCCATCGCCGAAAACAAAGGGGAGGACTGCAATTTCATCTTCGTGTTCCTCTCAGAGATCAGTGGACGATTCTTGTTAGTGGTTGCGACCTCTGCTCCACTCCTCTTGGGTGACTGTTCAGGTCTACCCAATCATGCCATCCCTCCTCAATCCCTGAAGTGATCGCCGCGAAATTAAACAAAGAGCGTTGACGGAACGCAACTAAGATTTCGTAAAGAAAACGCGAATTCGATGCAAAGAGTGAACATCCGTAGGAATCATACTGTTGGCGCCTTCGGTTCATCGGAAGTTGGGGGAATACCTTGAGTAGCATCCGATTTGTTCTGCACCGGCCTCTCCACATTCATCTGCTCATGATTGTCAGGATGGTCCGTCGTTAGCCGCTGCCGTGATCGTCTTCGTGAACTGCGTACTCGCTTTGGCTGGGAACCCTCCGTCTCCTCCTCAAGGCGATGAAGAATTGCTTTAGCGAATTGCCGAATCTGGTGCTTGAGACTTTGAGTCCATTTCACCGGGTTCACCGGGTTCACCGGGTTCGACGGTTGTCCCGTGCTCATGAAACGATGCAAGACAATCAGATGGGATGCCCCACTGAGACAAGTCGCAAACAAAGGAATCAATACCAAGGGAAAATCGAATAAATTGTCCAGCAGAGGCTCGTGCTGCCACGCGAAGAAAACGCCATCGCCTAATTCAAACAGTAGTAGGGTCAAACCGACGAAATGAAATGCGGCATACTTTCCACTACCCTTCGGCAGCAGCAATGCTAGCGGTATCAAGGCACCGGCGGTCAGTTCTGCATAACCTGCATGGTCTGCAAAAGGTTGAGACAACAGGCCCCGTGATCCGCAGTACAAAAACACGAACCCGCCATAGAGGCGCCAAGCGTGAAGCGCAGTGATCGTGCTGACATCGAATTCGTCAACAACGTGTCGGAAATCGCGCCAGAACAAGTAGCACAGGTATGGAGCAAGGATTCCAGTGGCAACTAGCGGGCCACGAACGAAGGGCTCCGACGCGCGTGTGAATCCAAAGTAGCCTAGGGTCGCGACTGCGTGGAACCACAGTGTGATGATCAGCAGAATCGCTTTGCGGGATGTCATGAGGAAAGTCGATGCTGCCTCTGAGGTTCTTGGACTGCAACTCTGCACCAATCGCGAGGCACACTCTAGCGATGACCTGTGGGCAGAGGCAACGGAATTCCTGTGAACAGAATTCCGCACGGCAATGCGCATTCAAACGGGCAGCCGTACATTGTGTCCGGGGAGGTAAGATTTAGACGCGCGCGGCCGGTTGGCCCCGATCTTAAAAAGTCTTCAACATCTGACCGATCTCGGCCTACCGCATTTCCAGTTGAAGGCGACACGTTGACGGCCCTCTAAAATCAAGCTGCTTCTTTCCGAATGGCTCCGAGCTAAAAGACGTGTTGCGTGCCGAATGGAAAACAACCCGGTTGATCATTCCAATCGTTCGATAAGTACTGCCCACTCGAGCTCACATGTTCCGACGGCGAGTTTGCAGCTTTGATTGTTGTCGGTGCGGTCGGAGATGCGACTGCACCGACGACAATCATCGCGGTGTAGTATTGCAAGCGGTTTGCCTGTCGGCGCTTATGTTACGCCGCATTCGTTGCGGCACCTCGCCGTGAATTTGCTGCGGCTTGTTCTGTGGTCCAAGAGAGAGAGGACGTTCTCGAAAGACCGCCACGTTGATCCGCCTCATCGAGCCCTCGCCTCATTTTTCAGGTGAGACACCATGATGAAGCTGCTCGCCCAGCAACCCTTTCCTCACGAAATATCTACGCGTCTCTTCGAGGAGTTCATTCATGAGCCACATCACTGGCGGTGGCTCCATCAATGCCGCACGCGATTCACTTTTGGGGAGCTGGCCTGTTCCGAAATGAGTGGCCTGCGGGAGATCTCCTGCCAATGGCGGATGTCGATTTCATACGGCCCGTTCGGGCGATCGAACCCGCCGAACTCAGTCAGGTATTTTTCCAAGCGTGCGATCTTCTGCGTCGTCGTCAATTCGCCGGGATGCTCGGTGCCGGGTGCTCGCCCCCAGATGATTTGCGATCCGCCGCCAGCCTGAAGTTTGAGCGTGATCTTGGAGGCATCGCTCTTCGAGTCCAAGCGACTCGGTGCGATGATCGACTCTAACCGCAGTTTGCTCCAGGTCGGAGCCAACTGTTGAGCGAGTCGCGCCGCCGCTTGAAGTGACGGTTCTTTCCATGCAACTCCCGGATACAGCGACGCGGGTGGAGTGGAGCCTTGGATGGTCGGGAACCGCTTCAAGTCTGCTGCCGTAAAGTCGCCCGGTGGCAGAACGACTCCCGCAGCATCAATCGGGAAGCGACCTCCCTTGACTTGCACCATGCCGACGGGCTGGCGGTACTCCAGTTCGACAGTCACGTTTGCCGGATAAGACTTGCGTACAGAGACGACTCGTGCGATCCACGGATGTCGTGCGAAAGCGTCGGCAACCTTGGCCGACAACGTTTCATCAAGCATCGACAGCTCGCGCGGCAGCTTGCCCAGTTCGCGAACCTGCTCGAGTAAGTTCGCGGGGACGGGCCGTTCGGGCATTGGAACAATGCGAATCTGTTTGGTCGCCAACCGGTATTCGGGCCGCGCCGCCAAATTCGGCAAGCGCTGGATGAGGTACGGCATGAGCGAGATCGCACCGACGATCACGGCCAGCTTGGCCAACCGTAACGGCCGAAATACCGCACTCACCCAAGAAGGAGGAGTGCCTTCACGGGCCGTTGCGGTGTGAGCAATTTTGTGGGAGGGCGGCGCAGACGGCATGGTGCGGACGATTCCGGGCGGGACAAGCGACAAACTCCGCACCACGAAACAACGCGGAGACCGAAGTAAGCTCGTCCGTGATCGGAACAACCGAGACCGGCAGTTGATGCCGATCCTCGGGCGGAGTCAGCTCCGGCCAACACGGTGTTGAACGAGCGGCCTCGGCAAGATGTGAGGGCGCGGCAACGGCTCGCGCAGGCACGAGCGGATGGCTCGTTCGCACAGTTCGCCAAACTCAATCCCCATCCGAGCGGCCGCCTTCGGAACGAGACTGTGGCTCGTGAACCCAGGCACCGTATTCACTTCCAACACCCACGGTCGCAGCACTTCATCCAGGCGCAGATCAACTCGCATCAGCCCCGTCGTTCCCAACGCGCGGCACGCGCCACGCGCCGCCTCTTCTATCGAGGCCGCGACTCCGTGAGGCAGCGTGAAATCGAAGAGGTATCGCGTGTCATCGTCTACGTACTTGGCGTGCCAGTCGAAGAACTCACGCTGAGTTTCGATCTGAATCATCGGCAAGACCAGTTCGTCAAGCAGGCCAACCGTCCACTCGGTGCCGACGATCGCGCGTTCGATGACGGCAAAACTGTCGAACTCGAAGCAGAGCTTCAGCGCCGCCGCAACATCTGCCGCCGAACGAACGATGCTGATGCCGAGACTCGAACCCTGGCTGTCGGGCTTCACCACAAGCGGGTAACCGATCTCTTCAGTCACGCGCCGAATACGATCCGGATCGTCTGTGTAATGCAGCAGCGAATAGACGGGTGTCGGAACACCGAACTGCAAGAACCGCTCTTTGGCCGCCGCCTTGCTGAACGCCAGTCGCGACGCCGCAGCGTTGCTGCCTGTGAACGGAACGCCCGCATCGTCAAGAATTCGCTGAACCTGACCATCTTCACCGAACTGCCCGTGCAGCGCGAGGAATGCGACATCGAACTGCCTCCAATCGACTCCCGCCAGATCGACCACGGACGGATCGAGGTGTAGCGCCGAGTGCCCACGCAGCGTGAGAGCCGCCTGAACCGACGTTCCGCTTTGCAGGCTGATGGAACGCTCGTCAGAGTCCCCTCCCGCCAGCACGGCCACACGCCACGTTGTTTGTTCCAGCATCGTCATCGCTTCCTTGCGAAAAGTGTTGAGGGTCTATGGTTGAAGGTTGAAGGTTGAAGGTTGAGGGGCAGGCAAGCGTGGAGTTGTCCTGACCGTGGATCACACCCTCAACCATCATTCACCGATCACCTTGGGCCGTTCGCGCCGCATCTTTTCGAGCAGCCGTTCGATCGCCGCGTGTCCCGCCGTCGTTTGTCTCACAACGAGAGATGAGGTCGAGTTGAACGGCCGGATCGTTGCCGAGCCACCTTTACGATCCCAAGTCTCCGATTGAACCGTCGTCTTGATCCGTTGAATGACCGGCGCGAAGTCCGGCTTGCCATCGTCCAGTCCCACGACCGGCCCGACCAGATCGGCCACTTCATAGGTCTTCACGGAATACTCGTCGGGATCGGGTAGTAGTTTCTCTGCGCTAGCGATCAACACGACCTCGTGCTTCACCACGTAACCGAGCTTGAGCGGCTGCACGATCCGATCGAGAACTTCCGTCACGGGTTCATCTTCAACCTTGAAGTCAATCAGTGCGTCGAGCAGCCCCTTGACTGACTTCGCACTTTCCGGGTCGATCGCAATGTTGACCCCGGCTTGCTGAGCCACCTCGCGCAGCACGTCCTTGCGAGACTGCTGCACCGCCTGCAGGGAGATCTTCTGATCGAGCCGCTTCTCAACCGACTGCTCTTCAGAATCACCGAGCTTCGTCACCGGAGCCAGCTCGCGCGGACTGCCGTTGCTAGCCTTCCCCTCGTGCAAGTTGATCGTGAAGTCAAACCGTCGTCCGTCGGTGTGATCGATCGACAACCCCGCGTTCCCGCCGGTCGTCTTGAGTTGCGGAGTCCCGAGTACGGTCTCACGCCCCTGCTCATCCACTTCGATCAACTTGATCTGGACGAGATAGTGCTTGACCTTGGCGGCGGCTTTGAGCGGCGGCCCATCCAAGGCGGGAGTGTCCGCGCCCGCCAGCGCGATCAACAACGAACAACTACACCATAACGCAGACATCTCAGCTCCTCCTTGAGTTGAGCGGACGATCAGAAGCGCATTTCAAAACCTGCTTTTGCCTCAAGCAACTAGCCCGACGCGCAAGCGAGGGCTGGACATTCGATGACGCTGAAGCCCTCGCTTGCGCGTCGGGCTAGTTTTGAAACGTGCATTTAGGTCTTTTACACGGGCACTCTGACGGGCTTCCAGCCCATCAGAGCGGCGGGCATTTACCAGATTTTGACTTCCGCCTCCAGAGCGACTCCGAACTGCTCGGAGACCTTGGAGCGGACGAGGTCCATCAGTCGCTGCACATCGCTCGACGAGGCTCCTTCGTGAGTCACGATGAAGTTGGCGTGTCGGTCGTTGATCTCAGCCCCGCCGATGCGAGTCCCCTTGAGTCCCGCCTGCTCGATCAGTTGACCGGCTCGCTGCCCGCGCGGGTTCTTGAAGACGCAACCCGCTGTCTGAGAACTGAGCGGTTGCGACGCCTTCTTCGCAATCCAAAACTTTTTGAGTCGTTGCGAGATTTGATCGGGATCGTCCGGCTGCAACTCGAACTCCGCTTCGAGAACCAGCAACTCGTCGAGGTTGCTTTGGCGATAGTCGAACTGAAGCTCATCGTCGGTGCGAACGAGTGTCTCTCCACTCGCCGTCAGCACGGTGACGCGCCGGACGAACTGAGCGATTTCACCGTGACGGCCTCCCGCGTTGCCATGCAATGCGCCGCCGATCGTGCCGGGGATTCCGGCCAAGTTCTCGAACCCGGCCAGTCCCGCCCGAACGGTCTCACTGATGACGTGCGAGAGCAACGCGCCCCCTCCCGCCACGACACGGTTGCCGTTGATCTGCACCTGCGCGAACGAAGGATTTGTCAGCCGCAACACGGCTCCGCTAACCCCCTCATCCCGCACGACGACATTCGAGCCACCGCCCAACACACGAACGGGAATCCCATCCTCGTTGCAAGCACGGACGACGCGCGTCAGCTCGTCGGCGTCGCGCGGTTCGAGCAGGTATTGAGCCGGGCCACCCACCTTCAACCAGGTGTAAGGGGCCAGTGGTTCGTCGCGTTTCAAAATCTCAGCAAACTGGTCGAGTGAGGTCATGAGCAATCCGTTCCCTGTCGCCTAACGTAGGGTAAGCGTCTCGCTTGCCCGTTTTCTATTCGCAATCTCGGGCAAGCGAGACGCTTACCCTACGTTTTTCAACCGGCCGCCAAGGTGAGGGGGCTTCTCTTTTTCGTCTTCTTGTCGAGCGAAAATCAACCCATTCAAACCACATCCAACGCCCGATCAATGTCGCCTGCGCCCATCAAAATCAACACGTCTTCGGGGCGGGCGGCATGGTCTAAGGTTGCCTTGATTCGGTCAAGGGACTCCACGAACCGAGCCGACACGCCGCGCGAATTGATCCGTCGCACCAACTCTTGCGACGCCAAAACCGGCTCATGGAGGACACGTTCGCGTGCCGCGAACACCGGCACGATGAGCACTTCATCGGCATCGACGAAGCTCGCCGCAAAGTCGTCCATCAGGGCCAACGTGCGTGAGACCTGATGCGGCTGGAACGCGCACCAGATGCGGCGTGCGCCGAACACTTCGCGCGCCGTCTTGAGCGTCGCGACCACGGCTGTCGGATGGTGCGCGTAGTCGCTGATCACCGTGATGCCGTTCCGTTCGCCAACGACTTCAAACCGCCGACGGATGCCGGGGAACGATCTCAACCCGGCCGCGACTTCCTCCGCCGTGAGACCGATCTCCGCACAGAGCGCCGCCGCCGCGAGGGCATTCAAAACGTTGTGGTCGCCGTGCAACTTCAACCCGACCTCGCCCCAAGCCTCGCCACGACAGACGACTCGAAACCGGACGCCATCCTTGGCGTGACAGATCGCCTCCGCCTGCCACTCGCATTGCGAGCCAACTCCAAACGTGACGACCCGCGCTGCCACATCACGCACACTTTCGAGAGCCGCCTCACAGTCACCGCGCACCAGCAACACGCCGTCCGACGAGACTCGCCGCGCGAACTGACCGAACGCTTGCACGAGCGAAGGCAGATCGGCAAAGCAATCGAAGTGATCCGGCTCGACATTCAGGATCGCGGCAGAGCGCGGCGAGAAATCGAGAAAGCTCCGCTCGAACTCACAGCTCTCGACAACAAACAACTCGCCCGAGCCAGCCCAGCCACTGCGACCACAACTGGGTTGAATCGTTTTCCGAGCGGGGCGGCGTAAGCCCCCCGGTTCTTCGTTGAATTCCGTCTCGCTCAGTCCCGTGGCTTTAGGAACCGGGGGGCTTACGCCACCCCGCTCGGAAGCTCTTTCCAAACAAACATCGGATGTCGTCGGTAATTCTTCCCCTCGCCGTCCGCCTCCCAACTCCGCCCCCACCAGCACCGAAGGCGCGCGTCCCGCATGACTCAGCACCCAACCGACCATCGCCGTCGTCGTACTCTTCCCGTGAGTCCCCGCGATGCACACGCCCGCTCGTGCCTCCATCAACCGACCGATCATCTGGCTGTACGACCACTGCGGCACCCCGCGCCGCGCGGCCTCAACTCGCTCGACATTCTCCGCCGGAATGGCCGGACTGTAGACGACACCTTCGACATCACTCGGCACATGCTCCGCCGAGTGACCTTGATGAAATGTGAGGCCGCGTTGCACGAGACTCTCAATCGCAGTCGTCGCGGGCGCGAGGTCAGATCCTGACAACCGCCAGCCCAGCCCATTGAGCAGTTCCGCGAGTGCCTTCATCCCCGCCCCGCAGACGCCGACGAGATGAGCCGACAGCGGTGATCGTGGCTCGGTGGACATCACTGCTCCTTCATTCAGTTCCACGCCGAAGTCCGGCTTAGAGTACGTCGTTTAACCGCGTGGGCAACGCCCCGTGCGTCGAGCGACGTGGAAAGCTGTTTCGCCATTCGACGCGCGGGGCGTTGCCCAGA
>JAYSQC010000644.1:0-26406 GCA_043721755.1 Schlesneria sp.
CGAATGCGGCAAAACGGCTTCCAACGTCGCTCGACGCGCGGGGCGTTGCCCACGCGGTTAAACGAAGCAAACCTCTCACTTTGGGCCGTGCAAGGTATATATCTCACGCTGGCACAAAGTGAGAGGTTTCCGAGTGGGGCGGCGTCAGCCCCCCGGTTCTTGGGCGTCAGCCCGCTTTGGAACGGGAGCGCAATAGCTTCCCGTTCCTTTGGAAGAACCGGGGGGCTGACGCCGCCCCGCTCAGATAACTCATCACGGACCCGCGAGGCATAAGCCGGACTTCGGACCCGTTGCCTGACAACGCAGATTGACCCTCTTTCAGACCCCCGATACAACTCCCGCCCCGCTCCAAGCCCCCGGCTTCACGGGGCCGCAGTTCGCGTTGCAAGGAAGCACGCATGAGCGCCGTTCGTCAAACTTTGTCCGACACTTCGGCCGGTCCCGCGATCGTGTCGGCGTCGTGGCTTGCGCAGTTGCGGGCGGCGCGAGACATCGTGGCGCACGAAGGCCAATCGCTGATTGACCTCTCGCGGCGGATGGATGTCGAGTTTTCTCGCGCTCTCGATTTGCTGGCCGTCTGTCGCGGCAGCGCGATGGTGACGGGAGTCGGCAAGGCGGGACTGATCGCGCGCAAGGTCGCGGCGACACTCTCCTCGACGGGAACTCGTTCCCATTTCATCCATCCGACGGAAGCGTTGCACGGCGACTTGGGCTGCGTGGGCGAGGACGATGTCTGGTTGATGTTCTCAAACAGCGGTGAGACGGACGAAATCTGTCGGCTCCTCCCGCTGATTCGTGAGCGACGGCAGGCGATCATCGCGGTCACGGCCAGCGACGCGAGTACGCTCGGGGCGGAGGCCGATGTCACGATCAAGCTGGGGCGGTTGGTTGAGGCCGGGGCGCACGGACTCGCTCCTTCGACGAGTACGACCGCGATGCTGGCCATCGGTGACGCCTTGGCTCTCGTACTCAGCCAGCAGCGGAATTTCACGCCGCAACAGTTCGCCGTGTTTCATCCGGGCGGAAGCCTCGGTCGCCGCGTGGCCGCAGTCAAAGATGTCATGCGATCGGGCGAGCAAGTGCGGATCGCGGCCGACTCCGCCACGATCCGCGAAGTCTTCGTGAGTCTCTCCCGACCCGGACGCCGCACGGGCGCGGTCATGCTCGTCGATGAAGAAGGTTGCCTGTCGGGGCTGTTCACGGACAGCGATTTGGCACGGATGCTCGAACGGCGGCAGGACGATCAATTCGACCAGCCGATCACCGACGCGATGACGCACCACCCGCTGACCATTGGCCCCGATGCGATCATCGAAGAGGCCCTCCAAATTCTCGGTGCCAAGCATGTCAGTGAACTGCCCGTCATTGACTCAGCCCGGCGACCGATTGGGTTGATCGACATCACGGACCTGATCGGGATCGGGTAGGGGAAGCCCGGATCGCCCCACTCGCGCCCCCAATACTCTCGCCAACAAACATGCGACGGACCTAGCCGCTGATGCTCTCCCGGATCCTCTTCACGATTGCGACGGCCGTCAGCCTGACCGGGTTGTATGCGGTGTACGCGGTCGCGATCCGGCCCTGGGTTGTGATCCCGGAGGAACCGGCTGCGCCGCAGGTGGCCGAGGAACAGAGTGAGTCTCACCGGCCGGCCGAGAACGTGCGCGTGGCGGAGTCGTACTTGACCGACCAGTCGTGGGCGGCACAGTCCGAGTACATGCTGCGCGCCGGTCAGGCCTTCATCTTCACCAACAACTGGGACCGCGAAAAGACGGACCAGCGGCTGGTTCACTTCGAGCCGTTTGCGATGGTCTGGATCAGCAAGGACAAGCAGGGACGCGAGCAGGCCGTGTCGTTGGTGAGTGACTCGGCACAGATCAGGTTCGCGGCGGCCTTCGATGACAAACACTCGAATCCCGGCCGCGTCGTCGGCGCGGTGCTGGATGGCGAAGTGCAGGTGAAAGGTTCCGATGGCTTGGAGGTCAAAGGCAAGCGGTTCATTTTCGATGAGTCCGCTCCGTCGCTCATCAGCACGCACCCGGTGGGGTTTCGATTTGGACCGCACGTCGGTTCGGGTCGCAGCCTGCACATGAGTCTGATCCCCGCCGAGGGGTTGCCCGGACGAGACCGTCCGCATGTGTTCGGCATTCGTTCTGTTCGACTCTCGGGCGGGATCGATCCCGCGACGAAGAAGTTTGAAGACGTGCGACTCGATGTCGAAATGCGTCGGCAGGGCAAGCCGGCCGTCGTGAACATTCGCAAAGCGTGGGAACTCGAATACGACATGGCTTCGCAGACGGCGACCTTCTCGAAAGATGTCCGCGTTTCCACGAAGACCGGGCCGAACGAATACGACGGCTTGGACTGCGATCTCCTGAAGATTCACTTCGCCACCAAGCCGAAGGCGGGGCCGGGTGACAAACGTGACGACTCGACCGACGGCAGTGTTGTCAGTGCCGAGGCTGCTGTCGAACGGAAGTCGTCCTACCAGCAGATTGAAACGGACCTCGAGTTCGAGCGGCTGACCGCGACCGGCGTTGCGGGGCGCAAGGTGCAAATTGTCTCGCAAGGGAATGGCCTGCGCGCCTACATGGCCGAGCTGGACTATCACGCCCTGCAACAGACGCTGCATCTGAGCGACCCCAAGGGAGTGACGGTCTCGCAGCGCGGGACCACGCTGGTCGTTCCCGACATCGAAGTGCGACTCGGCGAACGCGATTCGCTCAGTGAAGTCCTCTGCCGAGGTGCGGGTCGTTTGGAGTCGATGCCGCCCGGCTCGAACCAGCTTGCGTTCATTGCCTCTTGGGCGAAGCAGCTCAGCCTGACGACCGACCGCGCGACGGGACTCGATGTGATTCAACTCGATCAAAAGGCCTCGTTCCGCCAGCCGAGCAAACGGATGGGATTGGGAGCGGAACGGATTCGCATCTGGGTCGCATCGCTCTCGGCCAGTGGCGTTTTGCATTTGAATGACGCTGCATCAGGATCGTCGTCCACTTCTGCCGTGGCCTCCAAGCACGCGACCGAACCCGACGTGAAACGCCTCTTTGCCGAGTGGGAAGTTGCACTCGTCAGCCCGCAGCTTGTCGCCCGTTCGCACGAACTCGATGTCCGCTTCGATGAGGCCGGCGATCCCAGCGTCTCGGCGCGAACACGTTCGCGCGCGGAACTGACTCCCGCCGCATGGGTGCTGGATGAGACCTCCCCGCGCGACAACTCGAACGCCGCTCCGCCCTCGTTTAACCGCGTGGGCAACGCCCCGCGCGAGAGCGGTATCGACTCCAAAACACGCGGGGAGTTGCCCACGCGGTCAAACGATCGCGTCCAGCAAATGTCCCACTCCACTTTGCCTCGCGGAGCAGCGGACGGTTCGCTCGGCCCGCCAATTGACATCCCCTCAGCGTCAACGGGAGTTGCGGGACGGAATTCCCTCTCGGATCAAAGCCGCTCTGCCACTGAGCCACTCGATTTGACCGCCGACCGCATCGGCGTCCGACTTCGCAAAGTGAGTGGCCAGTCTCAGCCCGAAGTCACCTTCATCGGGACACTCGGACATGTGAAGGTCCGCCAGAACCGTAAGCCGGGCGAGCCGCCGCTCACAGCGGAAGGGGACCGCATGGACCTCACCAACGCAGGTCCGTCGGACCAGGTGATCCATCTGTACGGCAGTCCCGCACATCTGCGCGATCGCGGCGTTCACATCGAGGGGCGAGAAGTTCATCTCGACCGCGCGGGCAACCGGGCGTGGGTCAAAGGGCACGGACTGCTTCAGTTACCAATGCCGAAGCGGGCACCGATCGCCGCTCTCGGTGAATCGACCGCCGACCCGGACCTGGATGTCTGGTGGGATGAGTCGATGGAGTTCAATGGCCAGCAGGCAACCTTTGTTGGCAAGGTCCGCGCGGAACTGGGACGAACCACGATGCGCTGTGAGCTGATGGATGTCGGATTGACCGAGCGACTGTCGTTCTCCGATGAGTCCATCAAGACTCAGCCGGAACTCCAGTCGATCTCGTGCCGCGAAGACGTGACGTTCGAGAACTCCGAGTACGACGGAACCAAGGTTGTTCAAGTCCGGCGCGGCAAGGTGGCCGAGTTCCGGTTTGACCGCGTGAAGAACACCGCGTTCGCTCAGGGACCGGGGCACATGCAGCTTTGGCAGCGTGGCAAGAGCGGTCTCACTGGCAGTGGCCGCGCGGCCGATGTCGTTCAAGCCAACCGCCCGATCACTGTGGTCGCTTCGGAATGGAACTACACGCGGGTGGATTTCAAAGGCAAGATGACCGGTCAGGTCGAACTCCAACGAGCGACGTTTCACGACGCGGTGTGGATCGTGCATGGCCCGGTTAAAAGTCAGAGCGATTTACTCGATCGTGACAAGCTCACCGGCGATGCGGGCAGCATGAGGTGCGAACAACTCGAAATCGTCCATCAGGAAAAGGGACCGAACAACCCGGTCGCATACCAGCAACTCGTCGGACACGGCAACGCGCAAATCGAAGGCCGCGGTTTCTATGCCACTGCCGATGAGATCAGCTTCGACGGCTCGAAGGGCTTGTACATGCTGCGCGCTCACGGCAAAGAGAACGCGACCGTCGCCCGCGATTCCGAACGCGGCCCGCCGACAGAAACGTCCGCCCGCCGCATCGACTTCACCCCGTCCCGCAACGCCCTCATCGTCCACGGTGCCAGCGGCGCCAGCGGCGGTTGAGCAAAGTCAAAGTCGCCGGACTCCAGTCGGCGGAGCGACTGGACTACAGTAGGCCCGTCGCTCCGCCGACTGGTCACTCTTCGTTCGGCGACAAGAGCACATTTCAAAACCTGTTTTTGCCTCGAACAACTAGCCCGACGCGCCAGCGAGGGCTGGACATTCGATGACGATGAAGCCCTCGCTTGCGCGTCGGGCTAGTTTTGAAATGCGCTCGCGCGAGCGTGGCCGACTTCATCACACACTTCTCCGCGAGGCACCGTCTACGGATGACCGACACCAACTCTCAATCCGTCTCCCGTCCCGCCGATCACCGCGCGGGCGAACTCACCGCCGTGACACTCTTCGATCTGAGTGGTCGCACACAGGTCGAACTGACCGGCGCGGATCGAGCCAAGTTTCTGCACGGCTTCTGCACGAATGACATCCAGCGGTTGGAGCCGGGGCAGGGTTGCGAAGCGATCCTGACGAACATCAAGGGGAAGGCGGTCGGTCACGTCTTCGTCTTTGCGACCGCGACCGCGCTCTGGTTGGACACGGTTGCCGGGCAGGCCGAGACGATCACCACGCATCTCGATCGCTACCTGATCCGCGAGGACGTGACGTTCCACGACCGGTCGAACGAGTTGGGCGAACTGTTCCTCACCGGGCCTCACGCGGCGCAGTTGCTGATGCTCGACGAGGGCCTGCCGCCCTACGGCCATGTCGAACGCGAATCCTTCGGCCAGCCGTTTGTGATCCGCCGCGCGGACCTCTTCCACCAGCCGGGCTTTCTCATTTCGCTGCCGCTCACCGCGCGAGACGCCATGCTGCGCAGCCTGCTCGCGGTGGGAGTCGTCTCGGGATCGAGCGACCTCTTTGAGTCCTTGCGAATCGCCGCCGGGTTCCCGCTGTACGGCCGTGACATCACCGATGAGAACCTCGCGCAAGAAGTGGCTCGCACGCCGCAGTGCATCTCGTTCACCAAGGGCTGCTATCTCGGACAAGAGCCGATCGCACGACTCGACGCGCTCGGTCACACCAACCGAGAACTCCGTCGCGTCCGCTTCGCTACCGGTTCACCAGTCACTCCCGGCATGAAGTTGTTCGCGGCGGACTCCGAAGATGAAGCGGGCATCCTCACCTCAGTGGCCCCGCTGCGGAACGAAGCGGGAGAAACGCTGGCCCTCGGCTACCTCAAAACGAAGTTCGGCAAACCCGATACGCCTGTGAAAGCGTTCTGTGGAACAGACCCTGCGATGGGAATCGTGCTGGCTACGGCAACAAGCTCATAGAACGCACGGTTGAGTTCGACTGTCTGAGTTGTGCAGATGTAGGGTGGGCTGTGCCCACCATTCCACAACCGATTGTGGTGGGCACAGCCCACCCTACGGGAAGTCATCCAGTCGAATTTAGATGGCGATCCCATGCGACTCGATCACAAGCCGCGCGCACGAGAAGCCCGGCATTCGGAAATGCCGGGCTTCTGGATTTGATCGTCAGCCGTGAACGGGATGAACCGGTCACGAAGATTGTTCGTCGCGAATCAGGACCGCGCGAACTCCGCCAGAAAAATGTGCTGGCGCGAGGATCGGGTCCAAGCGGGAACGCGCTTACTTGCGATGCCGAATCTTGCTGCGGTTCTTCCGCTTCTTGCGGCCAATTTTGCGTCGTCCTTTACCCGTCTGCTTGACACCCATTAGCTCTGCACTCCAGTCATCTTTTTATCTCTACGTGAATCCGCCGGTGATGGCTCTCAGCGGGGCGGGGAAGATAGCAGCCTCGTCGCAAACGATCAAGCAACGGCTTTTTCCATCCAATCGCCTGATACGAGTGGCTCGCTTGACCCTGTTCGGGACGCAACCCAAGATACCGCCGCTTCGGATTTGAGTCAGTTCGACTTCACGGGATGGCACGCAATGCAGACTTCGTTTCGACAGATGCTGGTGACGGGAATGTTGGCTGGAGGCGGCTTGGCTTTCGTCGGCTGTGAAGGACCAGTCACGAAACCGACCCCGAAGGCTGGCGGCTTGCTTGTGGCAGTCAAACCCGCGCTGGAAACCACAGACTCACCTACCTCGGAAGAACCCATGCTCACCGTGCAGAACGAACCGTTTGGCCAGACCGAAGCTGGAGAAGAAGTGATCCAGTACAGCTTGCGAAACCGGTCGGGGATGAAAGTCGGCCTCATCAATTTTGGTGCGATCATCACGTCGGTGGAAGTCCCCGATCGTGACGGCAAGCTCGCCAACGTGGTCCTCAACTTTCCCGACATCGCGGGCTATCAGGAGAACAACCCGTACTTCGGCGGTGCCTGTGGCCGGTTTGCCAATCGCATCGCGAAAGGGAAGTTCTCACTCGACGGCAACGAGTACAGCCTCTTCCTGAACAACGGCCCCAACACGCTGCACGGCGGCCAAGTCGGCTTCATGAAGAAGTCTTGGAAGGCCGCCCCCTTTCAGAATGACGAAGCGACCGGCGTGAAGTTCACCTACACCAGCCCCGATGGTGAGGAGGGCTATCCCGGTGAGTTAAAGTCGGTCGTCACGTACTCGCTGACCGATGCCAACGAATTGAAGATCGACTACCAAGCCACGACCGACAAACCGACCGTCATCAACCTGACCAACCACGCCTACTGGAATTTGGCCGGTGCCGGAAGCGGCCTGATCGTCGATCACGAACTGACGCTGGCGTGTTCGCAGTTCCTCCCCGTCGATGAAACGGGCATCCCCAGCGGTGAGTTGGCTTCCGTCGCGGGAACGTGCATGGACTTCTTGAAGCCCGAAAAAATTGGCACTCGCATCACGGAACCGGTCAACGGAGCCGGTGGCTATGACCACTGCTACGTTGTCGATGGCACGGCGGGCGAACTGCGCCCGGCCGCGAAAATTGTCGAACCGACCTCGGGGCGAGTCATGGAAATCCTTACGACCGAACCGGGCATCCAGTTCTACACGGGCAACTTCCTCGAAGGGACGCCCGCCACCGGCAATGCCCCCAAGCACGGCGCGTTCTGCTTGGAGACGCAGCATTTTCCCGACTCACCGAATCGCCCCGAGTTCCCGACAACCCGCCTCAACCCCGGTGAAACCTATCGTCACACGACGGTCCACAAGTTCTCGGTTGCGAAGTGAGTCTGTTCGTTTCACCGCGTGGGCAACGCCCCGCGCGTCGAGCGATGTGGAACGCCGTTTTGCCATCGACGCGCGGGGCGTTGCCCACGCGGTTAAACGACGCGGCGTAGCCGCAGCCAAAGTCGCCTTCATCGCTCCGCGTGAAGGAAGCCGTGCGCGAGTCCAGCATCGAATGGCATGATCAGCGTCCACTCCATCGGCTTCCTTCACGCGGAGCGATGAAGGCGACTTGTTTGAAGACGGAAACGCGCAGAGCGACAAGAATCTCGGACCTAGTAGTACGAGGCGAAGTGCCTATCTCCAGCGTGCGAGCGACCCCATGCCCGGTGCCGAGCAGTATCTGAAGCCGTCCGTTATCCGCACTGTGGCGCGGCTCGATTTGCGGGCGCGGTTCATTGTCGAGGGCTTTCTCACCGGCCTTCATGCCAGCCCGTTTCACGGATTCAGCGTCGAGTTCAGCGAGCATCGCCGCTACCAACAGGGTGACGACCCGAAGGACATCGACTGGCTGGTCTTTGCCAAGACCGACCGCCTCTACGTGAAGAAGTATCAGGCCGAGACCAACATCTCGGGCTACGTCCTGATGGACCTGTCCGAAAGCATGGGCTACACGTACCGACAAGAGCTGACCAAGTTCGATTACTGCACGTGCTTGGCCGCCGCGCTCGCCTACTTGATGATTCACCAACAAGACCCGATCGGGTTGATGACGTTCGACACGCAACTGCGAACGTGTCTCCCCGCTCGCAGCAAACGGAGCCAGCTCGGCAACATGCTGGCCCTGTTGTCGAAGGCCCGGCCGATGGGAGCGACCGATGTGGCGGGCAACCTGCGCCGCATCGCCTCCATGGTCCGTCACCGCGGACTGATGATGCTGTTCTCCGATCTCCTCTGCGATCCGAAGCCGGTCCTCGACAGCCTGCACATGCTGCGACATGCCGGTCACGACGTGATCGTGTTCCATGTCTTGGATGAGGCCGAGGTCCACTTCCCCTTCGAGGGCCTCTCCGATTTTGAAGATCCGGAGACGGGCGAGCGGCTCGTGGTGGACGCGGCGGGGATTCGCGGCGACTACCTCGGCGCGGTCGAAGAATTGCGACAGACCTACAAGGCCGAGTGCCTCAGTATGGGAGCCGACTACGTGCCGCTCGACACCAGCCTGCCGTTTGACCGCGCGTTGGTCGGCTATCTCTCCCAACGCAAGGCGCGGTTCTGAGGGCGACCCACCTCCCAAAGACAGGCCAAGGTACTGGATTGAAAGCCGTCACGTTCGTCGGATGTCGATCCTACGCGCTGGCCCGCAACTCCATCTCGACTGCAGGCGTCTGCAATTGATCGAGCAACCCTTCGATCTGCTGTGAGACTCGTTCTTGAGCCTCTTCCAACAGAGCCGTGGCGGCGATCAGTTCGCTCTCGCAATCGGCCAGTTCTTCCGTGCGGCCATGCATCAATTCGGATAGCTCGCGAATCTGATCGAACAGGCGTTCACAGTCGTCAATGGAGGCGGCCGCGTTGCTGAAACGAGGAGCATCCATCGGCAACAAATCGGCAGATTGTTCGGCCTCATGAGCGGCATGGATCGCCGCGACGAGGTTCTGAATCCCCGTCTGTTGATCGGCAGCGAACTCGTCCACCATCGCCTGTTCCGTGGCAATGCGATCACACAATTCTTCGGCGGTCAGCAGCGCCAAATCCTCAACCAGACCCGCCGTTTCCACTGAGTCCAGTGGCGAACCAAACCGGACGGCGAACATCGAACCGTGGAGTTCCAACACGTCTCCCTCGCGGAGAGTCCTGCGTCGATGCAGTTGTCCGTTCACGAACAGGTTCGCTCCATCGACCGCTTCGATCCAAGTCACGTCGGCTTGGTGACGAATCACGGAATGGAGGGCGGGACCGTCCGGCAACCGCAGTTCGCACGCGAGACTGGAGCCGACGCGAACCTCATCGCCCTCGATCACGAACGATTCGGAAGGGCCGTCCAGAACGAGCGGCAGCGGTGGGACCGCCATCTCGATGGGTACGACGGGACACGAATTACGACCACTCAATTTGCCAACCGGTGAAATCAACATTAGTTCTCGTTCCAACCTCATGTCGGGCGGAGGAAGTCTCGCCGAAGCGAGCACCACAAAGCGTGTCACTTCATTTCGTCCGGCTGAATTCGCAGCCGTGAATCAATTGCCGAGCGCAGGCAGACTCGCCCAGCCGATCCCGCGGCGAAGACGGTTCGCATGGTGACGGTCTTGTCACCTGCGGTGCGTCTGCCGCCCACGCAAACCACAAATCGCAGCCGCTTAAGGAACCCGCGGGAACCTTGCCGGTTGTGAGACGGTGACAGAAATAAACCCCGCGCGGTCAGTGATGAGACCTCTGAGCGGGGCGGCGTCAGCCCCCGGTTCTTGGGCGTCAGCCCGCTTTGGAAGAACCGGGGGGCTGACACCGCCCCGCTCAGAAACCTCTCGCTTTGTGCCGCGTAGGGTATAAACTCGCCCCCCCACCAACCCGAAGCGTGAGCGAGGAACGAAGCGAACCCGCATCTTCATTCACGCTGCGAAGAGAGTGCGTCAGGCAAGTCCTGCCGTTGGTCTTACGATTCCGATCGCTCTGACTCCGCCTCCTCACGCCGTCGCAAATAGCCTCCCAGCCACCAGCCCCACAGCGCGTAGTGCAGCACACCGAACCAAGCCAAGCCCCCGACGACCAAGAGGATGCCGAGGACTCCCGGCAGGATCATCGCGATCAAGCCCAAGATCAGCGAGGCGATCACGACGACCATCAGCAGTGCCGACAGTGTCCGCGAATCGGCGTCGCTCTTGGCTTGTGGGTCGTCGTCATTCATCCGAACACCTTTTGCAATGCGCCGCGCCGGTGATGAAAGCCGTCGTCGAGGGCATCCATAATTTTGTCGGCCGTCACAACAAAACCCAACAATCCGCCGGGCGGTTCAAACTCGATGAGGTTCACCAGCGAGCAGCCTCCCGCCGCATTCGGTTCGACGATGTAATCGTGCTTCCACAGCTTGAGCGGCCCCTCGACCATCTGCTCGCGGAATCGCAGCGGCGAGACCAATTCGACGATCTCATACGAAAGCTGCTGCACCATGCCATAGGCTTGAACTCGGCACGTCAATCGGCTGCCGAGTTCGATCACTTTGGGAGGGTTCACGAAGACGAACTGCGATTCCGGCGGAGCGATCAACTCCAAATTGGCGGGTTGCAGGATGAACTCGAAGACCCGCTCGGGCGTCGCCTTGAGCAACGTGCGGCTTTCAAATTGCGGCATGAGGACACCTGATCTGCGAGAGCGGGAGTAAACGAGGGTCGCATTCTAGGTGCGAGGTCTTCGCCTCGAAACCCACTCGGCACGCTCCCCGTCTGACGTGTCACGGTTCCTGCGGGAGTTCGCGTCATTCGTTGACAGTCCAACCGATGGACGACAATGATCCGCCGCGTCAATTGATGCCCATGGATACCTCGCGCGACCAACACCTCGGCGTGCTTGATGAAAGCAACATCCGTTCAGGGCGGTTGTTGAGGTACAGAACCACACACAGTTCAGGAAACTCGTCATGGCGAAAGCCCCTGCAATCAGTGATGCCCCCGTGGAAGACAAGACCGCCGCGGTCACGGCGACTGCCGTGCCTCACGTTCAGCAAGTCCTAGAGCCTGAGGGACTCGATCCCCTCTATGCGAACTTCGTGCGTGTGGCGGGTCTGCCGGAAGAGATGGTGCTCGACTTCGGACTCAACCCCCAGCCGTTTGGTTCGGCCCCCGCTCCCGTGAAAGTGTCGCAGCGGTTGATCGTGAACTACTACACGGCGAAGCGATTGTGGCTGGCGCTCGGAGCCTTCCTGCAACGACATGAACAGGCTTTCGGCCCGGTGGAGATCGATGTCACCAAGCGCGTGCTGCCTCAGCCGCAGCGACCCGCGCAGTAGTCCTCAATCAAGCGAACCCCACCGGGCTTGCCCCGGTGGAAATAGGTTTTTGCACTACTACTTGCGCATTCACTCGAAGCGTTTGCGCATTCACTCGAAGCGACGCGACGAGTAGTGCAAAGACCCGCGAGCCATCGGGACAAGCCCGGTGGGGTCGCTTGATTGAAGGTTAGTCTGACCCTGGCGCAATGTGGGCCACTCACCTCTCAGAAGAAGCCCGACATGAATGAGTCGCGATTGCCGTGGTGGCTCGTTCTGTTGTTGGGCGTTTGGATCGTGGCCTTGTCGGTCTGGGGATCTCCCCGCGCCGCGCGTGAGGTCCGTTGGGGTGCGGGACTGCTGTCGTTGGTTTATCTCGCGCTGATTTTTCTTGCGCTCGGTGGCGATCCGCGAGCGTCATCAACTCTTTCCGCCGCGGTTCCGCGCGGAGCGGCGGAAGTCGTGTCAGCAATCTGCGCGGGGAGCGCGTTGTTGGCGGGAGTTTGCTTACTCGGCCAACCGACGCGGCGCGGAAGGCTGATGGGGTTCTTACTCCTCACAATCGCGAACGGAGTGAACTGTTTCGCCAGCGGTGCCGCGAGCGTGGGCGGAACGTTGTTGGTGGCAGCGCTCGCGCTCATGCTGGTCCTGGCCCGAGAACTCGGCCGCGACGACTGGCCGCCTGTGACGCAATGGCTTCGAGAATTGATCCCGCTCTCACCCCGCGCAGACACCGACGCGATTAGTTCCGAGGTCCACCTCCCCGTAACGACTCGCGCGGGACTGGCGGGAGCGACCGGGATCGTCCTCGCGCTCTTGCTCGTGGGGACGCTCCGCTACGCAATGCGGTTTGAAACGTCGCGCGCGGTCGCCAGTCACCGGTTCTCGGCTCTGCCTTCGGCCGAACGAGTCCGTGACGCACTGAAAGCCGAAGTCGTGGATCAATCTACAGCCAGACCGTTCGACCTGTTGTTCGACCAGCGCGCCGACGTGATCGTGTTACTTGCCGTGCTGGCGTTCCTCACCCTAGCCAGACACAACGCAACTCGCTCGCACCACGGAACGTCGCCATGACCTTCACCGATTGGAATCACGGCCTGTTGTTCGCGGCGGTGTTGACCGTCATGGGGGCGATGCTGTTTGTCTCGGCGGCAACGAGGCGAGACCGTTTGATCGCGCTCGGCGTGCTGTCGCAGGGAATCGTTGTCGCGTTCGTCGTCAGCGGAACGTTTCACGGCAGAAGCGAGCTGTTGCTGGCCGCCCTCGCGCTGCTGGTCCTCGTCGGTCTGTGGAGCCTGCTGGTCGGTGACACGGTGCTCACCAGCGAAGTGACCGCCGAAACACGCGCGGGAGATGACTCGTGAATGACCTCGCCCCGTGGCTCGTGCTGTTCACCGTCGGCCTCCCCATGAGCGGTGTTCTCACCGCGCTGTTGCTGTTGGCGCGACGGCAATCCGGGCGCGAGAACGTGGACTCAACCGCCGCCGCGTTCGTGAGGTTCACAATGTTAGCCGCGTGCGGCTCAGCATTGCTGCTCATGGCGCTGCTGAGTGGCGCGTTCGGTGTCCAAACTGAGACTGCATTTTGGCGGGTCGGGACCGTACTGGAATTGGCGGGACCGCGACCGTTGCGAATGGAATGGGCTGGCGGGATGAACCTCTTTTCGGCGGGATGGGTTGCCGCCTTGAACGGACTCAGCGGATTGGTTCTGGCAACCGCGCGGCGCGACACGATCGGCAGGCCGCGCGCGGCACTGGCTGTGACGGTGGGACTACTGAACTGCGCAGCGACAATGCTGGTCGTGTCGAACACTCTCGCCCCCATGCTGGTCTGCTGGGGAGCCGTTTCGTTGGCGACGTGGCAGATGGTCGGTTGGACTTCGCGCGACGGCGAGTCCTCTCGCAACGCGATCTTCCCGCGCGAGGACGGCGGGCTGTCCGCCATTCGACGCGCAATCGCAACAGGAATGTTCGCTGACGGGCTGTTGGTGCTGGCGGTGTTGTTGATGGGCAGCACCTGCCACACGTTGACGATCGACGACATCGTCTCCGCCGAGGGCTTGGCCACGCTCGGCGAACACAACCCGGCACTTCCCGGATTCATCGGTTGCCTGCTGGTACTCAGTGTGTTGGGGCGAAGCGGCCTCTTTCCATGCTTCGGCTGGCACGCCGGAGCCGCCACATGGAACCGGCCGGTTTGGACGATGATCTATCTCGTCGGCTACATCCCCGCCGCAGTGTGGTTGCTGCTGCGGTTCCAACCGTTGATCGTTTCAGCAGAAACACCACTCGCGCTGCTGGGCGGATTGAGTACCCTCGCGGCAGTTCTCGGCGCGTTCGTGGCCTGCGGGCAAACTCATCCGCGCAGCGTGTCGGCCTTCCTCGTGACCTCGCAAATCGGCGTCGTCTACGCGGCTCTCGCGGCGGGACTGTTCGCCGCGGAATCTTGGCGAGCCTGGTCGCTCGGTTTGCCAGAGGCCGCGCCGCTAGCGAACGATGTGGGGCGAGTCGTCCTCGGTCAGCTTGCTGTTTTCATCGGTACCGCCGTCGTGTGGAGCAGATCTCGACCAACGACCGCAAACTCCGCGCGTGAGGCTTGGTATCAGCCGCTGGCGCAACTCAGTCAGCGCCGGCTCTACGTGGACGAAATGGCGGAATTCCTGTTCGTCACCCCGCTGCAAACAGGGGTGAAGCTCGCTCGACACGGAGAACGATTATTGACCGACAACCTCTTCCCCGCGTTCACAATGCGACTCCCCGGTTGGCTCGCTCAACAGTTTGAGTCACTGCGAATCGGTCACATCGAGTTCGACCTCGCCGCCTCATTGCTGGGAGTCATCGCAGTTCTTCTGACGCTGCTGCTCGTGACGTGAGCCTACTCCACCTTCCTGATTCAATAAGGCGAGCGGCAAGAAAAAGCAGACCCATCGAAGCCTGACGCGCAAGCGAAGGATGCTCGATATCCCAGGCTTCGCTTGCGCGTCAGGCTTCGCTTGTCGGTATGACAACTACTGCCGCTCGCCTAATTTCTCAGCGGCGGTCGAGTGCCGGGAACGGGAATTCGGCCGACGGCGTGTGCTGGTCGCGCATGAGCTGGTCGATCTGCGCGACGACCTCCGGGTGAGCGGCAGCCACATCGTGAGCCTCCGCGACATCGTCCTTCAAATTGTAGAGTTCGATCTTCCACGGCTGGCCCGGTTGTTTGTTCTGCGGCAGCAGCTTCTGAACGACTCCCTTCCAATCGCCCATTCGTAACGAGACCTGTCCGCCGTAACCGGGGAACTCGCGATAGAGGAACGGGCGCGGCGGCTGTGTCTGGCCGAGCAGCGTCGGGGCGAAGCTGATGCCGTCGAGATCGCGCGGCGTCGCACCGGCCGCTCCTGCCAGATCGAGCAGCGTGGGGAGCCAGTCCTCGAATCCGGTCACGCGATCCGACGTGATGCCACTCGGAATACGCCCCTTCCAAGCCGCGAGGGTCGGCACCCGGAAGCCACCCTCGTAGAGCGATCCCTTCCGACCGCGCAACGATCCGGCCGACTCGAAGAACTCGCAGTCTGTACCAGCCAACTTGTCGTACAGCGGCCCGTTATCGGAACTGAAGACGAAGATCGTCCGCTCGGTCAGCCCCAATTCTTGAATGAGAGCCACCATCTTCCCGACATGCAAATCCATCCGCGTGACCATCGCCGCATAAGTCGCGCGTGGCGCGAAATTGGGAACATAGCCGCGACCACCCACATAGGGCGGATCATCTGGGAACGTGCCGTCGTACTCTTTCAAAGCATCGACCGGAGCTTGCAGTGCCAAATGCGGGATCGTCGTCGGCGCGTAAAGGAAGAACGGCCGGTCCTTGTTGTCGCGGATGAACTTCAACGCCTGTTCGGCGATGACATCGGCCGAGTACACCTGACCGGTGAAGCCCGCGTAACTCTTCGGATCGAGCGGATCGGCTCCGTCTGGCAGCTTCGGTTGATGGCCCGAAATCGCAGGCGAGTTCAACGGAAATCGCCGTTCATCGTCCCACAGTGCAGCGGGATAAAAACTGTGCGCGACCGCTTGGCAGTTGTAGCCGAAGAACCGGTTGATTCCCTGCTGGAGCGGTCGCCCTGCGGACTCCGGCCCGCCAAGTCCCCACTTGCCGAATGCCCCCGTCACATAGCCTTGGCTTTGCAGTAACTTGCCGAGCGTCACGGTCTCAGCGGGGATTGGGTACTGGCCCTCGGGCTTCGCTTCGCGGTTGTTCCGAATGAACGCATGTCCCGGATGCTTGCCCGTCATCAGCACACAACGCGACGGTGCGCAGACCGCGTTGCCCGAATAATGCTGCGTGAACCGCATCCCTCCGGCAGCCAGCTTGTCGAGATGCGGCGTGCGAATCTTCTTCTGTGCAAAGCAGCCAAGATCACCGTAGCCCAAGTCGTCCGCCAGGATGAACACGATGTTCGGCTTGGCTTGGGGATCGCGCTGCGCCGCGTCGGCGGCGAAGAACGAGGGCGGCCCCCACGCACAGCACAGCCCCGCGAGGGCGATCAGCGACAAGAGGCTCTTCCAACTTCGACGGGCATTGATCATCGGGATTTCTCCGTTGTGCGTGGCTGCGAAATTTGGCGTCGTTTAACCGCGTGGGCAACGCCCCGCGTGTCGTGAGGCGAAACAGACTCCAACGTCGCTCGACGCGCGGGGCGTTGCCCACGCGGTTAAACGACGCAGTCCGGCACACGACAGGTTATCGCCGTCACCTCGTGATGCAATTGATTCGCCCGCCAGGGCCATCGCGTGTTGGGGCTGCGAAATCTGTAGGGTGGGACCAGCGGCGCTTCACCGCGCCGGCCCACCAGAATCTCTCGACGATTCCCGATGGTGGGCCGGCGCTCGAAGCGAGCTGGTCCCACCCTACCTTGAAAAAGGCGCTTGCCCTGTTCGCCCGCTCGCGGTGCCGTGTGGTCTCCCCGCGGACTCAGTACGATCCGCCCGCCGCTTGGAAATCTCTCCCCGTCAGCGATGTCACTCTCGACTGTCACCCGATGATGCCACCCGATCACACTGCCGCCGAACACCCATTTGCCGAGCGGTCCTCAATGGCCGGCAGTCGTCCCGCTGCGCGCACGTTCATTCGCCCAGCGCTGTTGATGGCGGGTCTCGTACTCGTCACCTGTTGCCGGTTCGCGGATGCTTCCGGCCGGATCGCGCTCCCCGCCACTTGGCTAATGGTCGCGCTGCTCGTGGTGTCGGGTTGGACCTGCTCACGCACGGTCGCACTCGCATCGACCGCGATCACACTGCTCGTTTGGAGTTGGATCGAAACATCTCGCGCCGACGATTGGACCCCGCTCGTGTTCGGTCAAGCCATGAGACTCCTCGTCGCGCTGTGGCTGGTCGTGTGGATGGGTCGTCTGCGCGAGCGTCTGGCGGAATCACATCGCTTCGCCCGACTCGATCCTCTGACCGGGCTTCCCAATCGGCAGGCACTCATTGAGGCACTCGATGCGGAATTGAGCCGCACCCGCCGGTTCGGTCGGCCCTTCACGCTCGCGCTGTTCGACTGCGACGGTTTCAAGGGGATCAATGATCGAGGTGGCCATCACGCGGGCGACGCGGCGTTGCGGCAGATCGGCGTCGCGCTGCGACAACACACGCGCCCGTACGATTGCGTCGGTCGGCTCGGAGGCGACGAGTTCCTGATGGTCCTGTCCGAGGTCGGTCGCGAGGACGCGGCACTCATCGCCGAACGCTTGCGAGCCGCGCTGCGACACTTCGTCGAATGCGATCACCCGTCGCTCACGTTCAGTCTCGGAGTCGTCACGTTTCAAACCGGCGATCTCGACTGGGAAGATTGCATCCAACAAACAGACGAAGCGATGTACGCCGCCAAACGCCGGGGACCGGATCAAACCCGCTTCGAGGTCATCCATGCCCCCACGGTTAGCACGCTGCCGCTTTCCAAGTAGATCGCCGTTTCATGGTCGCGTGAGGCACCAACCAAAGAACTCTCAGGGCGGCGATACCTCGAAGGAAACGTCGTCCAGATTCTGCCGTTCCGCGTTGGCACCGTCGTCATCACGCCCATTCGCACCCACGCTGTAAATCAGGAAGCCGTTCTCGCGCCTGACGTATCGCAGCGGCTGGTCATTCATCCGATCCGTTGGCAACGCGGCAAGGTACTTCGGAACGAGATCGTTCAGTCCCATCGGATAGCCACCCCGTTCAGCCCGATACGCGGCGAGGGCGAAGCCGACTCGAGCGAGGTCGCTCTTGATGCGGACTCGGTCGTCGGACTTCTGGGCTTGTGTGAAGACGGGGTCCATCAGCGCGATCAGCGTGTCGCTCACCGAGTTACTGATCGCCTTGCGAGGACTGATCACGAAACTCGCCACCAATCGGAGTGGCTGGCGGTTGGTCTTCGCTCGCTGATTGAGATCGGCACTCAACTTGTCCAACGCCTCGCGCCGCTGCTGAACGTCCTTCAGTTTCATCGCCGCGACGGAATCATCAAACCTGCGATTCAGGCGACGCAGCGTCACGTTGAGGTCGAAGCCCGCACTGACGGACGTGGATTGCATCGAGTCCAAGCAGATAAGGCGTTCGCCAAGCTGAATCACCTCGACAACAGGGATGATCTCGGGCAAAGCGGTGTGGTCGGCCAAACAGTGTCGAGCCTGCTCCGCCGACAGACCGTGAGCGATCAACGCGGCGTCTCCAGCGGTCGCAATGGCATCGACTGCCACCGCGACATGGAACACGATCATCGATTGCGGCCGCTGTCCGATTAGTCGAGCCAATCGGTGACAGGCCAGCAGGTCAGACCACGCACCGGCAACATCGTCGTCTCCCAACCGAAGCATCGCGCGCGTGACGAGTAACCGAGCCGCTTCGCGCAGGCTCCGAATGTTCGATTCGCCCACCGCCAGTTGTTCCGCTTTGACGAGCGGCGCATAGAAGCTCGACCGCTTCGTTGCGGCCTCGATCAACTCCAGCGGTTTCTCGTTCGCCGCCAGCCACTCGGCCGCCAAAGGACATTCGTCCCGAGTCCACGGTCGTTGTTGTGCCCGTCGCAGTTCGTCGAAGATCGCCGCTTCTCGTTCGGCAACGTCAGGAACCCCTCGCAACTTTTGCTGTACGAACGCCACTTGGTTCACAACGTAATCGCCCCGCTCGGGAAGCGGCTCAATTCCCAGTCGCTCGAAATACCGCACACGCAGATGGGGCGAGGTGGCTGCTGGACCAAAGGCCCGGTCGATCAATACGGCCGCGTTGCTGTCTGGCGACACTCCCCCAGAGAGCCGTTCGTGCAACGCCGCTTCGTAGTCGATCAGTCCCTCGGCCGTCAGCGGCCCGTTGACAAACGTGGTCTTCGGGCCGATCTCCAACTTCGATCTGACAAAAAAATCAAAGAACACGGACATCAGCCACACGATGAAGAGGAGTGCGACAACGGCCCCCAGAGTTTGAAGCACGGACCAACGGCGTTCGGTATCCACGAAGCGGCTCCCCTCAAACGTGATCTTCCGGCAATAACGCCGCCGGAACGCTCGATTGCTGCGTCGGATCATGCACGTGATGAACTGGAGGCAGAATTGTCAGGCACTCTGCCGACAAGAGCCAGCGAAGTCCATATCAGGCTGTACGCACTTTCTGTCGTTCTAAAGTCGCCTTCATCGCTCCGCGTGAAGAAAGCCGTGCGCGAGTTCGGCGCTGATTGGAGAACTGAAGTTCCACTCGCAATCGGCTCACTTCACGCGGAGCGAAGAAGGCGACTTTGGTTGCTCAACCTCAAGTACGACGCGCTTCGTCGATTGAGCAGCAGGCAAGGCTACGGGCGAGCGAACTTCCCGGCGAGGGCATCGCGTTCGATGTCGAGCAGCTTGTTGAGTCGCCGGACGTGGCGTTCCTCGCTCGTGAACTGAGCGTTCACAAACGCACGGACCAGTTCCACGGCCACCTCATCGCCAACGATGCGCGCTCCGAGACAGAGGACGTTCATGTCGTCGTGCTCGACCCCTTGATGAGCCGAATAGCTGTCGTGACAGACCCCCGCACGAATGCCCGGAATCTTGTTCGCCGCCACGCTGATCCCCACGCCGCTGCCGCAGATCAAAATCCCCCGCTCAGCCCGCCCGGCGAGGATCGTCTCCCCCACCTTCCGCGCGAAGTCCGGGTAATCGACCGAACAATTCGAGTCGGTCCCGCAATCCACAACCTCATGCCCCGCCGCCTGCACGACAGAAGCAATTCGCTGCTTGAGCGGGAAGCCGCCGTGATCACATCCGAGGGCGATACGCATGACTCAAAGTTCCGGTTCTTGTCGGGAGCTGTGCCAGACTTCAAGAATATCAACCCGTTGATCCGCCTCATCGACAAGATAGAAAACACGATATCGGCCCGAGATGGTCTGCCGAATTTCACCGACTCCTTGATAGGAGTATCTTGGGCCAAGTCGTGGAGCGGTTGCCAGTAGTTCAGTCTGTCTGACGATCGCTTCAATCACGCGATCTGCTGCGGCAGGATTGTCTGCGACAATGTATTGCCAAATGGACTCCATTGACCGCGAGGCTTGCTCGGTCCAGTCTACTTGGAACGCCATTCGACAATTCTCCGCTTCATTTCGTCATGCGAAATCACCCGTCCTTCAGCCACATCTCGTAAACCTTCCCGGATTCCATCGAGAATCTGCAGCTCTTCAATGGCTTCGGCCAGCGTGATCTTTTCCGGCAGGTCACGGACGAACTCAGTCAAAAGCTCTTTTGTCGAATTCACGGTTTCAGTGGTCATGACTGGTCTCCTATGGCAGGTCGCTCTTGCCCATCAAGTACTTGTCGCATTCGCGGGCGGCTCCGCGGCCTTCGTTGATGGCCCAGACGATGAGGCTTTGGCCTCGGCGGCAGTCGCCGGCGGAGAAGACTCCGGGGACGTTGGTGTTGAAGGTGCCGTGGGCCGCTTCGTAGTTGGAGCGCGCGTCGAGCTTCACGCCGAGTTGTTCGGCCACCGGCGATTCGGGGCCGAGGAAACCGAGGGCGAGAAAGACGAGATCGGCCGGGATTTCCTTTTCGGTGCCGGGAATGATCTTGAACGGTGGGGCAGGTTCAGCCTTGGCGATCTTGAGGGCGCGGAGTTCACCCCGGTCGTTGCCGAGGAACTCGACCGTGGTCGTGCTGAACAGACGCGGGTCTTCGCCGAAGGCTGCGGCGACTTCGGCATGACCGTAATCAACTCGGAAGATGCGCGGCCATTGAGGCCACGGGTTGTTGGCCGCTCGTTCTTCGGGCGAGATCGGGACGATCTCTAGGTTCACGAGACTCTTGCAGCCGTGACGCATCGACGTGCCGATGCAGTCGTTCCCGGTGTCGCCGCCGCCGATCACGACGACATGCTTGTCTTTCGCACTGATGTACTTGCCATCGGACAACTGCGAATCGAGCAGACTCTTCGTGTTCCCGTGCAGGAACTCCATCGCCATGTGGACTCCCTTGAGCTGCCGTCCGGGGATCGGCAGGTCGCGCGGCTTCGTCGCTCCGGTGCAGAGGACGATGGCATCGTATTGCTCGCGCAGGTCCATCGGGCTGATGTCGCGTCCGATTTCGGTGCTGGTCTTGAAGATGACACCCTCGGTGGCGAGCAGGTCCACTCGGCGCTGGACGATGTGCTTTTCGAGCTTCATGTTGGGGATGCCGTACATCAACAACCCGCCCACGCGGTCGGCCCGCTCGAAGACGGTGACTTCATGCCCGACGCTGTTGAGCTGCGCGGCAGCGGCCAGTCCGGCGGGACCACTCCCTACGATGGCGACTCGTTTGTTGGTGCGAGTCTTCGGGGGATTGGGCAGCACCCAACCCTGCTCGAACCCGTGGTCGATGATCGAGCATTCAATGTTCTTGATCGTCACGGCCGGATTCGTGATCCCCAGCACGCACGAGCCTTCACACGGCGCAGGGCAGACGCGCCCGGTAAACTCGGGGAAATTGTTCGTCTTGTGGAGCCGATCGAGTGCCTCGCGCCAGTGGCCGCGATAAACAAGATCGTTCCATTCGGGAATCAGGTTGTTGACCGGACACCCCGTCGCCATGCCCGCCATCAGCGTGCCGGTGTGACAGAACGGTACGCCGCAATCCATGCACCGCGCGCCCTGAGTCTTCAACTCCTTCTCGGGCATGTGCTCATGAAACTCGTTCCAGTCGAGAATGCGCAACTTCGCATCCCGCTCATTCGGAACCTGACGCTGAAACTCTTTGAAACCTGTCGGCTTGCCCATGTGAATACCAAGAAAGTGTGAACCACGAATCTCACGAATAACACGAATCTGAAGAGTTAGAAGACGATCCGTTCGTACTCCAGTTCACCGTGCGATCCGAAGTTCACTAGCAGACCAAGTTTGTACTTGGTCAGCTTGAGATAGCTGTGAACTTGAGCGCGGCACGAATCGTCGAGCCTCGAAATCGCTTTGATCTCCAGAATAATTTTGCTGTAACAATCGAAATCCGGTTTGAGGTACTTTGTCAGGACGCGGTTCTTGTACGTGAGCGGCAACTCCACCTGAGGCCGACACGGCATGTTCCGCATGGCAAACTCCAGTTCCAAACACTCCTGATAAATCGGCTCCTGAAATCCGCTCCTAACCACGTTGTACACCTCGAAGCAGGCACCAATGATCGCATACGACTCCTCGGGGTAGATGATGCTCATGGTGATTTCCTGTTCAAGAAGGCTGAAGACTTTGAACCACGAATCTCACGAATAACACGAATCTGAAGAGAGGAGGATAGGCGAAGAGAGGCTGATCAGAACGACCGTACTTCCGGTGAATGAAAAACCACTTTCACGACGAACGCCAACACACTTTTCTGAATAGCCTCTGGACAATGTCTTCCGTCTTCGCCTTCCCTCTTCAGATTCGTGTTATTCGTGAGATTCGTGGTTCAGTCTTATGCCTTCACCAGCTCCTTCTTCTGTTCGGCGAGAGCGCGCTTGTAGTCGATCGGCATGACTTTCACGAAGTGGGGGAGTTCGTCGTCCCAGTTTTGGAGGATGGTTGACGCGACGGTGGACCCCGTGTGTTTGTGGTGTTTGGTGAGGAGGTCTTTCAGGGTGGCGAGGTCTTCGGGGGCGATGACCTTTTCCAGTTCGACCATCTCCAGATTGCAGTTGCCGAGCAAGGCGTGGTGCTGGTCGTAG
Source organism: Schlesneria sp. (assembly GCA_043721755.1). Taxonomy (GTDB): domain Bacteria; phylum Planctomycetota; class Planctomycetia; order Planctomycetales; family Planctomycetaceae; genus Schlesneria. The sequence continues at coordinate 22,909 of JAYSQC010000644.1, forward strand.
ACATAGGCCGCGCCGCCCGACATGCCTGCCGCGAAGTTGCGGCCCGTGGGGCCGAGGATCACGGCGCAGCCGCCGGTCATGTATTCAAGGCCGTGGTCACCGACACCCTCGACAACGCACGAGGCACCCGAGTTTCTGACGCAGAAGCGTTCGGCCGCGCGACCCCGGAAGAAGGCTTCTCCTTCCGTGGCTCCGTAGAGGGCCACGTTGCCAATCAAAATATTGTCTTCGGGTTTGAACGTCGAAGCGGCGGGTGGGAAGACGATGATGCGGCCTCCCGACAGGCCCTTGCCGACGTAGTCGTTGGCATCGCCTTCGACTTCGATCGTGATGCCTGGAGCAAGCCAGGCACCGAGGCTTTGTCCGGCCGAACCCTTGCAGCGGATGTGGATCGTGCCATCGGGCAGGCCGTGTTCGCCCCACTTCTTGCTGACTTCGTGGCTGAGGATCGTGCCCAGCGCGCGGTCGATGTTCTGGACCTCGATATTGAGGCGCACCGGCGTCTTATTATCGAGGGCATCCTGCGCCTCGCGGATCAGTTCGTTATCGAGTTGATATTCGATGCCGTGTTGCTGCTTGATCGTGCAATACGTTTCGACCTTGTCATGCGGCCTGGTCGCCGGCGTGAGGATCTTGTCCAGATTGAGATGCTTCAATTTCCAATGCGTAATCGACGTGTCGTACTCCAGCACTTCACTGTGTCCGACCATCTCGTTGATCGTGCGGAAGCCGAGCGATGCCATGATTTCGCGGGCTTCTTCGGCCACCATGAACAGATAGTTGATGACGTGTTCGGGCTTGCCGGTGAACATCTTTCGCAGGGCGGGGTCTTGCGTGGCGATGCCAACCGGACACGTATTGAGATGACACTTTCGCATCATGATGCAGCCGAGCGTGATGAGCGGCGCGGTGGCAAAGCCGAACTCTTCGGCTCCCAGCAGACACGCAATCACCACGTCACGGCCCGTTTTGAGTTGGCCATCCGTTTCGAGGCGGACTCGGCTGCGCAGGTCGTTCAGGACCAGCGTCTGATGTGTCTCGGCGATGCCCAATTCCCACGGCATCCCGGCGTGCTTGATGCTCGTCAGGGGTGAGGCCCCGGTTCCACCCGAGTCTCCCGAGATGAGAATCTTGTCAGCGTGACCCTTCGCCACCCCGGCCGCGACCGTACCGACGCCGACCTCGGAGACCAGCTTTACACTGACTCGGGCCGACGGGTTCGAGTTCTTCAGATCGAAGATCAGTTGCGACAAGTCTTCGATCGAATAGATGTCGTGATGCGGCGGCGGGCTGATGAGGCCCACGCCGGGGGTCGAATGGCGCGTCGCGGCGATGATCTTATCGACCTTGTGACCGGGCAGTTCGCCGCCCTCACCCGGCTTGGCTCCCTGCGAGATTTTGATCTGAAGTTCATCGGCATTCGTGAGGTAATAGCTCGTCACGCCAAACCGTCCCGACGCGACCTGCTTGATGGCCGAACGCTTCGAGTCACCGTTCGATTCGGGCTGGAAGCGTTTGTAGTCCTCGCCCCCTTCGCCAGTGTTGCTCTTGCCGCCGATGCGGTTCATCGCGATGGCGAGCGTCTCGTGCGCCTCGCCGGAGATGGAGCCGTAGCTCATCGCGCCGGACTTGAAGCGCTTCAAGATGCTCTCGACCGTCTCGACCTCCTCGATGGGAATCGCGGTCGCGGGCTTGAACTCCAGCAGGCCGCGCAAGGTATAGATGTCCTTGAGCTGCGTGTTCACCAGCGCGCTGTATTCCTTGAAGGTCTTGTAATCCGCGTTGCGGACGGCCTTCTGGAGCTTGTGGACGGTCTGCGGGTTGAAGAGATGAATCTCGCCGTCCGCGCGCCATTGATACTGGCCGCCGGCCTCGAGCGTGTGGCCGTTGACGGGCCGGTCGGAGAACGCGTGCCCGTGGCGGGTGAGCACTTCCTTCGCGATGTCCTCGATGCTGATGCCCGCGACACGCGAGGCGGTCCAGGTGAAATACTTGTCAATCACCCCGTCGCTCAGGCCGATGGCCTCGAAGATTTGCGCGCCGCGATAGCTCTGAATGGTGCTGATGCCCATCTTCGAGGCGACCTTCACAACGCCCTTCACGGCGGCCTTGGTGAAGTTCTTCACCGCCGTCTTGTGGTCCACGCCGACGAGCAAGCCCTGCTGAATCATGTCGTCCAGCGTCTCGTAAGCGAGATACGGATTGATGGCCCCGCAGCCGTAGCCGATGAGCAGCGAGAAGTGATGCACCTCGCGCGGTTCGCCTGACTCCAGCACGAGGCCGACGCGCGTGCGCGTGCCTTCACGGATGAGGTGGTGATGCACGCCCGCCACCGCGAGCAGCGCGGGGATGGGCGCGTTGTCTTTGTCCACGCCGCGGTCCGAGAGGATGATGATGTTCGCGCCGTCCTTGATGGCCTTGGTCGCGGCCTCGCACAATTCGTCCATCGCTGTCTCCAGCGCGCCGGGACCGTCCGCAGCCTTGAAGAGCGTGGGCAGCGTGGCGGACTTGAAGTGCGGATGATTGAGATGCTTGAGCTTGGCGAACTCTTCGTTGCTGAGGATGGGCGACTTCAGCTCGATGAGCCGGCAACTCTCGGGCTCCGGCTTGAGCAAGTTGCGTTCGGAACCGATGGTCGTCTCGGCGCTCGTGACAATCTCTTCGCGGATGCAGTCAATCGGCGGGTTCGTGACCTGCGCGAAGAGCTGCTTGAAATAGTTGTAGAGCAACTGCGGCTTCTGCGAGAGCACCGCGATGGGCGTGTCCGTGCCCATCGAGCCGACGGCCTCGACGCCATCGCGCGCCATCGGGACCATGAGCATCCGCAAGTCCTCGAAGGTGTAGCCGAAAGCCGACTGCCGGTGCAGCACGGTGTCGTGGTCCGGCTCCGGCAAGTGCGGCGCGTCGGGGAGCTTGTCCAACTCGACCATGTTCTCGTTAATCCACTGCCGGTAAGGCTGGGACTTGCAAATGGCTTCCTTGATTTCCTCATCGGCCACGATGCGGCCCAGCGCCGTGTCCACAAGGAACATGCGCCCCGGCTGGAGGCGGCCCTTCTGGAGCACGCGCTCTGGCGCGATGTCGAGCACGCCGACTTCCGACGCCATGATGACGAGGTCGTCCTTCGTGACGTAATAGCGCGACGGACGCAGGCCGTTGCGGTCGAGACAAGCGCCGATTTGAACGCCGTCGGTGAACGCGACCGACGCGGGGCCATCCCACGGCTCCATCAGGCAGGAGTGGTATTCGTAAAACGCCTTGCGCTCGTCGCTCATGGACTCGTGATTCGACCACGGCTCGGGAATCATCATCATCATCGCGTGCGCGAGCGGGCGGCCACCGAGCACGAGCAGTTCGAGGCAGTTGTCGAACATCGCTGAGTCAGACCCGGTCGGGTTGATGATGGGGAAAATCTTCTTGATGTCCTTGCCGAAGAGGTCGCTCTCGAACATGGACTGGCGCGCGTGCATCCAGTTGATGTTGCCGCGCAGCGTGTTG
>JAYSQC010000645.1:0-4996 GCA_043721755.1 Schlesneria sp.
CCAGCACTGACTGCCCGCTTTTTCAAGCAACAGTCAACACCAAGCTTGCCCGACCAGTCGCTCTTCCAGCCGTTCGACTGTGGAACAACCGGCCCTCGAATGTTCAGCAACCGCTCAAATACGGCAAAGCTAATTCTCAGAACCATCCAACCAAATTGTCAAATATCAACCCACCGCGACTGGCTTTCCCGTGCGGCGGAACGGGATAATAGCCGCTAAGATCTTGGTGTCAACGAACTCACTCAGGTTATTTTTGACATCAATGTTGCCGTGCCTAATCCGATGTCACGGCCATACTTCGCCCGCTCCTGGATGTCGCAATCACGAGAGGCAAAGGCTCGACTGACCGCACAACGCCCACGCTCTCGGACCGGCCAATCCCGTCTGCTTTCGCTCCTTGCGCCCCTCTGTTCCTCGAATTTCGACAATACATCACATCTAAGCCGGGAGTGAGTCATGCGATTTGTGGTCAAGCTGCTGATTGTGATTACGGTTCTCGGCGGAGCGGGCTTCGCGGCGTACCAGCCGACGATGGACTACTTCGCCAAGCGGAATCGACCCATCTGGCGGACGGCCAAGGTCGAGCGGGGCAACATCATGTCGGTCGTGAACTCGACGGGCACGGTCAAGCCGAAACTGAAGGTGGCGATCGGTTCGTTCGTGTCGGGACCGATTCTGAAGCTGTTCTGTGAATTCAACCAAGAGGTCAAAGAAGGAGATCTGCTCGCCAAAATCGACCCGCGTATCTATCAGGCAGGCGTTTCGCGTGATGAGGCAGCACTCGCGAGTCGTGAGGCGGATGTCTTCCGCGTGCAGGCGCAACTGCAACAGGCGATCAACGACGAGAAGCGGGCGATCGCGTTGCGAACTGAGGATGTGTCATTCATTTCTCAAGCGGAGATGGACAAGTTCCGATTCGCGAGGTTGTCACTCGATTCGCAGCTTGTGGTCTCCAAGACGGCTGTCGATCAGGCGAAGGCGACGTTAGACAACTCGCTCGCCAATCTGGCCTACACCGAAATCCGAGCCCCGGTTGACGGCATCGTCATCGACCGAAAGATCGATCCCGGCCAGACGCTGGCCGCTCAGTTTCAAACGCCGGAACTGTTCGTCATCGCCCCGGACATGCGAGAGCAAATGCACATTCACGCGTCGGTCGATGAGGCGGACATTGGACTCATCAAAGCGGCTCAACACCGCAAGTACGCCGTCACTTTCACGGTCGATGCGTATCCCGAGAAGTTGTTCAAAGGAATAATCCATGAGATCCGCATGAGTTCGACGACAGTGCAAAACGTCGTGACTTATCCGGTTGTCGTCTCCACTTCAAACGCCGATCTGGAGCTACTACCGGGAATGACCGCAAGCCTTTCATTTCAAGTCGATCATCGTGATGACGTGATCAAGATTCCGAACGCCGCGCTGCGGTACTACCCGAATCCCAAGCAGGTTCGCCCGGAAGACCAGCCCATTCTGGAAGGACAGGGGCAGAACAATTCGGGCGACGCGCAGGAATCAGACCAGCCGTCAGAAAAGTCGGTCTCGGCGGATGAACGCTCAAAGCTCCGGCGCGACCGCCACCGCCGCCATGTCTGGATCGCAGAAGGCGATCTGTTGAGGGCCGTTGAAATTCAGACCGGTCTCAGCGACAGCCAATTCAGCGAGATGATCAAGGGGGATTTGAAAGCAAGCGACACGCTGGTGATTGGCGTGCAAGCGTCACCGTTCGGCCCACCGAAATGATGATGACGAACGCGCGACAACATCGCCTGAATGCTCCGCTCGTCTCCTGCGATTTGAGTCGCTTCTTCGAGGAATCAACTCGTCCATGAACTTCTTTCTCACGCTGCGCATTGCGATTCGAGCACTGGCCAAGAACAAGATGCGGGCGGCGCTGACGGTGCTAGGCGTCGTCATCGGGATCGCGGCGGTGACGACAATGGTCTCGTTGGGGCAGAGTGCCAGTTCGCTCGTGCAGGCGCAGTTCGAGGCGCTCGGTAGCAACGTCATCATTGTCTTTCCGGGGAACAGACAGCGCGGGGGAGTATCGCAGGCGCAGGTGTCTCTGACCGCACGCGACTCGGACGCGATCGGGACTGAATGCCCGTCGGTCTTGGCGTCGTCACCAATCCTCGGCGCGAGTGGCCAGGTGATTTATGGCAGTTCCAATTTCAGCCCGAACGAAATGCACGGGGTCAGTTGCGACTACCTCACCGTGCGGAACTGGCAACTCCGGCGGGGCGAGTTCTTCACCGAGCGCGATGTCGTCAGCGCGTCCAAAGTCTGCGTGATTGGTCACACGCTGGTCGTCAAACTGTTCCAAACGACCGACCCGATTGGCCAGACGATTCGAATCAAGAACATCCCGTTTCAAGTGATCGGCGTACTCGAAAAGAAGGGCGCGAACATGGTCGGACAGGATTTGGACAACATTGTCCTGATGCCGATCTCGACCGTTCGCAAGCGGCTGCGCGGGTCTGAATTTGACAATGTCAACGCGATCATGGCTTCGGCCCGTTCGACGAAGCTCATGCAGGATGCTCAGAACGAAATCGACCAACTGTTGTCCGAGCGGCATCGCATCCAGCCGGGTACGCCGCGAGATTTCGTCGTACAGAACACGACGGAGATCGCGAACGTCTTTGGAATGATTACCGGCACGCTGACGTTGATGCTGGCCTGCATCGCCGGGATTTCACTCGTGGTCGGCGGCGTCGGGATCATGAACATCATGCTGGTCTCGGTGACGGAACGGACGCGGGAGATCGGCATCCGCATGGCGGTCGGTGCCCGCTCGGGCGACATTCTGCGGCAGTTTCTGGTCGAGGCGGTGCTGCTGTCGTGCATCGGCGGAGTGATCGGCTTCCTGCTCGGCGTGGGAGCGTCGATCGGGTTGGTGTCGCTCATCAACGCCGTGACCAGCGGGACGAAGTGGAAGCACGAAGTCTCGTTCACGGCCGGGATCGTGGCGTTTGTGTTTGCCGCTGCCGTGGGAGTCTTCTTCGGTTTCTATCCCGCCCGCCGAGCAAGTCGTCTCGACCCGATTGAAGCCCTGCGGTACGAGTGAGGCCGGACGGGCTTTCCGCCGGTGGAACGGCGTCCCGGCACATCACGCCCCATGACACTCACTTTGTCAAAAGCGCCAAGTAACCCGCAGCGTCAGCGAGGGAGTTGCTCGTGTTTCACCGCATGTTTGACTCCCTCGCTGACGCTGCGGGTTACAAAGTGAGTGCCATTGACCTCACGCCGCCTGTGATTGTTGCGGGCGGTTAGCCCACTGGATCCAGTCGTGTACCTCGGTGAGATCGGGGCGTTCACTTCCTCGCAGAATTCGTTCGCCAGGCGGAGTGACCACGAACGCTTCGACTTTCTTGAACAGAGCCACTGCCTCGGACATTGCCAGTTCGCCGCGATGCGTGATCCCGCAGGCCGTCAAAAGCTGTGCATTGTGACCTCGTAAATTGGGGACCTCGCAGCAGAGGTCCGCCTGCATCTGCCACGTCAGGATCGTGTACGAGTCGATGTGACGGTCGCCAAGCAACGTGGCGAGCTTGTCGGGGTCGATCGACAGCAGATGGCCGACCGTGTGGACTCCCTGCTCTTCGAGCAACGCCGCCGTCTTCGCTCCGATGGACGGGGCTTTCTCGACGGGATGATCGACCGTGAGGTGGTAGCGATCGACATGCTCGGTCGCCTGCGGGATGCCTGTTGAGCGGCTCTTGGTTGGAACAACGACCGCTGGAGCGGGCGTTTTGTCGTGCCCCGGCATTGCAGGAAGCGTCTTCTCGACGACAACACGCGGCACAGTCACGGGTGAAAGAATAGGCTTGCTCGGGGCGGGACGAGCCGCAACAGGGCGGCTCACAACGGGGCGAGGCCGCGCGGGGGCACCGATCCCGTGCGCGACTCCAACGGGTCTCGGCTCCTCTGCGTCGAGTTGAGCCAACGGCACCTTGAGCACCTCTTCGGCGTGAGCCTGCCGGATCGCGAAGTCATCGTCACTCAGGGTCTCGATCACTTTGCCGGTCGCTTCAAACTCACGGAAGGTCGCTTCAACGATCGCGCGTTCCTTCGAGTCCTTCAACTTTTTCGTGACCCAGAACAGCGGGATGGTCAGCTTGGCCAGCACGCCGAGGAGCGTGATGTTGGTCGCGGGGAGAGTCACATTCGCTTCGGCGATGGCTCGTTCCATGATGCGCGCGTAGCCCACGACCGCGTGGCCGATCAGCTTCGCGATGCGATCCTTGATCTCCTGATCGAGGCCCGTCGGCGGATCCTTGACGCCCTGCTTCAGGTCGTAGTGGTCGATGCAAACTTCATAGTGCGGGTTGGCGAGATCGGCACCCGCGACGACCATTGTCGCCAGCCAATCGCCTCCCTGTGGAACAGCCACCTCCGGCCAACCGCCGAGGTCCGCTTCGAGGATGTCGGTCAACTCGCGATATGCGCAGGCAATGCTCCACTCCGCCGCCCGATGGACGATCCCTTCCGCCTCGCACTGTCCCGTGTGAAACGGCTGGATCGGGTCGGTGTAATAGTGACTGAGGACTCCCGCCGCGTAGATTGCGTCGTTCCACTTCTTCCCTCGCAGCGCCTCAACGGTTCGCCCGTACCACAACTCAGTCGCCGCGACGGCACCACCCCAATAGTTGTCGCGGACGTGCAACACATGGTTGCGAAAGTCCTTGAACTTGTTGTCGGGGGCCTTCGATCCATCGAGATAGATGTCGATGTGGGCGAGACACAGATTCCGCCAGTTCTCGGCCGCGTCGCCGCGAAGCTGATGCAGGGCATCCAACGCAAGCTTGTGGTGCGTGCTGGAACACTTCCACGCAAACAGCACATTGAAGAGTGTCGAGGACATCGGCGGGGCCTCGCGGGACAGGGGGGAGTTCATACCCAGAATCAGTGGAGTCGTTTAACCGCGTGGGCAACGCCCCGCGCGTCGAGCGGCGTTTGGGTCGGACCCTCATCGACGCGCGGGGCGTTGCCCACG
>JAYSQC010000646.1:0-2223 GCA_043721755.1 Schlesneria sp.
CCGCAGCGTAAGCGAGGGAAACAAAGGGAAACGCCTCATGTCATCGCCCTCGCTCACGCTGCGGGTTAGTAAAGTAAGTGCCATTGGGCGTCAGCCCCCTGATTCTTGGGCGTTAGCCCGTTTTCAAATTACACCTCACGCGGCACAAAGTGAGCGGTTTCCGAGCGGGGCGGCGTCAGCCCCCTGGCCGCTTCCCAAGCGGGCTTACGCCCAAGAACCGGGGGGGCTGACGCCACCCCGCTCAGAGGTCTCATCAAGGACCGCCCGAAGTATGAGGCGAATGCCCCACGGGAGAGCCGCCGGTGGGTGCAGTCGCCAATGGGTGGTAGCCCTGTCGCTCCGCGACAGGAAGCGCGAACACACGAGTGGCGTTTGCCGTTGATCCAAGGTGACTCGGCAGATCAACGCCCCCTTGCGGATCGCGCTTCCTGTCGCGGAGCGACAGGGCTACCTTCGCGGAATCACTGGCCCAGCAGTCTTTCGTTGGGGGACCACCCATTGACGACTGTACCCGCCGCCGGTTCGTCGTGGAAACTCGCTTTGGTCTGGTGAACGACCCCGCTATCTTCGCCGCCCGTTCGAGCATGTCGCTCGTGACGAATGAGGCGACCCCGACGATGCCCGAGCCTACTGAACAGTCCGACAATGTCGAGCCACCAAACTCTGTGGAACGGCCCGGTGATGTCGAAGCCGTGGCTCTCGCGGACTCATCCTCGAAGACGGCTCTTGCTCAGCCGGGTACTCGCGTTGCGGAAGAGAGCCGCGTTTCAGAAAGCCGCACTGACAAACTTGGTGCGCCGGACATCTCCGCGCCGCTCTGGCTGCGCCGCAGCGACCAACTGTTTGTCGGCACGTTGCTCGTCGTACTGCTTGCGTTGTTGACCGCTCACTGGCTGAAGCTGTCTCGCTGGGGAACCTCGTCGGTCGAGATCGCCAGCCTCAAACCGCGCGAGTACTTCTATTCGCTCGACATCAACACGGCGTCGTGGGTCGAGTGGGCACAACTCGACGGGATCGGTGAGAAGCTGGCCAAGCGGATCGTCGCCGATCGCGAAGAACGCGGCCCGTTTCGTGACGCGAGCGATGTCGGTCGCGTGCGCGGCATCTTCCCGAAGCAGCTCGAAACCATGAAACCATTTCTGCGCGGCGGAACCGCGAACGAGGTCTCTCAACCATGACTGTGTCTCCCGCTCCGTCGTCCTCCGATTCACTCGAACTGCGCGACTTGCCGCAACCGATGGCCGATCCTCCCGCCGAACTCCCCACGATCCCCGGCGGTTGGGCCGAGCGGGAATGGGTCATCGAAGGCCATTCGTTTCAGCTCGTCCTGCCCGCGTCGCCAGATGCGTTTTTGGAAGACACCGAAGTTCACGCCGCATTCGATCGCGATGAGTACATGCCGTACTGGGCCTACCTCTGGCCCGCCTCAATCAAGATGGTGGCGACCATTCTGCGAACCGACTGGCCGCGTGATGCCGAGGTTCTCGAACTCGGTGCCGGGATCGGACTCCCCGGTCTGGCTGGACTCCGTCGCGGCTTGAAGGTGACGTTCAGCGACTACGAGCCAAAGGCGGTGGACCTCGCGCTGTTCAACGCGCGTCGCGCCGGGTTCGGCCACGCCGAGGGACTCGTGATCGACTGGCGTCAGCCGCCTGAGAAACAGTTCCCGCTCATCTGGGGCTGCGAGCTGCTCTACGAAGATCGCAACCACGAGCCGCTGCTGAGCCTCATCAAAACAATGCTCGCTCCCGGCGGAACGGCTTGGTTCGTCGATGGCGGCCGGATGCGCGCCGAACGATTTTGGAAGCTGATCCCCGACCACGGCCTGACCTGTCGCCTGTTCGATGAAAACCTGGAACCACTCACCGCCCCGCGCGTCGGACGTTATCAATTGATCGAAGTCCGCCACGCCTGAACGGAACATCCGAGCGGCAGTGAACGCCACGCAACACCGGGGTCCGGCACCGCAGACTTCTACAAGAAGATGGTGGACAAGAAAATCAGAGACAGACGTGGACGTGACCCCTCTTAGCTGCCTGTTGAAAAACGTAGGGTAAGCGTCTCGCTTGCCCGTCAATGCAGTTGAAAAAGGGGCAAGCCAGAGGCTTACCCTACGTTTTTCGACTCTCCGCCATTCCTGTTGAAAATGGTGTCCCGTGAGCGGCAAGGCGCTAGCCGCCGGTCGTTTTCGCCTACACCGGCGGCTAGCGCCATGCCGCTCAC
>JAYSQC010000647.1:0-9843 GCA_043721755.1 Schlesneria sp.
CCACCGCGTTCTCCGCGAGTGACCGTCGGCCTCTCGCCCACGCCGCAGACTTGGGAACCAGTTCTCGTCCCCTTCAACCTGTGACCGATGTCCCCGAACGACTGTGACCCTTGTCCCCGGTCTAAAGAGCTTCAAGCCGGGCCACCCTGCGCCTCCAACGTCCTCGACCTCGATGAAGAGGTGCAAGGTCTGTTTTCTCTGCCTTTCCTAACCTTGAGCCACTATCGTTGGGAGCGTCACCCGCGTTGGGGAATGACACCTTCCTCTCTCATCTTGAGATACGCTCATGCCCTCACCGTGTGAAGCCTTGCGCAGTCCCGAGCTGCTGCATCGTCAGTCCAGCCGTCTGCTCATCGTCGATGTTCAAGAGAAGCTCGTCGGGGCGTTGAGTGACTCGTCGCGCGCGCGGCTGGTCGCCAACTGCCGGTTCTTGGCGGAAGGGGCGACGCTGTTCGATATCCCCGTCGTGGCGACCGAGCAGTATCCGCAGGGCCTCGGTTCGACGGTCGCATCGCTGGCGGAACTCATCACTGAGCGACCTGCGAAGACGCAGTTCAGCGCTCTCGAATGCACCGGCTGGGGGACAGCCGCCGCGTCGAGCGACGATCGCTTTCAAGTCGTCGTCGCGGGGATGGAATCTCACGTCTGCGTCTTGCAGACGGTCCTCGATCTGCTGGCGGCGGGCTATCAGACGCTCGTCGTGGCGGACGCGATTGCCGGACGACGCGACCTCGACCATCAGATCGCTCTGGACCGGATGGCCAACAGCGGCGCGACGCTCACGACGGCGGAAGCAGTTCTGTTTGAATGGTGCGAGTCGGCGTCGGCTCCCGAATTCAAACAGCTCAGTGCGCTGGTGAAGGGACGCGGGACGACATCGTGATTTGTAGGATGGGCACTCCTGCCCGTCCGCTCTTCGCTTTCAAAACTCTGCGCTTTCAAGACCGGACGGGCAGGAGTGCCCATCCTACGTTCTTTCAAAGAGCCTCCATCATGCTGCGCGGCGTCTTCGCTCTGTTGTTTCGATCGCTGCGAACCGATTCGCGGTCGGTGCGGATTCATCTGCTGTGGTTCTGTCTGCTGGCGGTGATCTACATCGCGCTCTGGTCGGCTCAAGAGATGTCGTCTTTGTTCGGGGCACCGGGGCAGATTTTCTTTCGCTACGTCGTGTACCTCAACGCGGCGTTCGTCACGCTGCTGGGAGTCGGCTTCTTTTCGAGTGCCATCACGGAAGAGAAGGAAGAGGACACGCTCGGCCTGATGACGATGGCGGGGATCAGCCCGCTCGGCATCCTGATGGGCAAATCGACCAGCCGCATGTTTCAAGTGATGTTGCTGCTCGCCATTCAATACCCGTTCACGCTGCTGGCCGTGACGCTGGGCGGGCTGGTGCCGAGTCAGATCGCGTCGGCGTACGTGTCGCTGTTCGCGTACACGATCTTGCTGGCGAACGTCGGTCTGCTCTGTTCGGTCCTGTGCCGTCGCAGTCGTGATTCCGCCGGTCTGACGACGCTCTGGCTGGTTGGCTACGGGTTCGCTCCGGCACTGGCGTATGGCGGCTATCAGTACCTGATTTTCACGAAGGGCTGGACGTTCTCGAACTTCGATCAGAACCTGATTCTCACGCCGCTGAAGTGGCTGAGCGAATCGACCTTCGTCTCGGAGCTGTACGTGGCGACCGAGTCGGGGCACGAGTTCACGTGGTCCCCGCAGATCGTGAGCAACGCGGTGGGCGGGCTGTGCTGTTTCCTGCTGTCGTGGTTCTTGTTCCGGTTCGTGGTGCGAGACCCCGCGCCGGAAGCCTCGTCGCGCGGCTTTGTCGCGCGACGGACCAGTCGCGCGTGGAGGTGGTTCAGTGCGGGACGCGCGTGGGACATGTCGCTCGTCTGGAAGGACTTTCATTTCATTGGCGGCGGCTGGGCGGGAGTGACGATCCGCGGCCTGCTGTATCTCGGCCTGTACGTGATGTGCTACTTCGCCAACCGTCCCTCCACATGGGGCCAAACGCCTTATTCGGGATGGACGCTGCGCTGGGAAGACGTGACGTTTGGCTTCCTGCTCTTCTCGCATCCGCTGCTGGCCATCGACATCGCGCTGTGTGCGTCGCGGCTGTTTCAAGAAGAGATCAAAGGCCAGACGCTGTCATCGCTGCTCATGCTTCCCCGCTCGATCCCCGATGTGGCGTACTCGAAAGTGCTGGGCTGCGGCTTGGGTTTGCTCCCCGGAGTGTTGGCGAACCTCGGTGGCGTGCTGTTCCTGCCCGGCGGAACCAAGCTGGTGGGTGAGGCGTTGAACGAACCGGGCATCTGGTGGTGGCTGATGAATCTCGTGCTGCTGATTCACCTGACCGTCGTGCTGTCGCTGCACCTGCGTTGGGGAGCTTTGGCGCTGGCGTTCGGTCTGACGACAGGGCTGATGTTTCTCTCCGGCATCTTGATCTCCGTCATGTCCATCGGTGGTGGACGCTACGCCGGCGAAGAAACACTCGGCGGGCTGGCTGTGATGATCGGCTTCGTCTGTGTCGCCTGCCACGCGGTGGTGCTGGTACGACTGCCGAAGCTCGGCGAGCGGTAACGAGCCAACACCAACCCGACGCGTGAGCGAGGACTCATTGAAGAGGGGTCGGGCGTTGCCCACGCGGTGAAACGACGCGGCGTAGTGGCAGCCAAAGTAGCCTTCATCGCTCCGCGTGAAGGAAGCCGATGGGGAGTCGATGCGGCTGATGCCATTCGATGCTGGAATCGGACTCGGCTTCCTTCACGCGGAGCGATGAAGGCTACTTTTTTGAAAATTGGCCAGTGAGCCAGCCGCCATTACCAAGTCGCTCACATGGCCAATTTTGAAATTTGAACGCCCGACCCCAATTCAACACGTCCTCGCTCACGCTGCGGGTTGGTGTTCAAAAGCCCTTCGACAGCAGGCCGCCATCCACCGAGATCGTCGTCCCCGTGATGTAACTCCCCGCGTCACTGGCGAGGAGCAGCGCCGGACCAGCCAGTTCACGCGGATCGGCCCAGCGGCCGACGGCCGTTCGGTCTGCGAACGATTGCTGTTCGGCAGGTGATAGGACGCTGGCGGGCAAGTCGGTCAGGAACGGCCCCGGAGCGAGGCAATTCACCGTGATGCCGAACGGGCCGAGATCGAGTGCCATCGCGCGGGCCATGCCGATCAGCGCGGCTTTCGTCGCCGAGTACGAACTGCGGCCCGGCTTCGAGGTCAGACCCATTACTGACGAAATATGAATGACGCGGCCCCAGTGGCGCGACTTCATCTGTGGCACCAGCGCCCGCGTGAGTCTCATGCACGACGTGAGGTTCAACTCGACGATCTGGTCCCACTTCGCGTCATCAATTTCATCGACGGCTTGCGGGATGTTCGACCCGGCATTGTTGACCAGCACGTCGACGCGACCGAACGCTTCCAGCGCGGAAGCCGCCAACCGATCGACATCCGCGCGGTCGATCATGTCCGCCACGAACCAGCGGCCGCGCGCGTTCGTCCCGGCCAGAATCTCGGCGAGCGCCGCCTCCAACTCCTGGGCGTGTCGGCTGGAGATCACGATGTCGGCCCCGGCCTCAGCGAACCCGCGTGCCATCGCTTTTCCCAAGCCCTTGCTGCCACCCGTGATCAGCGCCACTTTACCCGTCAGATCGAACAATGGAGTCGGCATCGTCTGGTCTCATTGAAGGAATGAACTCGTGAACAACCCGCGTCGCACGTTATCGGCTGCACGCGCTGGCCGCGAGCGAAGAGTGAGCGGTTTCTGAGCGGGGTGGCGTCAGCCCCCTGATTCTTTGAAAACGGGCTTACGCCCAAGAATCAGGGGGCTGACGCCGCCCCGCTCAGAAACCTCTCACTCTCCGCCGCGCGAGGTATAAGTGGTGATCGAACAGTTGAAGCGTAGTCCGGTCTCTATCGCCGAGCAACGACCGCCACACCAACCCGAAGCGTGGGCGAGTCACCCAAAACACGCAGCCTCGCTCACGCTTCGGGTTGGTGTGGCTTCAGGCCGAATCGCCCTACCGCTGGCCGATCACTTCGCAGACGCGGACGCCGAACTTGCCTTCGACGACGATCACTTCACCGCGTGCGACCAAGCGACCGTTGGCGAGGATGTCGATCGGTTCGCCCGCTTCTTTGTCGAGCGAGAGGACCGAGCCTTCTCGCAATTGAAGCAGCTCTTCGATGGTCACTTCGGCACGACCGAGTTCGAGCGAGACATCCAACTCGATGTCGCCGAGCGATTCCAACGACACGCCGCTCGGCACGGAAGTGGCGGGAGCCGCATCGAACGCCGCGAATGGAAAGGGTTGCCCCACGATGTTGGTGGCGACATCGGTTGTGGCGAACGAGTCGTCGCGCGACGAGAGAGCCTCCGCCAACTGTTGCTCCACCTGTTGCAGTCGTTGGTCGGCGTTGAGCGAATCGCGAGGCCAAACAAACTCGGCCAGCGCGTCCGCGTCCTCCGACTCGTCAATCGTTCCCTCCGCGAACGCCGTGTTCTGCAAATGCGGCACGTCACCGGGGCCGAGCGATTCTCGCGAGACCACCTCCGAGCGAACCGAGTGCTGCCGTTCACGCGCGGCGCGCAGCAGCGTTTCGATCTCGTCGGTGGTGAGCGATTTTTGAGTCGGTTGGCTCACGGGGAAACTCGGCAACAGAGGGGCGACGGGTGATGAGTGCGGCGGCGGATTTATACCTCACGCGGAAGCGGCTGACACTCACCCGAAGCGTAAGCGAGGATGCAATGCGAGTCCTCGCTTACGCTTCGGGTGAGTGTGATCTGTGCCATCCGCACCCGTCGGCGGATATATGTCGCCATCGAACCTTCCGTCAATGCGTCTGCGCGCGACTCCACGTATACTCCCGCCCGCACCAAGCCCACTGAAGTCCGGCTTAGAATTTGTCGAAGTCTTAGTCCGCATTTCAAAACTAGCCCGACGCGCGAGCGAGGGCTTCGTACTCATCGAACGCCCAGCCCTCGCTTGCGCGTCGGGCTAGTTTGTGAGATGACCGAAGTCCGGCTTTCAGAAAAGCCGGACTTCGGTCATCTCACTGCCACAACTCCCGCTCTTTGGAAGAGAACATGGCCAAGCAATACATCCTGACCGTGCTGGCATCGAACCGAACCGGCATCCTTGCCGCGCTGGCGAATGCGCTGGATGAACTCGGCGGCAACACGCTCGATGTCAGCCAGGCGGTGATTCGGCGGTTCTTCACGATGATCGTGGCGGCCGAGTTCCCCGAGAATCGCGATCCCGATGTCATCGTCGATCACATTCGCGCGGTCTGCCGCCCGTATGGAGCCGAGGTCTCATTGAAAGACCCCTCGGACGAAGTGGTCTTCGAGTCGGAGGACGAACCGGTGGACAAGCAGCGTTATGTGCTGACGATCGCGGGGCCGGATCGGCCCGGCGTGCTGCGGTTCATCGCGCACCGACTGGCTCAGCACGGCATCGATCTCGTCGATTTGCAGGGACAGCGGCGCGAAGCGGATCGGACGTTTCTGTTCTCGATGGAACTGAACGCCCCGCTCGGCATCGACTCCCTGCAACTGCGGCGCGAGCTGGAGATCGAGTTCTTGAGCGACAACATCACCGTGTCACTTCAACACCGGCGAGTTCTTGCCGCTCTGGCTCACCCGGAACCGATGGGCTTCAACGTCGCTTCGCCGGGGTGAAATGGAAAGAGGCCAAAACCAGCTCGTTTAACCGCGTGGGCAACGCCCCGCGCGGTGAGTGACGATCAAGCCTGTTTCGCCATCAACGCGCGGGGCGTTGCCCACGCGGTTAAACGAATCCATCACGTCATCGTCCTTCATCAAGGCTCTCGCCTCATCATGGAACACAGCACCAGTTTCTTCTCGGCCCTGCAACAACTGCGACAGTTACCGCTCGATGTCCGGACGATCACGCTCGGCATCAACGTCGCCGACTGCCACGATCGCAGCCTGCACACGTTGTGCGATGCGCTCTATCAACGGATCGTGACGAAGGGAGCGAAGTTGGCGGCGGTCTGTGGTGAGGTCTCGTCGTTGTTCGGCGTGCCGATCTTGCAGCGACGGCTGTGTGTCACGCCAATCGACCGCGTGGCTCAGGGAATGAATGCGGACGATCTCGTGAACATCGCCCGCACGTTGGATGGAGCCGCCGCCAACCTGCACATCGACCGCATCGGTGGCTTCGCGGCGGACGTTCAGCACGGCATGACTTCCAGTGCCAAGCAGTTGATCGCGAGCCTGCCCGCCGCGTTGTCGCAGACCGAGCGCGTCCGCGCGGCGGTGCATGTCGGCACGACGGAGAGCGGCGTCAACATGGAGGCGATTTCACTGCTGGCCCACACTCTGTTGGCAACATCGGCCGCGACCGCTCACCGCAACGGAGACGCTTCGGCCAAGTTGGCCATCCTCGCGAACGACGCCACGGGACATCCGCATCTCACGGGAGCGTGCCTGGGCGACGGTTGGGGCGATCTGGTCGTTCACGTCGGTGTGGGAGCGGCCGCGATTATTCAACATGCGCTCGAACAGCAGCGACTCGAAAATCCCAACGCTCCGCTTCACGAATTGGCCGCGATCATTCAGACCGCCGCGTTTCAAGCCACGCGCACGGCCGAGCTGGTCGGCCGCGAAGTCGCCACGCGGTTGGGAGCCGAGTTCGGCAGCGTCGATGTGACGCTCGCCCCTACGCTGCGACCGCACGACAGCGTGGTCGATCTGCTCCCCTTGATGGGGATCGAGCGGGTCGGGGCACCCGGCACGGCGACGGCTCTCGTGCTGATGTTAAACGCGATCCGAGCCGGTTCCGCGTTCGCGTCGTGTGCGGCGGGAGCCTACTCGCGCATCATGCTCTCCGTCTTGGAAGACGCCGGGCTGTCCGAAGCCACTCAGTCTGGAACGCTCACGTTCGATCAACTCTGCATGGCCGCCAACGCCGGTTCGAGCGGTCTCGATCTGATCTGCCTGGCGGGCGACACCGACGCCGCCACGCTCGCGGCGATCATCTCTGACCAGGTCTCGTTCGCGGTCCTCAACCGCCGCCCGTGTGCGGTGCGGTTGATCCCCGTCCCCGGCAAACAGGCGGGCGACGCCGTGAGCTACAGCGGCATGAAGAACGACGCCGTGATCCTTCCGGTACGCGGCGCGGGCCTCGCGACAAAGTTCATCGAACGCGGCGGAAGATTGCCGCCGGTGAGATGAACGTCGTGGTCCGACAATTGATACCTCGCACTTCCTGATCAGCCGCAGGGCGCTCGCCCCGGTTTGCGTCTCTGAACCGGGGCGAGCGCCCAATGGCACTGACTGTAGTAGCGGTACGGCGCGAGCCGTCCGGTTGAAGCGAGAGCAAACTCGACAAAACCGAGCGGCTTGCGCCGCTCCGCTACTCGATCGGTTCTAAAGTCAGTGCCATTGGGCTAGCGCCATGCCACTCACGGATGGCTCCAGCCTCGCCTGTCGCGAGCCGTTCGATGTGGTGGCGTCTCAGTTCTTTGACTCGCTCGGGGACCGTGCCCGTTCGCTTTTCGATGTTGTGCCGCTGCTCCTGTTCGGTTCCCACGACTGCGGCGGCGTGGCGAAGGGCTGTCGGTTCATGAGGGCCTCGCGGGAGAAAGCATCGGGCCGATGGGATGGATCAGACCGATCGTTTGGATCAGGCCGATCAGGCTGATCTGTCGCGCTCATCAGACAACTTGCGTGACCTCGTCTCTCCCACCGAGGCGGTGCCCCGACCGCGATATCAGGCCAGGCAACTCACTTTTTCTCGGCTGCCGGTTTGGCGTCGGTCTTTTCGACTCGCCCCCACATCGCGCCGCCGTGGTCGCCGTGTTGCCACGTCCCGACATAGCGGTCGCCGTGGAAGAGGACGCGCGCGGTGAACGTGCCGATGCCGGGAATCGTGAAGTCGTCGAGCGTCATCACCGGCGTGTCACCCGCCCACAAGACCTTGATCGCGATCGGCAGGTCCACCGATTGCTCGCCGATCTTGGCCTTGTAGACGATCTGCCACGTGTCGCCCTGCAACTTCTTCGCACTGGCGATCTGATACTTGTCTCCCGCCTTGCCGTCTTTTCCGTCGGTCGAGAACGAACCGACAAGTGCCGCTCCTGTGAGCTTTTCGGCGAAGGCTTGTTCGAGCGCGGCCTGATCGAGTTTGGTGGTCTTCACCGGATCGGCGGCAATGAGCGGTGAGACCAATCCAACGACGAGAGCGAGTGACAGTATGAAACGCATGATCGGGAACTCCTGTGACGGTGGTGAGAATTCGTTTAACCGCGTGGGCAACGCACCGCGCGTCGAGTGACGTTTGAGGTTGTGTTGCCGCTCGACGCGCGGGGCGTTGCCCACGCGGTTAAACGACGAAGTGTGACTGGCCCGAGTTACTCGTGCTCCAAGACATAGAGGGCACTGTCGGCGCGGAGGTTGGCGGCCCACGCCCCGGCGGCGGACTGGCCGTGGATGATGGGCGTCTCCTGCACGATGCGGACCTGCATCTGGCGGCAGAGGTCTCGGAAATCGAGCATCGACAAGAAGTGCAGGTTCGGCGTGTTGTACCAGTCATACGGGAGCGAGCCGGTGATCGGGGCGCGGCCTTGCCAGAGGATTTGGAGTCGGATGCGCCAGTGGCCGTAGTTTGGGACCAGCACCACGGCGCGCTTGGCGACACGCAGCATCCGTTGCAGCAGCGCTTTGGGATGTCGCACTTGTTGCAGCGTCTGGCTGAGAACCGCGAAGTCGAACGAGTCCTCGGGAACTTCGTCCAAGCCTTCGTCGAGGTCCGCCTGAATGACCGGCATCCCTTTCGAGATCGCCTCAATGACGCCGGCATGATCCAGCTCAATCCCCTGCACCGAGCAATCGGCTTCGTCACGCAGACGACACAGCAGGCGACCGTCCCCGCACCCGAGGTCGAGGACGCGACGGCCTCGCCCAATCTGGTCGATGATGAGTCGGTCGGTCAGAGCGGCAGTGGTATCGGGGAGGGAAAAGCGGGGCATGGAAGGGTTGATGGTCTAGGGTGGAAGGTTGATGGTCAGAGGTGATCGATACTAGGCTTTGTTTTGAAACTCACCCCACCGGGCTGGCCCCGGTGGATTTAGGTTTTTGCACTACTTTGAACTTCACGGGAAACCCAACGTGAGTAGTGCAGAAACCCGCGAGCCACCGGGGCAAGCCCGGTGGAGTCGCTTGATCGAGGATTGAGCGTTCCGCTCCCGACAACAAGCCACCTCAAACGACATTTCTGTTGGAACTTGAAACGAGAGTGAGGTGCCTTGATGGCGATCGCGACGGCTCACAGTTTTTATGTGGAACTGGCCCGTGATGTGACGGTGGTTTGCTTCACCGTGAATGGCCTCGACGAAGACAACTACGAAGCGGTCTCCGAAGAGTTGCTCGAACTGGTCACGCTGGTGACGGCCAATGGTCCGGCGCAAGTCGTGGTGGAACTTTCCCCGATCCGACGAATTGACGATCTGGGAGTGGCCATGTTGCTTGCCTTGCATGACAGCTTGGCTGACGCAGGCGGGACCACGATCTTCTGCCGCTTATCCCCGGTCGTGTCGAGCGCCATTCGCGAGGCCGGTTTGTCGTCTACGTTCGACATCCGCAGTACTCGCGGCGATGCGATGTGGTCGTTCTGAGAACAGCATCCGGTCTCGGTTTCGGCGGCAGCAGGCGGTTCATTGCGATGCAGGGACTCGTTACAGTCTGCGAGCCATTCGATGAACCGCTTGTGTCGCACTGGAACTTGCATGAATGACTCGCACGAAGTCGCCGCGTCGGCCGTTGCCCACCAGACGTTGCCGCGTGTACTCGGGTTGTTCGACGCGGTGTGCATCGTGGTC
>JAYSQC010000648.1:0-1477 GCA_043721755.1 Schlesneria sp.
GCCTCTTGTCATCGCCCTCGCTTACGCTGCGGGTTAGTAAAGTAAGTGCCATTGGGCGCTAGCCGCCGGTGTCGGCGAAAACGACCGGCGGCTAGCGCCATGCCGCTCACGGGACACCATTTTCAACAGGAATGGCGGAGAGCCGCTTTTTCTTGCCGTTCGCCTTACCTCAAGCCGGTCCGCGTTTCGTCGTCCGACAGCGCGGACGGCAGCGACAGTCGCAGCGTCGCGGTGATCAGGCGGTGATCGGAACCGGCCGACTGGCCGATCTGGCACGAGGCCACGCCCCACTCGGGGGAGCACAGGATGTGGTCGATCCGCGCCCACGGCAGGTTCTCGGGCCAGAAGCGGTTCGCCTTGCAGGGGGACGTGTAGCCGTAGCCGACTCCGGCCAGATCGAACGCACTTTGGAAGTCGCCCCAGTGACGCTGGAACACTTGGCTCGACACCGGCGTATTGAAGTCGCCACACAGCAGCAGCGGCTTGTCGCCGCGAACCGTTTCCACCTGTTCGCGAATCAGGATCGACTCTTCTTCTCGCTGGCGGATCGACTCTTCGAGTCGCTCCGTCCCATCACCATCGAAGAAGGAGCGTTTGGTCAATTCCATCAAACCGCGTCGCGCGGTCATCTGGTGGATGTCGGCCAAGACGACGGGACCGCGCGGTGTTTCGATCTCGACGACCAGTCCGGCGGATCGCTCGAAAATGGGAATCTCAAAGTCGGCGAGTCGTTTGAGGGGCCAGCGCGAACCGACCCAATAACGGTCATGGCTGATCGTGTGCCAGTCGCGATAAGTCTCTTCCAACTGTGGTGACAGCGGAAAGGCTTCTTGCAGTGCGATGACATCCGGCTGAATGACAGCGATCTCGTCGAGCACCTTGGCGAAGTTCGGTTGGAACGCTTGGACGTTGCAGCTCACGAGTTTCAACTCGAACTGATCCGCTTCAACAGCAGTCGAACTCGCCAACCGTGAGACCGGCAGCGACAGGCCCATCAGCGGCCCGAGCACCACAATCAGCGAGACCGCATTCACCGCCAGCGACGGCCGATGCCAGAAGCAGGCCGCCGCG
Organism: Schlesneria sp.; assembly: GCA_043721755.1. Classification (GTDB taxonomy): domain Bacteria; phylum Planctomycetota; class Planctomycetia; order Planctomycetales; family Planctomycetaceae; genus Schlesneria. The sequence continues at coordinate 1,072 of JAYSQC010000648.1, forward strand.
AGCAGTCCCAGCGTGGGGGCGACCAGCGGCGCACGGGGCGCGTACGTCAGCACGGCACTCACCCACCAGCTTTCGGAGACCGAGAAGATCAACCAACACAGCACACCCAGCGCGGCGAGATTCAGCCACGACAACCCGATCACCCACGCCGCAGCCAGTCGCGACGAAGACGAAGCCGGGACCGGCAACGGGTAAGGTGCTTCAGGATCGTAGTGGTGGGACATGGAGCGGGTCCGTGAAGAGCATGTTCGTGACAGATATTTCGGCGTCGTGTGCTCGGAACTTAGAACCTGTCCAAAATCAACTCCGTGTTTTGTGGAGTCGTAAAAAAACTAGCCCGACGCGCGAGCGAGGGCTGGACGTTCGATGAGTACGAAGCCCTCGCTCGCGCGTCGGGCTAGTTTTG
>JAYSQC010000649.1:0-4611 GCA_043721755.1 Schlesneria sp.
AAGCGTGAGCGAGGACGAGAGTCGAGCGACATCCGTCCTCGCTCACGCTTCGGGTTGGTGTTGTTCAAAACACGGCGTAATTCTTGGACAAGTTCTAAGCACCCTACCCGCTTCGGAGTTCCCTTCAGTGATTGAGCCGCTCATTCGATTCGATCGCGTCACCAAGCGGTTTGATGCGGTCGTTGCTCTTGAGGACGTTTCGTTCGACGTGAGGCCGGGAGAATTCCTCGCGCTGTGTGGCGAGAACGGGGCTGGCAAAAGCACGCTGATGAAAATCTTGTCGGGCGTCATCACCGACTACGACGGGCAGATTTTCGTCGCGGGTGAGCCACTCGTGTTGCAAGGGACGCGCGATGCCGAGGCGCGTGGGATCAGCATCATTCACCAGGAGTTGAACTTGGTCGGCGATCTGTCCGTCGCCGCGAACATCTTTCTCGGACGCGAACTCCGCTCGCCGCTGGGATTGCTCGACGACCGCCGCATGGAGCGCGAAGCGGCCGCGCAGTTCGAGTCGCTCGAATGCCGCATCGATCCGTGTGCGCCGGTGCGTTCGCTGCGAATCGGCGACCAACAGTTGGTGGAGATCGCGAAGGCGTTGGGGGAGGGCAGGGGGCAGGAGTCAGGGATCAGGAGTCAGGGGGCGCAAGAAGTCACGACTCGATGCCTGCCCTCTGACTCCGGCCTCCTGACTCCTGCTCCCTGCCCCCTCCCTCCCTCCCGCATCCTCATCATGGACGAGCCGACGAGCGCGCTCACCGAGTCCGAGGTCGAGCGGCTGTTCCGCATCATCGCGCGACTGCGTGAGCAGGGGGTCACGATCATCTACATCTCGCACAAGATGGATGAGGTGTTCCGCAATGCCGATCGCATCACCGTGCTGCGCGATGGCAAGGTGGTGAAGACGGTCGAGCGGGCGCAGACGACTCCGCGCGAGATCACGCATCTGATGGTCGGTCGCGATGTCGGCGCGAGTGACTACGGCGCGAATCGTCAGCCGGGCGAGACGGTGCTGAGCGTGACGGACCTCGCGCTACCGTGGCGCGACCACGCGCGGCAGTGGCGTTTGAAAGACATCTCGTTCGACGTGCGCCGTGGCGAAGTGATCGGCTTTGCGGGGCTGATGGGAGCGGGGCGAACTGAGTTGCTGGAATGTCTCTACGGTGCGAGTGCCGAACCGCCGCTCGGTCGCATCGAATTGGCAGGAACCGCCGTTGAGTTCGCGCATCCCGAACAAGCGCTGCGCGCGGGGATCGCGCTCGTCACCGAAGATCGCAAGCGGTACGGGTTGTTCGCGCCGATGAACGTGCGCGAACACATCACGCTCTCGTCCCTGCATGCAGTCGCGACGAGTGGGTTCCTCAACGCGACTGCAGAACGAGACGCGGCCGACGAGTCGATTGCCGCGTTGCGTGTGAAGACCGACGGGCAGTCGGCCGCGATCAGCAGCCTGAGTGGAGGCAACCAGCAGAAGTGCATCATCGCGCGGGCACTTCGCACGAAGCCGAAGCTGCTGTTGCTCGACGACCCGACGCGCGGCATTGATGTCGGCGCGAAGGCCGAGATCTACCGGCTGATCGACCAACTTTGTGAGCAGGGTCTGGCGATCATCATCACGTCGAGCGAGCTACCCGAGCTGATCGCCGTCTGCGACCGCATCTTCGTCCTGTGTGAAGGCCGACTGACGGGCGAGTTCGCGCGCGGCGAGTTCACCGAACAGAAGCTGATGGAAGCGGCGACAAAGCTGGCGTAGCCCCGTCGCTCCGCCGCCGGAACGGTTCTCGGAAAGTGATACTTTGCACGGTCAAAACTGCGTCGTTTAACCGCGTGGGCAACGCCCCGCGCGGATGCGTCGAAACGGCCTCCCACGTCGCTCGACGCGCGGGGCGTTGCCCACGCGGTTAAACGAGCCAAACCTCTCACTTTGGGTCGTGCGGGGTATCTTTCGAGCTGGTTCGCTTAGGCGCGTGGTAGAAAATCGCGGACCCATCAAAGCCTGACGCGCAAGCGAAGACGCTCGGCGACCAACGCGAACGGCCATCAGGGATTCCTCGTTGAAAGGAACGCGACTTCATGTTCATTCGTCCTGATCTCAGTGACGAGCCGCGTTTTCAGTTCGCTTCGATCGTAGTTTCCGGCGGGCGATAGAACAGCGCGACGGGGAGCATCAGCAGAGCGGCGAAGCCGAAGAGGCTGGCGTGGGGAAGTTCCAGACGCTCGATCAGCAGCCAGCGGCCGAGTGAATAGACGGCTCCCGAACCGGCGATGCCGATCCAGTTGAGCAGGTTGAACGCGCCGATGATGCGCCCCTTCTGATCGCTCGGCGTGGAGGCTTGCAAGAAGACTTGCAGCGGCACGCTGAAAAACCCGGCGAAGAGGCCGACGGCGATCAGGGCGATCACGCTGCCATACGCTCCGAGCAGTGAGCCGCGTCGGAAGGGATCGGTCGATGTTGGGTTGTGAGTGTCGTCGTCCGGCCGCCCACGTCCGGACGTGGGCGTCCGGACCACCGTGTCTGCGACGGTGCTTGGCTGAGAACGAACCGCCTCCAATCGCGCCTGCTTGTGCTGGCGAATTTCCTCGCGCACGGCATCGAAGCCAGGGCCGGGAATCGCGAGGACCGCGAGGCTCAGTGTCAGCCCCCACGATCCGGTGCGGACAAGCCAGCCGCGCACGCGGTCTTTCGATAGCAGTCCCGCCAACACGCAACCGATGGCGATGCCGAGTCCGGTACTCGCCGCCATCGCTCCCGTGGCGAGGTCGTTGAGCTTCAATTGCTCCTTGCAGAACGAGTTGATCGCCGGGGGATAAACCGTCCCACCGACAAACCAGAAGATCGACGACATCACGAGGACACCGAGCAACGTCCGATCGCGTTTCAGCAATTGGCGCGTCTCAGCCGCGATGAGGATTGAGGACCAGTCGAATCTCAGCGCCGGTTGAGCGACGGCCGTCGGGCGGATCATCAGTGAACTGACCAGCCCGGTGAGTGCGATCACGAGGCACGGCAGACTTGCCAGCCAGAGTGATTCGGCGAACATCTGCTTCACCGCTCCGGCCGCTGCCAATCCGAAGGTGATCGCCAGAAACGTGGCCATCAGCATGAAGCCGTTCGCACGCGGGAGGTCGCTCGGACGCAGCAACTCGGGCAGGATGCCGTACTTCGACGGGCCGAAGAATGCACTGTGGACGCCCATCAAGCAGAGGACCGTCAGCAGTGCGGTGATGCTGCCGGTCGCGAAGCCGATCATGCCGAGCAGCACGATTCCCAACTCGGCCACTTTGCAGGCGACGATGATCGTCCGCTTGCTGTAGCGATCCGAGAGAAAGCCCGCGAAGCCCGAGAACGCGATGAACGGCCACGCGAACAGAATCATCGCCAGCCCCTGCTGATCGCGACCGCCGCTCAACACACGATCCAGACACAGCAACAGCACGAGCTGCTTGAAGAGGTTGTCGTTGAAGGCCCCGAGGAACTGAGTCAGGTTCAGTCCCCAGAAGGCGCGATCCTGCAACAGACTGGGGCGAGGATCGGGATCGGTCGGAGTTGTCATGCGTCGTTCCTTCGGGAGTGGCGAGAACAGCTCTCTCTCGCGGGGCCGATTGTCACAGGAGATTCTCGCGCTGAGTAGAGCGCATTTCAAAACCAGCCCGACGCGCAAGCGAGGGCTGAACATTCGATCACGGTGAAGCCCTCGCTTGCGCGTCGGGCTGGTTTTTCGAGGCGAAAACAGGTTTTGAAATGCCCTCTCGTCACATCCGCAGGGTGACGCGCACGGGGCGCGAACTAGATCTGAACCCCACCCCGCTTGTCGGGGTGGTTTCAGGTCTTTGCACTACTTGTCCGTGGTGGTCGCTGGGCCGTACGTTCGTCCGGATCGTGACCGAGTAGTGCAGAAACCTGATTCCACCGGGACAAGCCCGGTGGGGTGAATTTCAAGCATCGTCCAAGTGCAAACAGTGCCGAGGCCGACTACAAATCGGCCTCACTGCGAACGTGTTTCTCCCGCCATTTTGGACCCGCCATGCTCGACTATTCGTTCTTCGCTCCGCGTCAGATTGTGTTGGGTTGGGGACGCCGCTCGGAGTTGGGAACGCACGCGGCGCGACACGGTCATCGGGCGTTGCTCGTGTCGGGAAGTCGGACGCTCGAAGCGAACGGCATCGTGGAAGAGTTGGCGGCGCAGCTTCGAGCTGCGGGGCTGGAGGTGCTGCCATTTCACGCCGCGTCGCGCGAGCCGGAAGTGCGCGACGTGGATCGGCTCGCGGCGGAGTTCCGCGCTCTCGAACCGGCGGGTGGTGACGTGGTCATCGCGGTCGGAGGCGGGTCCACGATTGATCTCGCCAAAGCGGCGGCCGCACTGGCGACGAACCGGCATGGCGAATCGGTCGTCGATTTCTTGGAGGGAGTCGGACGCGGGTTGCAGATCACGCAGATGCCTCTGCCGCTGATCGTACTTCCCACAACAGCGGGGACTGGCGCGGAGGCGACCAAGAACGCCGTCATCTCGTCCAACAGCCTGTTGAAAAAGGACCGTAGGGTGGGACCAGCGGCGCTTCGCCGCGCCGGCCCACCATCAAACACAGAGACTTTTCTTGGTGGGCCGGCGCTCG
>JAYSQC010000650.1:0-10294 GCA_043721755.1 Schlesneria sp.
TCCAAGCCGTCGAAGTCATGGCCACCAAACCCGACGGCACCGCGATCCACTTCGTCGCCACCTGCCGCATCGACACCCCCGTCGAAGTCGAGTACTACCGCCACGGCGGCATCCTCCACAAAGTGCTGAGAGACTTGGTCAAGGGATGATGAGCATCATGAATGGCGTCTGCCTTTCACCTCGACCGCCCGGTATCATTTCATCGCGACGATGAAATGTCGGAGACTTTTAGTGAGGAGCGTGACTCATGGAGACTGTGATGGGCAAAGTCTTGGTCGATGTCAAAGTTGAAAATCACGATGACTTGGTGCGGGCGGCCGATGGGGCTTTGCAACCCGAACGAGTGCGTTCGCTGGACATCTCTGATGCGCTGGTCGATACCGGCGCGATGTACCTTGGCTTACCGAGCCGGATGGTTCAAGAACTCGGGCTGCGTCCGTTGTTTCAACGGAATGTGAAAACCACAAATGGAACGGCTCTGCGAACCATCTACGGAATCTGTCGTATTAGCGTTCAAGGCCGGCAATGCCACGTCGAGGCGGCGGAACTTCCCGACGATTGCCCGGTGCTGATTGGCCAACTGCCGCTCGAAGCCATGGACTGGGTCGTGGACTGCGCCAACCAGCAACTCATCGGCAATCCCGCCCACGGCGGGAAAGAGATGTACGACATGTACTGAAGTTCACCCCACCAAAACCCGACGGCAAACGAATGGGAATCGTGGAGATCAGACCATGCTGACGAACGTGGACCAGCTCCGGACAACGCTGGAGCAAATGGAGCGACTGCTGCGAGCGCTGGACGACCTGAAAGAGAACGTCTTGCCGAAGGATCCGATTCTCTTCGCCGTGATGGCCGAGGCTCCGTTGGACGATCTCGCGCGTCTGCGAAACGAAATCCACGGCTACGCTCATGAGTTGCAGACGACCGCATGAGTTCATCGGATCGACGGATGAGTTGGGCTTCGCCGCCATCGCCGCACGACATCGACTCTTCGCTGACGTGGAACTGCACGCACATTGCCAACGCCGAATTTCGCGACAGAATGGTCGCAATCTGCGCAGTCGTTCGGCCTGCGCTGTCCGACGATCTGCACGCCCCAAGAGCTTCTCGTGAGGTAGCCATGCTCGATCCGGTTCTCACCGAAATCCGTCGGATTCGCGAAGCGTTCTCCGACAAGCATCACGGAGATGTCACGGAGATGCTGGCCACCCGGCGAAGCGTCCGGTCGCAAGACCGTCACTCTCACGCCACGCTTGTATTCACCGCCAAGCGAACAGGCCCGATGCGGTGAGGCCGCCCTAAACGCCGTCGTCTTGCCACCCAAGAGACGCATTCATTCGGAACCGGACATCGTCTGTGAGGAAATCATGGAACAATCCACTTCGTAAGCCGGTCCAAAGCGTGGCGACGTGCCGTCATACCTACTTCTTGCGTTCCAATGTTCCGCGTGGGAACGAGGTTGAAATCTTCTTTCCGAATTTCTGCAACTCGGGCAGGTCTCACCCACCATCATCTATGAGGGCCGCGACATGTTGTCGCAGCCACAAACTTCCGGCGCTCAATAGCTGACGCCACAGATGATGGGAGGACTGCCATGAGTGAATTCGAGAATGAAGTGTCAGAAACGGTAGAAGAAGTTTCCCCAGCTGAGAAAGACGCGGAGTTTTCCCCGCAATGGGGAGAGAACGCTCCCCGTGGTGGGCGAACCGTGCTGACCCGTGTCTTGAAGGATGGGGCTGCTGTGCCTCTCTTTCTCGGCCAGACGTTAGTCAATTCACTGCGTGACCTCGGCTACAACAGCACGACTTCTGCGCTGTGCGAGCATGTGGACAATGCCATTCAATGGGGCGCGACCGAAGTCCGGGTCTACTTTCATCAAACCGGTAAGAAGGGTGACTACAGAATCTCGACGCTCGTTTACGACAACGGCCAAGGCATGGCCCCGCATGTGCTAAAGGTGGCGACTTCTTTCGGTGGCTCGATGGTATTTGGAAGTCGCGAGGGGATTGGCCGCTATGGAATGGGGATGAAGACTGCCGCGCTAAGCATGAGTCCAGTCATGGAGGTCTATTCGTGGCAGGAGCCAGCGGCTTTCTACCGGATGACGCTGGATGTTGAAGGTATCGGGAAGGACCAAAAAAACCTGATCGTGTTGCCCGACCCGACACTGTTTGATGAGATGCCGTCCGAGGTCGCAAGCGTATTGATTCGGCCAATGAGTTTTCCGAGTGTGCATGATGCGCAGACTTTGCTTGCAACAAGTCGCGACGAGCTACGTGAGCGGCTCGGGCAATCTGGAACCATCGTTGTCATGCCAGAGTGCGACCGCCTGACGTACAAGAAGGCACAGACGCTCGTGGAACACGCGATGAAAGAGATGGGGCGCATTTACCGCCGCTTCATCGCTAAAGGCGTGAAGCTCTATGTCAATAATCGTCAGGTTGAAGCATTCGATCCGACGTACTGGATGCCAACGGCACGACACACGCGAGTCGAAGGCATGACGGAGAAGCAGAGCAAGCTGGTCGGAAGTTGGCCTATCGAAGTGCCGGTTGCTGAAGGCTCTTCAAAAACTACTACGATACAGGTGCGCGTCTTTGCTCTGCCCTACGAAAACTGGAGTGAACTCTCTCGCACAGTCTTGAAGAACGCGCTCCAAGTGTTTGAAGATCACGGTGTCTCTTTCATGCGTAATGATCGCGAGGTTGCCATTGGCTGGGAGCCAATGCTGAACCTGAAGAAGCACCACATCCTGCACTGGCTGCGTGTGGAGATCAATTTTACCGGTGATGCGGATGAAGGTTTTGGAGTCGCCGCCAATAAGCAAGGCGCAAGGCTCAAGCATTACGTTGCAAAAACAATTCTTGAACACGCAGACGGTGTGTTCTCGGCTGCGATAACGGGGATTCGGAACGCAGTTAGTCAGGCACAATCAAAGCGTGCTTCTTTGAAGTCCAGACCTCGAATTGGCGAGGCGGAACGCCGGGCCAATGATTCTGAAGCATTTCAGGGGAAGCCTCTTCCTGAGCTTCTGCCAGATGAGCAGGCATCGCTTGAACAGAACCTGCAAGGTTTGGCGGTCACCTTGAAGCGAGAGGGCGAAACTGACGAACAAGCACTCGATCGAGTCAAATCCTCTCGCTACCTGACACGCTTTACACATGACGACTACTGGCCGTTCTATCACTGTGATTTCAAGTACGGAAAAGTGATTCTGACAGTCAACACCGCGCATCCTTTCTTCACCCGCATTTGGCAGCCGATCAGTGAACTAGCAAACGCAACTGAAGCAGCTCAAGAAATCGGGGAGGATAACGTCGAGGTCTCAGCGGATGTTGGTGGAACGTGCCGCGAAGTGCTTGTTGGACTTCAATCGCTGCTCTTTTCGCTCGCGCGCACACAGAGTCAGATGGGTAGCACTGATGACGGCCACCATCATCAGAAAGTCTTCGAGACACTTCGCAAGCAATGGTCAGACAATCTAGCAACGCAGCTTCAGACCAAGTGACAGCAAATCGGTTGGGCGGAAGTCGTTCGGCCTCCGTCCAACTTTGTTCCTTTGAAAAATGGAGAATCAACCGTACTCTTTCCCTGCAATTACCGCCTCGTTCGTGAGGGTTCGTCGGAGTGAAACAAGCACAGCGTCTTGTTCCTCCATTGTGCGGCCCTTGAGTGCGTGGTGGTATGTTTCTCAACCCCCGTCAGCCAATAGCGGCTGGCACAGATCAAGGAGTTGGATATGCTCGCAAATGGCTATTCTGCGCTTACGGCTTGGGACGATTACGCCGCACTTCAAACAAATGCGGAACGACGACTGCGGATCGACCACAAATCGTGGGCATCCGATGAGCAGATGGATTCATTCCTTGATCTGCTTTCCATTCGTGACGGGCTTGATCCCTCACACTCTACCGGCAAGCGACTGAACAACCTCGTCACTAATCGAGCGAAGAAGTACCGCCGCCGAAATCAATTGTTGTGTGAGTACTGCGTCTCGTGCTGTCGTTCACATGTGGAGTGCGCGAAGCTGGATAGCCTGTGCAACGGCGAGACGATCAGCCAAGTTCGCCGCCAAGTCACTGCGGTCGAATGGTCCACTTTTCAAGAACTGGCTGAAGGTGACGACTACACAACGATTGCCGCTCGACAACTTATCACCGTGTCGGCATTGAAGTCGCGAATTTCAAGATGCCGGTATCGGCTTGGTCTGTGTAAGTCTTCCTAATTGGACTTTTGTCGTGTACCGGCAGCATGGCACGCTCTGATGCCTTGCGAAGGGCTTGAGCTTTTTAGGTGATGGAGCGGGTGACAGAAACAGAAAGCCCCTGTGTGGAAGGGGACTCACATGAATGCGAATTGAGGTGCTGTCCGTGAAACCGACAGCACCTCACAGAATGTGAGAGCCGTACCGGTGCGTAAAAGTCTTCGCGGAAGCTGTGTTTATCAGGTGCCGATCAATACGAAGCGGAGATGGCGCTGGCAGCACCTGCTACGTCTGGAGGCCGGTGAGTTCGATCGGATTCAATTCCGGCACGACATCGCGGGCCAGTCGGACCATGTGCGGGTGGCAGGTGAAGAACAGGACTTGGGCCGAGCGGGAGACATCGGCCAGCGTGGCGAGGGTTTGGCGGGTGCGGGCCTCGTCGAAGTTGACGAGGACATCGTCGATAATGATGGGGAGCGGTTGGTTTTTCTCGCAGTAGTGCAGGACGTAGGCGAGGCGGATGGCCAAGTAAAGTTGTTCGCGCGTGCCGGTGCTCAGTTGATCGGGCGTTCGTTCGACGCCATCGGCGCGGCGGATGAGGACGTGTTGTTTGCCGCCGCCCGAGCGATCGAACTCGATGTACTTGCCGCCGGTCATCTGGCTCAGCAGGCGTGAGACGGTCGCGATCATCTCGGGCTGGTTCTCTTTCTCAAAACGACTGACGGCCGCGTTGAGGAGATGCCGGGCGTAGACGAGCGGCAGGTAGCGATCGACCTCGGCGGCGAGCAGCGAGCGTTTGCGAGACAGGTCTTCGGTGAGAATCGCGACCGCTCCGGAACCGTCGAGCTGAGCAAGCTCCTTGCGTGCGGCACCGACCGCTTCATCGGCCTCGCGTTTGAGCTGCTCCTGCTGACTAAGCTGTTCGGCGAGGTCGCGTTGCTCTCCTTCGAGGACTGCACGTTCGCTGTGGGCGAGCGACGCTTCAAATTCGTCGCGGTCGTCCCCCGCACGGATGAGGTCGATGTCACGCTGAAGCTGTTCGATCTCAGTGTCCAAGCGAACGATCTTCTCGGCCCGCGTGACGACTTCGAGGAACTCGGTTTCGTTCGCGGCGTTGGCGAGTGCGAACAGGGTGACTCGTTCGGCGTCGAGCTGCGTGTGGCGGTCGCTCAGCGACTGGGATTGCTCGCGTGCCGCTGACAACTTGTGCGAGAGGTCGTCGTGTTTGCGTTGGGCTTCGACGGCCCGTTCGACTTGCTCGGCGAGCTTCTCGATGGCGAGTTCGCTCGGCGCGCGCAGCAGTTCGGGTTCGAGGGCCTCGCACAACGCACGGACGCGCTGGTCGAACTCGTTGATGCGCAACTTCATCGCGGTGATGCGTGTCTCTTCTCCAGGCAAGGCATCGAGCCGGACGCGCGTCGCGCTCAGTTTGTCGATCACTTCGCGTGCCAGTTCTGCGGTCCAACCGGCGGGGAGATTGAGGCGACTTAGCACCGCCTGCCACTCGGCACTCGCGACCGTCTCGCGCGCGATCAGACTCTGCAAGTCGGCGTCGTACTTGGCGAATTGCTTGTCGAGACGGCGGACCTCCTTCTGCAACTCGGTCGCGCGACGCTGCTGGTCCTTCGCGTCCTCGACCGACTGCCGGGCTGCGGTGAGCAACCTAGGCAGATCGCCGCCATCGGGCACGCGATCCACAATTTGATTTCCGAGCGGGGCGGCGTTAGCCCCCCGGTTCTTCGTCGCGGCAACGGAAGGGCTAACGCCCGGGAACCAGGGGGCTGACGCCGCCCCGCTCAGGGATTCTTCATCTGCGAGGTCGCATCCACACGCCGCGCGAAGCCGCAGTTCAAACGATGCGATCCGTTCGGCGAGTTGCGACTGTTCGACAACCAGCTCTTCGCGTTGGGCGATCGTCGCGCAGGCCGCTTCGTGATCGTTGAGCCACGCCAGCATCGCATCGGGGGCGAGTGGCTCGAAACCGCAAGTCTGCCAGAGGGCGAGCCAGTTCGTTTGCAGATCGGCTTGCTGGCGTTCGAGGTCCGCGATCCGTTGCCGCTTCTGGTCGAGTCGCTGCGCGAGCGTTGCAAGCTGTCTCTTCAAGCCCTCGCGCTCGGCGACTTCTTTCGCGTTGTCATAGATTTGGTCGGCGATAGTGTCGGCGACGCGAACGACTTGCTCGTAGCCCTCGACCAGCGCCTCGGCTCGTAGGATGGACGCCTCGTCCGTCCGTCCACCCTCGGTCATCCGTCCACCCGTCGTTGGATGGCTCGCTGAAGCCGGAGGCGACTGTCCGCTCTCGGACGGACGAGGCGTCCATCCTACGGTTTGATCGGCCTCACTCTGCAACGCGACTAACCACGCACGGATGGACGAATCGGCCTGTTCACCGGCGACGTACTTTTGCCGCACCAGTTCCCAACCGGCGTCGCGTCGAGCGCGAGCGGCATCGCGTTCGTCGAGGCTGGGGACGATGTGACTCGACATCGCGGTGGCGAGAGTCCGTTCGATCTCACTCTGCTCTGTGGCGTCTTCGTCGAGCGACGCGCGTTCGATGCGAAGTTGCTCACGGAGGTCGGCGAAGCGGGCGTCGAAGTCGGCGGCGGTCTCGGCCCTTGGCACGGGTAACTCCTGAGGCGCGACCGTCGCGGCAGGCATCGGCGGCGTGAGCTTGCGACATTGCGTGGCGAGCTTGCGATCCAGCTTGGCGAGGTCGGTGCGAGTCGCTTCCATCTGCTTGCGATTCGCGACGAAGTCGGCTTCGTCAATGAGAACGGCGGCGAGCGCAGTCACATCGCGCGGCGAACCGATCTCGGCGAGATCGTCGTTCGCGCGTTCGAGGTTCGCGGCATCGCTGTCTCGCTTGGCGATAAGCATCGTCTGCGAGGTCATTCGCTCGCGACGTTCGTCACTCAATCGCCCAATCTCCGCGCGCGTCGCGACATCGACGGAGAAAGCGCGCAGGTCGTCGTGAGTCCAACCGGGACGGAGTTCGGACAACTCGCGGTCGATCAGCAGCTTCATGGTCTCGCGCTGACGTTGACGTTCGGGAAGCTGCTCCTTCGCTTCGATGAACGACTGGCGGAGTTCGAGACACGACTTGATCTCGGCCCGATACGAGACCGCGCCGGGATCAAGCTTGAGTGCGGTCAGGCTGCGTTCAAATTGCTCAGCCTCAGCGGTGCGTCGTGCCTGTTCGTCGGTGAGTGACTTCAAGTCTTTGCTGAGCGATTGGAACGTCTGTCGTGCATCGGCGGGGATTCGTGAACGTTGCGGCGGTGACGTAGGGTGGGACAAGCACGCTTCGTGCGCCGGCCCACCCTCTGGGGCTACCCCGCCATCGGGATGTGTTTCGACTGCCTGGTGGGCCGGCGCGGCGAAGCGCCGCTGGTCCCACCCTACGGCACGCTCGGTCGTTCCAACACCAACCCGCAGCGTGAGCGAGGGCGATTCCAAGCGTGATGTCCCGATGTCCTCGCTCACGCTGCGGGTTAGTGGCGGATTGGCGGTGATGTCGAGCTGGTCGCGTTCACTCCGTCGCTGCTGCAACTCCCACCACTTCGACCACGCGCGGACGCGCTTCTCGATCTGCGAGTGCTCGCGGCGGAGTTGATCGACTTGATCGTGGAGAGCCTTCGCGCGCTCGGCCGCTTTCGTGACGGTGGCCTCGGCTTCGTGAAACTTCTCCGGGCGGAGCGACTGGTCTTTGATCTCTTTCGTCAGCTTCTTGAGGTCCGCGAGGAGGACGTTGATCGCGGGCTTCGAGCCACTCTTCTTGAAGAGGTCGTCCGCTTGGCGCGTCAGCTCGGCAACAACTTTGTCCGGGCTGTTGTTCCCGCCGAGGCTACCGCCGAAGAGAGCCGATTGCAGGCTCTCATGCTTGAGCGTCGCTTCCCCTTGGCTGAGTTGATCGAGGCCGAACGCAAAGACCGACTCGAACAACCCGCGATCGGCGTGATCGAGCAGCCGCAACCATCCGGCATCGTCGAGGTCGGTCGGCTGACCGTCGAGCTTGATCGAGACCTTGTCCTTGTTTCCTTTGCGGCGGCGCAGCTCGACCTCGCGGCCGTCACGCAGTTCGAGCGTCGCGACACCGGCCATCTCACCTTTGTCACCGAAGTCGTAGGGCGTCCGCGCGGGGAAGTCGAACAGTAGCCCGCGTAGGAATTCGAGCAGCGTCGTTTTGCCCGCTTCGTTCGGGCCGTAGATGACCTGCAAGCCGTCGCCGGAAAAGACGAGGTCGCACTCGTGGAAGTGACCGAAGCGGTTGATGTGCAGTTGGCGGATTTTCACGGGAGCTTTCTGTTGTCTGTTATCTGCTTCGTTTAGCCGCGTGGGCAACACCCCGCGCGTCGAGTGACGTGGGAGCCTGTTTCGCCCATCGACGCGCGGGGCGTTGCCCACGCGGTTAAACGAAGCGGTGTGGATTAGGTCTTGGTGGGCGCGGGGTCGGGTCTACGGATGACTTTTCTGAGCGGGGTGGCGTCAGCCCCCTGGCTCTTGGGCGTTAGCCCTGCTGCTGCTTGATCGAAGAACCAGGGGGCTAACGCCGCCCCGCTCAGAAGGACGGGAAGGGCTGACGCCCAGAGCGGGGCTAACGCCCAAGAGTCAGCATGTTAGACCAGATGGCTCAGCAACAACGCCTCGGCGTCGCGGAGCCAGCCGATGTGGCGCGCGGGATCGTCGAGGTCGAACTTGTCGGAACCATCGTCGTCTTGAGTCAGTTCGGCGGCGACTTTGGTCGCGAGGTCTTTGGTTTCGGTGAGCGCGATGAGTGACTGCGGATCGTTCGCGAGGAGGCCGATGTCGCGGAGCAACTGGCCGATCAAGTCGTGTCGCTCACGGAGGGCGTTCAGGTCGAGCGGCGATTGCGTGTGGAACTTGATCTTCTCGACCCACACGTCGTCGCCGAAGTCGGACGCGAGTGCCCGCAGGTTCGTGACGAGTTGTTGGCGCGAGGCGTCTTTGGCGAGTTGCTCGTGTACCGCACAACGGCCGGTGAATTCGAGTCGCACCGCTGCGAGGCGTCCGTCTGCTGCGGCGACCACTTCACGCAAGCGGTCGCGCGCCGTATCGAGTAGCGCGTCGGCATCGTCGTCGGGTTGGAGTGGGATCGTCTCACGGAACCAGCGGACGAGATCGGTCTCGCGGAATTCGACCTCACGCAGTTCGCACCCGCTGCTCCGCGCATCGACGGTGACGAGCAGGCAGCCTTTGCGACCGGTCTCGCGCGCGTGTCGCCCCTGCGTGTTGCCCGAGTACACGACGTGAGGCCGCTCGTGCAGGATCGCGAAGTCGTGGACATGCCCCAGCGCCCAGTAGTCGTAGCCCTTCGCGACCAGCTCTTCGACAGAGCAGGGGGCATAGGCGGCGTGCTGCGAATTGCCGCCGGCGTTCGTGTGAAGCAGCCCGATGTTGAAGCAGCCCGCGACGGGAGTCGGATAGTTGGGGACGAGGTTCTCGGTCACTTCGCGCTTCGGGTAGCTCATCCCGTGCAGCGCGACCGGCAGAGTTGGGTGCTTCACCGTCTGAGCCTGCTTGTGATCGAAGAGCGTGACGTTCGCGGGCCACGGAACGTGACGAGTCATCTCCTCGCGCGAGTCGTGATTGCCGAGGATCAGATAGACCGGGATGTGGGCCTGATCGAGTCGCCGCAACTGCACCGCCGCCGCGAGTGCCGCGTGGAAGTCTTTCACCTCGGTGTCGAACAAGTCTCCCGCGATGATCAGAAAATCGACGCGCTCTTCGAGGCAGAGATCCACGACGCGATCGAACGCCTGCCGGGTGGCGATCCGCAATCGCTCGGCCGGTGCGCCGGGATAGGCTTCGAGTCCACGGAGCGGACTGTCGAGATGAATGTCGGCGGCGTGAATGAATCGCATGAGGTGGTGTCCTGTGGGGGAGTCTAATTTTGAAGTCCGGCTTAGCTTTGTTAGCCGGACTTCCTTTCGCGGTGAGGCACTTAGAACGACGCGGCAGAGCCGCCACCCAAGTCGGATTCTTGGGCGTTAGCCCTCTTGTCCGTTTCGGAGCGGGGTGGCGTCAGCCCCCTGGTTCTTGGAGTTCCCTGCCACTGAAGAAGGGCTC
>JAYSQC010000651.1:0-1993 GCA_043721755.1 Schlesneria sp.
GTCACTCGTCACTCGTCACTCGTCACTCGTCACTCGTCACTCGTCACTCGTCACTCGTCGCTCGTCACTCGTCGCTCGTCACTCGTCACTCGTCGCTCGTCACTCGTCGCTCGTTTGATCGGGGAGGCCCGGCAGGATCGGGGCGTCGAGGGACTCACCGGATGATCTCACGCTGAGCGGTCGGACGGAGACGGCAGCGGACATCACGTTGGTCGTCGGGATGCGTCGCAACAGGACCATCGTCAGCAGTCGCAATAACGAGGAGCAGCCGAAGACCGTGAGGTAGCCCGCGATGCTGATGCCCACAATTTGAAGCAAGGCGGCTCCGATCAGTGAACCGACGGCCAATGCCGCCGAGTTGGCGACGTTATAGAGCGTGAGCAAGCTGGTTCGTTCGGACTCGGGAATCGTCTCGAAGAAGAGCAACACGAGGGCCAGTTCGTACGCGCCCCAGGCGGCTCCCGCCAACAGTTGCAGTGCGAGCAGCCACCAATAGTTGGCACTCACGACCCAGCCGCCCGCGAGTGGGATGATCCCGATGGCTCCGATCCAGAGCAGTCGTTGCGCGCCGGTGCGATGGGCGAGTCGGCCCCACCACGGCAGGCAGACGAACTTCGCGACAAACGAGATGCCGATCAGGATCGCGAAGTCGGTGTAGGCGAAGTGGAGTTCCTTCAACATGTACGGCACGAAAAACGGCCCGGCGACGTGGACTCCGACCTGCATCGAGACCGCGAACAGCAACAATCTGCCAGAGGGGCCTCGCGAGAACTTTTGCCACTGCTCGGGCAGGGTCAGAAACCGCATGGCGGCGGGGATGGGAGTCGGTTCGCTTTGGAAGGCCAGGCACGCGGACGACAGGATGCGGCACAGACAAGACACGCCGAACAAGACGGCGAAGATCCCAATGCGATCACCGGCGGCCTTGCCTGCTTCCAGAGCGAACCCGGCCGCGAGGAATCCGGCCAGCGTGGTCGCCTGACAGAGTCGCGACCGCTTCGCGAAGAACTTGGCTCGCAGTGAACGAGGAATGATCGTCCCCTGCCACGTATTCCAGGCGGGGCCGGTTCCGAGACTCGCGCCCCAATAGACCGATGAAATGAGCATCGCCGAGAAGGCCGATATCTGGCCAACCCACGCGGCCGAAATCAACGGCAGGAAGCACGCCGCCTGCAACAGCGAACAGACCACGACCCAGCGTTTGTGAGACCCGAGAATTCGTACCGCGCGCGGTGAGATCAACTGCAACAGACTCCCGATCAACACGGGAACCGTCGCAACGAGACCGGCGAACACTTCGCCCAATCCCACCGCGAGGACGAACGCTTGAAGGTAGGATTCGCCACCACCGACCATCACGCCGTACAGCGTGCCATCGCCGATGCTCAGGCGAAGATCGCGTTTCAGAACGACCTCGGGGGGAGGGAGTTCCGCAGAACGGAAATCGGTGGCATCGCCATCCAATTCTAAGCCGTCCTTCATGGAGCTGGCGGCTTCCGTAACGAAGCATTGAGACGCTCGTGCTCCAACTGCATCTCGATCCTGCGGCGCGTTGCCCCGCGTCACATCGTTTCCTTCCACGATCGCCATTGCCTCCCACGTCGCACATTCCGAAGCGGCGACGCGGCGGAGAGTAGCAGACGCCCCCCGACGGCGGAACGCGACTGACCGAAGCCTGAAACGCAAGCGAAGAAGGGCTTCGCTTGCGCTTTTTGAAGTTGCGCTGTTTTGGGTTTTCGCCCCAACGGGGCAGCCGTAAGTCAGTCCAGGGCCAGCGACCAACGGGAGCGCCGCCCTGGGTTCCAAACGACACAGAATTTGAAGCCCCGAAGGGGCGGCCCTAATTTGTTGGCAAGAGTAGTGCCGCCCTTTCAGAGCTTGAGATTCGTAGAAACCGCCAACCCAGGGCGTTGCCCTGGGCTGGCATATACCGCTCGCGGGTGAGGATGGCACATTTCACACTAACCCGAAGCGTAAGCGAGGATGTGCGTTG